>CAUBTS010000078.1 GCA_958438955.1 uncultured Collinsella sp.
TCTTCCGCCGCCCGGTCATCAAAGCCAACGACTGGATCATCGAAAAACTGGAGTCAACCAAATTGATTTAGTTCAGCAACGTAAACGCCGTCGGAACATCGAGATCTTCCAACCCGATGCTTTAGCGTAGTGAATTGCACGGGCTGCTTGGTTGTTGCTACAGTAGCGGGGCGTGCCGGGGGTCCGGTGCGCCCTGCTTTTATTTGACCATGAGGCGGCACGCAGCCATGCGCGTGCGGACACCACGCCCAGATTGAGCGCGAGGATGCCCTATGGCCCAGCATGCCACTGACAATATCGAAATGATGCCCGATAGCCCTGTTGCTCGCGAGGACCTGGGCGCGGGCGGCACCTCCCGCGGCGCCGGCGCTCGCTCGCCGCTGTTCTGGAAAGTCCTGCTGCTTTCGGTGGCAGTCGTCTGGGGCTACTCCTTTACGACCATGAAGGACGCGCTCGACACCATTCCGGTGTTCGAACTGCTCTACGTGCGCTTTCTGCCTGCGGCGTTGGTCATGTTTTTCATCTTCCACAAGCGCATCATCGCGCACCTCAACGCCCGCAACCTTATCGTCGGACTTGGCATGGGCGCACTTATGTGGGCCGCCTACGCCCTGCAGACAGTCGGTCTGGCGCACACCACGGCGGGCAAGAATGCTTTTTTGACGGGCACGTATTGCATCGTTGTGCCGTTCGCGAGCTATTTTCTGAGCGGCGAAAAACTCACCCGCTATAACCTGGGCGCGGCGCTGCTGTGCTTGGCGGGCATTGGCTTGGTGGCGCTCGATAGCGTTGAATTCAACATCGGTGATGTCATTACGCTGGCGGGTGCGGTCTTTTTCGCCATCCAGATGGCGGTGACTGCCAAGTACGGTCGCAAAATGGACATCAACGTCATCACGTTTTGGATGTTTGTGGGCAACGGCGTGCTGAGCCTGGCAACGTCGCTGCTATTCGAGACCCAAGCGCCTCTGTCCGTGTGGACGCCGAGCTTTATCAGCGCGATGGCGTTTCTCTCGGTTGGTTGCACATGCGCGGCTCTGCTCATCCAAAACGTCGGCCTGGCGCATGTCTCGGCCTCGACGGGCTCACTGCTCCTTTCGATGGAGTCGCCTTCGGGTGTGCTGTTCTCGGTGCTGCTGATGGGGGAGGCGCTCACCTCGCGCCTGCTTGCCGGTTTCGCGCTCATCTTCCTGTCGATTATCTTGAGCGAGACGCATTTCGATTTCTTGCGCCGAAAATCACACCCGCAATTGTAAACAACTTGTTGCGCCGCCCTCCCAGGGCGGCATTTTTTATGTTATGCCCTTACAGTTATACCTTGCACTTTACGCTATCAAAGTGCGTGCTGCAAAAACGTTACTGGAGGGCATCTATGGCACCAGCACTGTCCGATCTTCAACCGCAATCAGCGCCCAAGGCCACCGCGGTGGCGCAAGCCGCCATTGGCGACAGTCTGGTCAAAGAGGCTCAAACTTTTGCCGATGAGCTTGCCGCATGGCGTCACGATCTGCATCGGACGCCCGAACTTGGTAACGACCTCCCGCAGACCTCTGCGTATATCCAAGCGCGCCTGGCCGAGATGGACATCCCGTTTGCCACGCTCGTCGACGGTTCCTGCGTCGTTGGCCTGATCGGTGCCGGTGCGGCCGCGGCCGCTCAGGGCAATGGCACGTGCAAGGACGAGCGGGCCGGAACGGTCGTCATGCTCCGAGGCGATATGGATGCCCTGCCCGTTGTCGAGGAATCCGGCGAGCCCTTTGCATCCACCAATGGCTGCATGCATGCTTGCGGTCACGATATGCACGCGACGGCCCTGCTTGGTGCGGCGCGCCTGCTCAAGGCCCGCGAGGCCGAGCTCATCGACGCCAATGCCACCGTCAAACTGCTGTTCCAGCCGGGCGAGGAGACCTTCGAGGGCGCCCGCGCCGCTATCGCCGACGGCTTGCTCGAGAACCCGCGCCCTCAGGCGGCCTTTGCCATGCATGTCAACAGCCAGTCGCCGCTTGGCCTGGTGCTCTACGGCAGCCCGGCGCTCTCGGGCGTGTACGGTTTCCGTATCACGCTCCAGGGCAAGGGCGGCCATGGCTCGAGCCCCGAGATCTGCATCGACCCCATCACGGCAGGCGTGCATGTGCATCTGGCGCTCCAGGAGCTTATCTCCCGCGAGGTGCCGGCGGCCAAGGAAGTCGCACTTACCGTTGGTAAGTTTGCTGGCGGCTTGGCGGCCAACGTCATCCCCGACACCTGCGTGCTCGAGGGAACGCTGCGCGGCTTTGATGTTGAGCTCATGGCTCACCTCAAGACCCGCATCGCGGAGGTCGTTAACGGCGTTGCCGCGACCTATCGTACGCCGGCGACCATCGAGACACTTTCGGATGTTCCGCCGCTTGTACTCGACAGCGATATGACTCAGGCGTCGCTTGGCTACGTGGGCGCAGTGCTGCCCAAGGCGGCTTTCTTGCCGCTTTTCCATGCCATGGCGAGTGAGGACTTCGCGCTTATCTCGAGCGAGATTCCGAGTGCGTACTTTACCGTGGGCGCGGCCGTAACCGACACGGACGAACACTTTGCCCAGCACCATCCCAAGGCACGTTTTAACGATGCCGAGCTGCCGCTCGGTGCCGCGGCCTATACCGCCGTCGCTTTGGGCTATATCGCCGACCACCGGTAGCACCCAACCTTGCCTTTCAAGCCTGCGGGCATGGCCGTAAGGCCTATGCCCTTGTCTTTCAAGGCAATCTTGGGCACCGTGGGCGCCATCGTCTCGGGCGTGCTGTTCGATGCCACGGGCTCCTTTGCGAGCACCTGGATTGTGTGCCTGGCGTGCTCCGTGGTCATGCTCGTGTTCCTGCTGGCATCCGAGCCCATCGCCGCCAAGCTGCGCGCGAGCGTGGCGGGGGAGTAGACGTCCGTCGCTCTTTGCTGTTCGCCCCGTTCTGTCCGTGGCTGCCCTGGAAGCCGAATGGATGCTCGTACCATCATTCGGTTTCCAAGGCGGCCACGGGCCTACGAAATGATCCGTTTTCCTCCGTCCCCAACAGATCACGTAATCCGAAGGGGACGGAGGAAAACGGATCCCAAACAGCGGCGGTGCGTCTGGCCGAACGAGTCCCCATACCCTCGTTCGGTCAGACGCGCCGCCGCGTTTTGCTTTTGTGCCGTATAATGTCCACTAACTATGACGCGATACAAAAGAAAGGTGTTTGCCCATGCAGGCACAGAAGGCGGAGGGAACCCGCGACCTTATCGGCGCCGAGATGCGCGCCTGGCAAAAGATGCAGCAGATTGCGGCCGGCGTGTTCGAGCCGTTTGGTTTTAAGCCCATCGAGACGCCCGCGATCGAGCAGGTGGACGTGTTTGTCCACGGTATCGGCCAGTCGACCGACGTCGTGCGCAAGGAAATGTTCCGCGTGTTTAGCGGCGCCAACCTGGAGCGCGTCTTTACCGAGGGTACCGATACCAAGCTCAAGCCCAAGCAGCGCTTGGCGCTTCGCCCCGAGGGCACGGCCGGTGTGGTGCGCGCCGTCGTGGAGAACAACCTGGTGCCCCAGGGCTCCACGCCGTTTAAGGCCTACTACGCCGAGGCCATGTTCCGTGGCGAGCGTCCCCAGAAGGGTCGTCTGCGCCAGTTCCACCAGGTGGGCATCGAGTGGCTCGGCGCTCCCGATCCGGCAGCCGACGCCGAGTGCATCATCATGCTCATGGAGTTCTACAAGCGCCTGGGCTTCGATCTTTCCAAGCTTCGTCTGCTCATCAACTCGATGGGCGACGCCCAGTGCCGTCCGGCATACCGCGAGCAGGTCAAGCAGTTTATCCTCGATCACGCCGACGAGATGTGCGACGAGTGCCGCGAGCGCGCCGAGCTCAACCCGCTGCGTGCCTTCGACTGCAAGAACGACCACTGCCGCGAGATCATGGCCGAGGCTCCGCTGATGGGTGACAACCTGTGCGACGAGTGCCGCGAGCACTACGAGCAGGTCAAGCGCTATCTGGATGCCGCCGGTATCGAGTATGTCGAGGATCCCACCTTGGTGCGCGGCCTGGACTACTACACCCGTACTGTCTTTGAGGTCGAGGCCCCTGGCGCCGGCGTCGGCTCCATCGGCGGCGGCGGCCGCTATGACGGCCTGGTCGAGCTCGAGGGTGGCAAGCCCACGGCGGGCGTCGGCTTTGCTGTCGGTTTTGAGCGCGCCCTGCTGGCCCTGCAGGCCTTTGGCAGCGATCTGGGTGCCGAGGAGGCCCCGTGCGTCTATGTCGCCAATGCCGGCAAGGAGCTGCGCCAGAACGTCTTTACCATTACGCAGCAGCTTCGCGCCGCAGGCATCGTGACCGAGGCCGACTATCAGGGCCGTTCGCTCAAAGCCCAGTTTAAGCAGGCCGATAAGGTGGGCGCCAAGCTCATCCTGGTCTTGGGCGGCGACGAGCTTGCCGCCGGCAAGGTCAAGGTGCGCGACATGGAGAGCCACGAAGAGGTCCTTGCCGATCTGGCCAACGTCGTCGAGGCGGTTCGCGAGCGCCTGTAGTGCATCTTTTTGAGCTGCGGACCCGCTAACACGTCCCGCTCGCGGCGAGCGATTGTTACGGGGGTGTTTCGCATTTATGCGGAATGCCCCCGTTTGTGTATGCCGTCCACCGAGAAATACGACCATTTAGGGCAAAAACCCTTGCAATGCAGAAAATACTTTTGTGTGGTAAAGCGCAATCAGTGTCGAAAGTATTTCTCAAGCGCCTATAATGAATACCGCATGTTACGTGCATAGAAGGAGGAATGGGAGGAAACGTGGCTGAGAACCTAAGCAACCAGTCTGTACCCGAAGCCGCGGCGCGCGTCGCTGCCGTGGTCAACCGCCTCGTTAACCGAATCGGCTCGAATGCCGAGTCCAGGGAGCGTCTCGCCGAGATCGAGATCCCCGAGGAGCTGCGCGATAATCTGGCGCTGTTCCTGCGCCTGGAACGTCGTGTGCTTAGCGAGTATGATCCCGAGATCGCGGACCTGTTTGACAAGATTTTGACAGCCGAGATTGTGGCCAATGCTGGCAACCCCGGTAGCCGCGCTGCCGACGAGTCCGTTGACGAACAGGGCGTGCCCACTGCCGACGAGCCCACCGCCGTGGCGTTTCGCGAAGTCGTCGATTTGATTGACAGCCTGCCGCTCGATAAGCAGCAGGTTATCGTCCGCGCCTTTACGAGCTTCTTCCACCTGGCAAACCTGTCGGAGGAGAATTACCGTGTGGCGCAGCTGCGCGAGCGCGAGGCTGGTGCGTCGACCGATACCGAGGTCGATCCCGCCAACGAGCTCACCGTCGCCTATCACCAGCTGGTGAATGAGCTGGGCGTCGAGGGCGCCAACGAGCTGCTCGGCAAGCTTGAGTTCCATCCCGTCTTTACCGCGCATCCCACCGAGGCCCGTCGTAAGGCCGTCGAGGGCAAGATTCGCCGTATCTCCAACCTGCTGGAGGAGCGTCCGCGTCTGGGCGGCTCCGACCTGGTGGAGAACGAGCGCCATATGCTGCAGGAGATCGACGCCCTGGTGCGTACGAGCCCCATCGCGCTCAAGAAGCCCACGCCGGTCGAGGAAGCCGATACCATCATCGACATCTTCGATAACACGCTGTTCGACGTCATCCCCGTTATCTATCGTCGTTTTGACGACTGGGTGCTGGGCGACAAGGCCGGCACCGTGCCGCCGCTGTGCCCGGCGTTCTTCCATCCCGGCAGCTGGATCGGTTCCGACCGCGACGGTAACCCCAACGTCACCGCCAAGGTGAGCCGTGAGGTCGCCGCCAAGTACTTCACCCACATGGTGCTCAAGCTCGAGGACAAGTGCCGCCGCATCGGCCGCAACCTCACGCTCGAGGCCACCTACAGCAAGCCGTCTGCCGAGCTCATCAACCTGTGGAACCATCAGGTCGAGATGAGCCCTCGGTACACGGCCCGCGCCGAGCTGATCTCCGAGCACGAGCCGCATCGCGCCGTCATGCTCGTCATGGCCGACCGTCTGAACGCCACCGTGCGCCGTATCACCGACACCATGTACCACAGCGCCGATGAGTTCCTGGAGGACCTGCGCGTCGTCCAGCGCTCGCTGGCCGCCTGCGGTGCCGTCCGTGCTGCCTACGGCCCGGTCCAGACCATCATCTGGCAGGTCGAGTCCTTCGGCTTCCATATGGTCGAGATGGAGTTCCGTCAGCACTCCGTGGTGCACGCCCGCGCCCTTAAGGATATCCACGAGAACGGTATTCATGGCGACCTGCAGCCCATGACGCGCGAAGTCATCGATACCTTCCGTGCTATCGGCTCCATCCAAAAGCGCTACGGCAAGAAGATGGCGCACCGCTACATCATCTCGTTTACCAAGAGCGCCCAGCATGTGGCTGACGTCTTCGAGCTGGCCCACCTGTCCTTCGCACACGAGGAGGATGTCCCCGAGCTCGATGTGATTCCGCTGTTCGAGCAGCTCGAGGACCTCGAGGGCTGTGTCGACGTGCTCGACCAGATGCTTACGCTGCCCGTGGTACAGAAGCGTCTTGCCCAGACCAACCGCCGCATGGAGGTTATGCTGGGCTATTCCGACTCCTCCAAGGACGCTGGTCCTACCACGGCCATGCTCGCGCTGCATTCCGCGCAGGAGCGCATTGCCAAGTGGGCCGAGAAGAACGATATCGACCTGGTGCTCATGCACGGTCGCGGCGGTGCCGTTGGCCGTGGCGGCGGCCCGGCCAACAAAGCCGTGCTGGCGCAGCCCAAGGGTTCGGTCAACTGCTTCTTTAAGCTCACCGAGCAGGGCGAGGTCATCTTTGCCCGTTACGGCAACCGCACGCTGGCTCAGCGTCATGTTGAGTCCGTTGCCGCCGCAACGCTTTTGCAGTCGGCCCCGAGTGTCGAGAAGACCAACACCGAGACCACGCAGAAGTTCTGGGATATGGCCGAGAAGCTCAACGCCGCAAGCCACGAGCGCTATCTGGACCTGCTGAACACCGAGGACTTTACACCGTGGTTCTCGACCGTGACGCCGCTGACCGAGGTCGGCTTGCTGCCGATCGGCTCGCGTCCCGCCAAACGCGGCCTGGGCGCCAAGTCGCTCGATGACCTTCGTACCATTCCGTGGATCTTCAGCTGGAGCCAGGCGCGCATTAACTTGGCCGCTTGGTATGGCCTGGGCACCGCCTGCGAGCAGCTGGGCGACCTTGACCAGCTCAAGGCTGCCTACCAGGAGTGGCCGTTCTTCCGCACCTTTATCGACAACATCGAGATGTCGATCGCCAAGACCGACCAGCGCATCGCCAAGATGTATCTGCACCTGGGCGATCGCCAAGATCTGTCCGAGAAGGTCTTCACCGAGATGCAGCTCACGCGTAAGTGGGTCCTTGCCATCGTCGGTGACGAGTGGCCGCTGCAGCGTCGTCGCGTGCTCGGCTGCGCCGTTCGCGTGCGTAACCCCTATGTCGACGCTCTGTCCATTGCCCAGGTCCGCGCCCTTCGCGAGGTGCGTATGAACCAGGACGAGATGGCCGAGGAGAAAAAGGCCGAGTACATGAGCCTGATTCTTTCGACTGTGACCGGCGTCTCGGCAGGATTGCAGAACACGGGGTAATCGATAGCCCTGTGGCTCTCACCGGGACCCGATGGGTTTCCCTCTGAATGCGTCCTCACACTTGAAGCCCCCTTATCCTGCTCCTTCGGAGCTGTGGATAAGGGGGCTTCGTGCTGCGGAATGCATTCAGAGGGAAACCCATCGGGTCCTTTCGTCCTCGATTTTCGGCGGATCAGCCGCTGGGTGAGGGTGGTGCTTGGGGCGACGTGCAAAAAACGGAGTTTTCAGCAGCCAAAGATTGGTGCATAAGGCTATGGGTGACGTTTGCGGCCCCTGTTGATGCTTTTGCACGACGATTGGGCTTTGGCGACGATCATATATGGCTGGTTTCTCGCCGCATGCTATCCAGATGGGTCGAGTCATGAGGACTATCTACTTTTTGAAAGACTTTTGACACCAAAATCTTATCTCGCGATGCTGAATACTCGCAAAAATGCACGCTCCGGAGGGTACTACCCTGTTACGGTTCGAAACCCAGGCGTCATTCTATGCAGCTTATTGACGAATTTATGCAAGATAGCTTACATGCGCGTGCCACAGGACCGATGTTTGTCTCGGCGCTGTTAAAGCCATCCTGTCCATCGTGTCTTTTACAGGCGGCTGCGGTTCCGTTTGGGGTCGCGGCCGTTTTGTTGTGGGTCAAATATGAACGTTGTGTTAATGAGTCGGTGGACGGTGGTGTTTTTCGGTGAGCGGCGTATCCTTCCAACGGTTTATCTAGTGTGTCAGTTGAAAGGAAGAGGGCGCTCGTCATTGTTTGAATGTGAACTGCCGTTTGACCACAAGACGTTGCATCTGGAGCTCGAGGATAAGAACTTCGCGGGTGTGATGGAAGGTCATCAAAACGAGTTTAAGACTACAAAGTCGCAGGAAGAGCTGGTAGAGGAGTCGCTTGCCAACCCTTATGGCTCGCCTTCGCTCGAGGAGCTTTGTGCTGGCAAGAAGGATATTGTCATCATTAGCTCCGATCATACGCGTCCCGTTCCCTCGCGTGTGACGATGCCTATTCTGCTGCATCACATCCATTCCGCTGCGCCCGAGGCTCGCGTGCGTATTTTGGTTGCTACGGGTATGCACCGTCCGTCGACACACGAGGAACTCGTCAACAAGTATGGCGAGGAAATCGTTGCCAACGAGGAAATCGTTATGCACGTCGCGACTGACGACAGCATGATGAAAAAGATCGGCACCCTGCCTTCTGGCGGCGAGTGCATCATCAACAAGATTGCCGCCGATTGCGATCTGCTGCTTGCCGAGGGCTTCATTGAACCGCACTTCTTTGCCGGTTTTTCTGGCAGCCGCAAGTCCGTCCTGCCCGGCATCGCCAGTTACAAGACCATCATGTACAACCACAACGGCCAGTTTGTGAACGATTCCCACTCGCGTGCCGGCAACCTGTGCCACAACCACGTGAGCGAGGACATGTTTGCCGCTGCCGAGATGGCTCACCTTGCCTTTGTGCTTAACGTGGTGCTCAACGGCAAGCATGAGGTCATCGGCTCCTTTGCCGGCGACATCCACAAGGCGCACGAGGCTGGCTGCGAGTTCGTGAAGAGCCTTGCCGGCGTTGAGCCCGTCGAGTGCGAGATTGCCATCACCACCAACGGCGGCTACCCGCTCGACCAGAACATCTACCAGGCCGTAAAGGGCATGTGCGCTGCCGAGGCCACACTTCCCGAGGGCGGCGTGATCATCGATGTCGCCGGTTGCGCCGACGGTCACGGTGGCGAGGGCTTCTATCACAACATCGCCGACAACGATCCGGCAGAGTTTGAGCGTGCCTGCATCGACCGTCCTAAGGACGAGACCCTGCCCGACCAGTGGACGAGTCAGATCTTTGCCCGCATCCTGGCACATCACCCTGTGATCATGGTCACCGACTTGTGCGATCACCAGATGCTCAAGGATATGCACATGACGCCGGTCAACACCCTCGAGGAGGCGCTCAAGCTCGCCTTTGAGATGAAAGGTGCCGATGCCAAGGTTGCTGTCATCCCCGATGGCCTGGGCGTTGTCGTCGCGCAGCACTAGTGCGTGGCCCAAACGAATCGTTTATAACCGACAAGAAAGATAAGGTTTTATGCTTACCAAACTCCTCTGTGAATTCGGCGCAACGGCCCTCATGATCATCTTTGGCGTGGGCGTGCACTGCGATACCGTGCTTAAGGGCACCAAGTATCAGGGCTCCGGCCACATGTTTGCCATCACCACCTGGTCTTTTGGCATCTCGGTCTGCCTGTTTGTCTTTGGCGGCGCCGTGTGCATGAACCC
>CAUBTS010000079.1 GCA_958438955.1 uncultured Collinsella sp.
ATACTATCGCATCCCCCGCCCCATAATAAGTTGCGGTGGAATAGTTCCTTTTCAAGGCCTTCAGCAGCAAAAACAAGAACTATTCCACCGCAACTACAGCCAACGAGTTGTTGCGATTAGGTGAACGTTCACCTTTTTATTGTTTTTCTCTTCGCAAATAAAATCCCGTGCGTATACTTAGGCTCAAACGAAACCGATTTCGTTGAGCGTGGGCAATAGGATGCTAAGACACACCCTACCATCTTGGCATCTTATCGCCCACGCAATGCCATTTGCTTTCTTCCCGTCTCGTTGGACCTTTAGTCCCATTCCGGCACAGCGAGACACTTCCTAGACGACTGACCGTGGGGCCGGCTTTTCTGCTTTTGCAGCAGTGCCTCCGATAACCCTCTTTTGCCGGCCCGGGTCAGCTTTTTCACACAACCGAAAGGACGGGTAGCAACATGCGACCGCTCATCATCATGCATGGCGAGAACATCGACTGGTGCCATACCGTCATCAGAATGCTGATGTATCTTGCGGGCGTTGCAGTACTGGCACTCGGTATGAGTCTCCAGACGGCATCCGGCCTGGGCGTCGCCGCGCTCACGTGCTTTGCCACAACCCTATCCATGCTCACTGGCAAGACGCTCGGCTTTTGGATCACCGCAACCTACGTCGCCTACATCGTGGCGCAATTAGCCATCTTGCGAAGCGAGTTCCAGCCGCGCATCCTGCTCGAGTTGTTCTTCTCAACGCTGATTGGCGGCTTGACCGACCTCTTCATGGCGGTCAACCCACTGCATCCCACGGCACTCCCCACACAGATTGCGACCATGCTGCTCTCCCTCGCTGTCACCGCATTTGGCGTAAGTCTCGTCGTCAACATGGGCGTTGTCCCCAACGCGCCCGACGGCTTGGTGCAAGTCATTGCCGAAAAGCTTAAACGCCGCTTTGGTGACGTAAAAGTCGTGTTTGACTGCTCACATGTCGCCGCCTCGCTCGCGTTGTCGCTGATCTTTATGTACAACCTGGGCGGCTTTGGCGTCACGACCGCCATCTCGGCACTGTTCCTGGGCCATGTCATCAACGTCGCCAACAAGCTGTTCGCCCAGCGCTTTATCCGCGCGGCATTCGGAAAATAGCACCACCGTAAGAACCCGCGAACAGCGCTATACGTTGCTATATCTCACTATACTTTGCTATATCTTGCTATACTTTGCTATATCTTGCTATATCTTGAGCAAAGGTGGCTCACATGCAAACAAACCCTTTTAAGCCCACAGCAGGTAAAACACCTCCCACGATTATCGGCCGCGAAGATGTGCTCGAAGAATTCAATGAGGGCCTCGTCAACGGGCCTGGTGCCCCGGGGCGCCTAATGCGCATAGCCGGCGTCCGTGGAACGGGCAAGACGGTCCTCCTTGACGAGTGCTCACGTTTGGCGCAAAGCCGTGGCTGGACGGTCATAAAAGAGGTCGCAACCGAGGGACTTTGCCAACGCATTCTCGAACAGCTGCAGCCCAAATTCCAGGCCAAACACGCCAGATTTGAGCCCACCGTAGCTGGCATATCCATCGGCAGCATAGACATTGAGCGAATCGGTCCATCGCTACGCGACGCCATGAGACAGACAATATCCAAGAATGAAAATGGCCTGCTCATCACTCTCGACGAGGTTCAAGACGCAGAGCTCGATGAGGTCCGAACGCTCTCCATTGCGATTCAGCAGGTTATCGGCGAAGACCTTGATATAGCCTTTGTTTTTGCGGGGCTGCCTTCGATGATTGAAAGCATCATCAACGGAAAGACACTTACGTTTTTGCGCCGTGCCCTCCCCTTTGACCTGAAGGCTGTGGCAGTAACCGAAGTGTCGTACTCCCTCGAGGAAACCATTGAAGCGTCTGGCATGGAGTTGCAGCCAGGTATTGCCGGCCAACTTGCCGAGGCAACGCAAGGTTATCCTTTCATGATCCAACTCGTTGGATACTACGCATGGCAGTTGGCAAGACGCGCACATACACCGATTATTGGAGAAGAAGAAGCCGAGCGCGGCATTGCAACGGCACGCGAACGCTTCTGTGCCATGGTGATTGAGCCCGCGCTACAGCGCATTCCGCCCACGTGCATCGCTTATCTGCTGAGCATGGCATCTTTGGGGCAGACGAGCTCGACCAGCATGGTTGCCGATGCCCTAAACAAAACGCCTCAACAGGTGAGTTCCGTCCGCAGCCGCCTGTTAAGAGAATCGATTATCGAGGCTCCCTCGTACGGCAAGGTCTCATTTGCCATCCCCTACATGCGCGACTACCTCTACGAGCACAAAGCCGAACTGGAAGTTGAACTGTAGAAACGGCAACTGCCCTGCAAGACGAAAACCGTTTTCGTACGGATTAAAGCAGACGTAAACGATTTTCGTCTTGATTTGCGTACGGAATTAAGACGTAAATTGCGCTTTCGTACGCTTATTACCAGACGCAAATTGTTTTCGTCCGGCCATGCGTCCCCAATCTAGACGAAAAGAGCCCCGAGCTCGTATTGAACTGCATCCCAATTCTTGGACGGGCGCCGATGCCCTGATCTCTGCCATGTCGAGGTGCGAGATCAAATCCTTGGCGCGCTCGCCGGAGTGGTATGCCTTGTTCGGCGCCACCTTCCTGTAGAGCTTCTTGAGCTTCGTCTTCCCCTTGTTGCCCGGCGGCATCTCCGTCTCAGGTGGCAGCCCTAGGAAGGACAGGACGCCGGGCAGGTCGCACAGCATCACGTCCTCGATGTCGGCCTTGGCCGCCAGGTCGACGACTCTCTGCGCTGTCGGCGAGATGTTCGGGGTGCTGCTACCGCCCGCTGGTTCGGAAGCTGGCGGGCAGTAGCGGCAGTAGCGGTGTGGCTCGATAGGCCCGAATATCCGTAATGGAGGTGCTCGCTCTCATATGTGCTGATATGCCTCGCCTCGCGAACCTTGGGATGCTTCCTGAGGTAATCCCTCAATTCGAGCCACTCTTTATGCTCATAACGCTTCGAAATCGTTTCCCCGTCGACAGTTTCCTTCACATAATGGTATGTTCGAACGCCTTCGAACTTGCCGAACCCGTTCTCGACGCTGAAGTTTCTGAACCAGCGCGAAAACCCATTCAGGTCCATGAAGTTGACTTGGGGATGCCTGTCTTTCGTTCGTTCGAATGAGTGGACGAGCGGAGTGCCTTTGACTTGTTCCAGGCCGAAGGCTTCCATTTCGCGGGCCTGCTCCTTTTTCCAGAATTCGAGATACGACGTCAGCGTCTCGCTTGTCGAGATCCTCCGCACGCTTTTCTTGCTTTTGGGCGAGCGAACGCTTCGATCGGCCGCGAACTGCTGCTCAATGAGGATGCTTCTGTTCTCGACGGAGACATCGGACCACGTCATCCCAAGGGCTTCTGCCCTTCTCATGTCGGTGTCGAGCATGAGCATCACGCATGTGATGTGCGCGTCCGGTTCTCGATTGAGTAGGATGTCGAGTAGGCGAGCGGCGTGATGGTTCCTTCGCGGTTGTCGTGGAACTTTTTTGCGTACGAGCCGACGGTGTCCCTCGATTTTTGGACGTAGGTGCCGCTGTTGAGTTCTGCCTTGTAGGCTTCGAGTGCGGCGTCGACCTCTCGGCTTTTGGTGGTATGTATGGTCTGCCACGGCGAATAGCGGTATTTGCCCGTGACCGGATCCTTGCCGAGGCTGTGACGGTAGCGTCACGTGTATTTGTCGCGGCGTTGCTTCGTTCCTTTGCCTATGACGAGAGGTCGGTCGTTCATCGTGTTCCTTGCCTGAAGTGCCTGAGAATCGCGCTCGGTTGCGCGGAATGGCGCAAAGGGCTGGGGCGGGTGGGCATTACCCTTGGTGGTGGGCCCTGCGTGGGGTCACACCCCAAGGGTAATGCTCCGCCTGACCGCTTTCAAGCTCGTTGTGGGTCGAATTTGGGTCGAATTATTCCGCGTACTTTTCTTTCGTAAGTCTATGAAAACATCAAATGACCTGGAGTTATATTGACTTCAATTTGGGTCGAAATGTCTGAATGAAACAACGTCGTAGCGACCTCATAACCCGAAGGTCGGTGGTTCAAATCCGCCCCCCGCGACCATGAAACTTCAGGTCGGAAGCATAAAAGCTCCCGACCTTTTTCTTTGTCTAGGGGTTTCGGCATCTCTTTCTTTGGGTACCTCGAGGCGGGCAATCAGATAGATGCTTACGAGTATCATAGGGTCTTTTTACGTCGCGGTCGTGTCTCGTACTGGTGCGCCGCTCTTTGTGGGACGTGTCACTTTGCCATAGGTTGTCCGGCGGCGGGGCGCAGGTCGTTCCCCGTGGCGTCGCTCCTTTCGACGCTACGCTGCCTGGCTACTCGTTCCACTGGTGCTTTTTCATGTCGACGCAGCCGTTGTCTCGGAAGGCGACTCCTTCCTCCGTCAGTAGTGCTCGCTGGTCGGGGAAGTTTGGCGCGAGGCGTCCCGCGTGGTTGACGACGCGGTGGCAGGGATAATCGCCGTAGCGATCCGCCTCGCTCAGCACCGCTCCGACCAGGCGAGAGTTTTTCTCCCTGCCGATGAGGCGCGCTATCTGACCGTACGAGGCGACGCATCCCGCCGGAATCTCTGCCACGACGGAGAGAATCTCATAAACCAAATCTTCGTCCAGGACTTTTCCCATCGTATCGCTCCCGTGTTCGCTTTTGCCTTCGGGGGCGCGGCGCCGATCACCCGTGCTGCGATTTTCGCAGCTCCCCTTACCGAAGCATCGAGGGAAAGCGCGTGCGTGTCAAGGTTGTCTGGTCCAGTTGCTGGCTCGATGCCTCGAGATGTTCGCCTCAAGTGCGACCTGCCCCTATTGGAAAAGGATGCCGAAGATGTATTTGGTGATGGCGGAGCGGCGGATGACCCCCACGAGTTTGCCCTCGTCATCAACCACAGGAAGCTTCTTGAACTTCTTCTTCGCCAGCAGCGCGGCGACGCGGGCGATGCTCTGCTCGGGACGGGCACACACTACCTGGCGCGTCGCGAAATCCATGACGCAGCGATCCTTCAGGTCTTCGATGCGCTGCTCAAGGCTCTGATCGTCGAAGTACAGCATGGACGCGTCGCCGCCCGTGAAGATGGTGTGAGCGCGATGCTGCGCGATGGCTCCCATGACATCGCCGTCGGAGATGAACCCGACCACCTGGTTGCGCTCATCGATTACGGGCATGCTGCTCACCTCGTTTTCGGCGAGCATGCGCACCACGTCGGAAATCGTGCAATCCTGCGTGCAGGTGAACGGCTCTTCAATCATGATGCTCGAAACGGGCGTCCCCTCGAGCTCGAGCGGGATGCGCTCGGACAGAATCTCGGACATCGCTTATGCCTCCTTCGTTTTCGGTGCGGTTTTCTTGGTGCGCACGCTGAATATGGCGCAGATAAGGGAAACGAGGCCGATTGCCGCGCACACCTTGTAAGCGACGCCCGCGCCCACGGCGGTGGCTACTTGGATGCTCGCATCGACGCCGGCCGACGCGGTGACGCTTGTCATGACCGTGATGATGAGCGCCGTGCACAAACCGCCGGCGACCTGGCGGCCGGTGTTCGCGATGGCGTTGCCGTGGGCGATCATGTCATTTTTCAAAGCATTGACACCCCATGTGTTCACCGGCATGTTCGCGAGCGACTGGCCGGCGGACTGCAGCATGCAGAACAGCGCAACCACCAAGATGGGCGTGTTTACCGTCGAAAGCGAGAGCAGGAACAGGGCGCCGGTCATGAGGGCCAGGCCGACGATCGAGATGGCACGCGGACCGAACTTGTCGAACACCACGCCGGAGATAGGGCTGATGATGATGCCCACCGCCGCGGCGGGAAGCATGGCCATGCCGGTTTCGAAGGCCGAAGCGCCAAGCGAGGTTTGCAGCAGCAACGGCAACAGCGTGTTGGTGACCAGGCATGCGGCGTTGATGAGCGTGACGATGATGGCGGCCACGCGGAACTCGCGCGTCTTGAGCGTGCCCAGTTGAAGCAGCGGGTCCTCGATTTTGCCCTGGCGTACGACGAACAGCACCAAGCACACGACACCCGCGACGATCGAGCCGAGCACCACGGGGTTGCCCCAACCCATCGACGAGGCGCTCGAGAACCCGTAGAGAAGTCCGCCGAAGGCGATGGTGGAGAGGACGACCGAGGGCAGGTCGAGCTTGGGGTTCTTCAGCTCGCCCACGTTTTTCAGCATGAACACGCCCAGCACCAGCACGAGAATTGCGAGGGGGACGATGGCGCCGATCATGGTGCGCCAGCCGTACGTGTCGATCACCGCGCCGCCTACGACGGGGCCGACCGCGGGACCCGCCGACATGACGATGCCCGCCATGCCCATAGCAGTTCCTCGTTTCTCGACGGGGAACACCAGCATGGGAACCACCGAGACAAGCGGCATGAGCACGCCTGAGCCCGCCGCTTGCAACACGCGACCGATGATGAGGAACAGGAAATCAGGGGCTGCGGCGCACAGCAGCGTGCCCAGCGCGAACACCAGCGTCGCCCCGAAGAATAGCGCGCGGGTGCTGAACTTGTCGATAAGGAACGCCGAAACGGGGACCATGATGCCGCTCACCAGCGGGTATATGGACATGATCCACTGGGCAGTCGAGGCATCGATGGCGAAATCGGACATGATGACCGGCAGCGCAGGCGACATCACCGTTTGGTTCAGTAGCGCCAAGAAGGCACCCAGGACGACGACCGCGACGATGCGGATCTGGGTACCGGTAATGCGCCCATTGGCAGGCGCGACCGTACAATTATCAGACATAAGCTTCCTTCGTATCTATTCGATTCTTCGCCGAAGGCGCGCCGGCCCACGGGCGAAATAACATGCACGTGCTATGCGTGCATCAGATACGACAGGAAGAAAGCGGCTGCTCAGAGCGCACTTGGGGAACAACAGAAGAGGCCCCGTATACCAGGGGCCGCCGAATTGCGATGTATGCTTTGGTCAAATCCTTCATAGCGGGGAGGTATTCTAGCAGCCGTCTTCGCCCCTTTCAAGGGATGTAACCCAGACGTTGATTTTCTTCACCGAGGCGCCATCGTTGACGGGTGGCGTGCTTCTCTATCGCCACACCGCGGGGCGAGGGAACGCCGCGGCGAGCTTGTACATCGGCTATGTGTGCAGCTGCGAGCGTGTCGCCGGCGCGCGCTGGGCGCCAGTCCGATCCGGCCGACTCTTGCCGACGGTCGGTCGCCGTCCTCCTCCATCTCCGCCTGCTCTGTTTTTGCTCGGCTCCCTTGTCGTATCATGGACGGACGAGAATTGAGCGAAGGCGGTACGTATGAACATCCAGATATTCGGCACGAAGAAAAGCTTCGATACTAAGAAGGCGCAGCGCTATTTCAAGGAACGTCGTGTGAAGTTCCAGTTCATCGACTTGAAGGAAAAGGGGATGAGCAAAGGCGAGCTCGAAAGCGTGGCGCGCGCCGTCGGCGGGATCGACGCTGCGATCGATCCAAAGGCGAAAGATGCCGACACGGTTGCGCTCGTACAGTATCTTGCTGCCGACCAGAAGTTCGAAAAGGTGCTCGATAACCAGCAGATTCTTCGTGAGCCCATCGTTCGCAACGGCCGCCAGGCAACCGTTGGCTACGAGCCTGACGTGTGGAAGGGCTGGGAATAAAGCGGCTGGGAATAAAGTGAAGCGCCCACGCCCGTGGTTTTATCCACGGACGCGGGCGCTTGCGTAAGACGTCTCTTGTCGTTTGAGTGGAGCGCCCCGGCGGCGCTGAACAACGCGCCCCGGTGACGTGGCTCGGGGCTCTTTGTGCCGCGCATCTATGAGAGGAGATATTTGATGCGCATGGGCGCTACTCCATGTAGCCACCCTGAATGGCGGAAACTGCATGCTCGGTAAAGAACTTGAGCGTGCCGGAGGTATAGCGATTAGCCTTGGGCTTCCAAGCGGCTCGGCGCTCGGCCAGGACGGCATCGATCTCGGCCGGCTCCATCTCCTTGCCGGCGATGCCCACAATAGACAGCGAGCGCTCGGGGATGTTGATCTGGATAAGGTCGCCCTCCTCGATCAGGGCAATCGGGCCGCCCACGGCAGCCTCGGGCGAAACGTGACCGATAGCCGGGCCCTTGGAGGCGCCGGAGAAGCGGCCATCGGTGATAAGGGCAATGCTCGCACCCAGCTCGGGATCGCTGGCGATAGCCTCGGTGGTGTAGAACATCTCGGGCATACCGGAACCCTTGGGGCCCTCATAGCGAATGATAACGGCATCGCCGGGCTTGACCTCGTGCGTCAGGACGGCGTGGATGGCGTCCTCCTCGCAATCGAACGGACGGGCCTTAAGCGTGGCCTGGAACATCTCGCGCGGAACAACCGTGTGCTTGACGACGGCGCCCTCGGGGGCAAGGTTGCCGTGGAGGATGGCGATGGAGCCGTCGGTACCAAAAGCTTGGTCAAACGGGCGAATGATGTCCTCGCGCTTGAGGTTCCATTTCTCCAAGTAGCGGCCGCACTTCTCGTAGTAGCCGTTGTTCTTAAGGTCCTCGAGGTTTTCGCCGAGAGTCTTGCCGGTGACGGTCATAACGTCGAGGTGGAGCATCGACTTGATCTCCTCCATGATGCGCGGCACGCCACCCGCATAGTAGAAGAACTGCGCCGGCCACTCACCTGCGGGACGAACGTTGAGCAGGTAGTGGGCACCACGGTGCAGACGGTCGAAGTCGTCGGCGGACATCTCGATGCCAAACTCGCGGGCGATCGCAGGGATATGCAGCAGCGAGTTGGTGGAGCCGGAAATGGCGCCGTGGACCATGATGAGGTTCTCGAAGGACTCCTTGGTCACGATGTCGCGCGGGCACAGGTTGTGTTCGGAGAGCCACACGGACTGACGGCCGGCCTCGCGCGCAAACTCACGCAGATCGGAGCTGGTTGCGGGCAGCAGGGCCGTGCCGGGGAGCATAAGGCCCAGGGCCTCGGCGGTAACCTGCATGGTCGACGCGGTGCCCATAAAGGAGCAGGCACCGCAGCTGGGGCATGCGTTGTGCTTGGCAAACTCAAGTTCCTCGCGAGAGATCTCGCCGCGCTCGTAGCGGGCAGAAATCGCACCGAGCTGCTCCAGGGTCAACAGGTCGGGGCCTGCATCCATGACGCCGCCGGTAACGACGATGGAGGGGATGTTGATGCGGCCCATGGCCATAAGGTTCGCAGGCAGGCCCTTATCGCAGCTGGCAACAAAGACGCCGGCGTCGAACGGGGTGGCCTTGGCATGAATCTCGATCATGTTGGCGATCATGTCGCGACTGGGCAGCGAGTAGTTGATGCCGTCGTGGCCCTGGGCCTCGCCGTCGCAGATATCGGTGCAGAAGTAACGGGCACCGTGACCGCCAGCCTCGGCAACGCCAGCACGGACCTCCTCGACCAGCTCAAACAGGCCGGCAGAACCCGGGTGCGAGTCGCCGAACGTCGACTCGATAATGACCTGCGGCTTGTCCAGATCCTCGATGGTCCAGCCAGACCCCAGACGCAGCGGGTCCATCTCGGGGCTGATGGTGCGAAACTTGCCGGAACGCGGCTGCAGCTTGGCAATCAGGTTGGCTGCCTCCTGCTGAATCTGTGCCTTGGTCTTCTCGTCCATAATGCTCTCCTCTTTTGGTTTGAACGGTTGTACCAATCGTTGGTTAATGAATCAGGTGTAAATGGGTACCGAGCGATGCACTCGGCAAAAGATGCTTAGCTACGCGAACTAGGCGAAGAACGAAATCACCAGGGCGCAGGCAAGACCCGAAAGGCCGATGAGCGTCTCCATAACGGTCCAGGACTTGAGGGTGGTCTTCTC
>CAUBTS010000080.1 GCA_958438955.1 uncultured Collinsella sp.
AACGCGCACTTGGTGGTGCACAGGCCGCAGCCGATGCACTTGTTGGGGTCGACGATCGAGGCGCCGCAGCCCAGGCAGCGGGCGGTCTCGGCGCGCACCTGCTCCTCGGTAAAGGTCTCAACATACTCGCTAAACGGCGCAGCCTTCTCGCGTTCGCGGTCCACATGCGCAACCTCGCGGCTCGCGTTGTCGTAGCTCTCGATCACGACATCGTCGCGGTCGAGCGCGGTGTAGCGGCGCTGGTTGCGGCCGATGGTGAGCGTGGAGCCCGGCTGCACAAAGCGATGGATGGACACGGCAGCCTCGTGGCCGGCGGCAATGGCATCGATGGCAAAGCTGGGGCCGGTGTAGACGTCGCCGCCCACAAAGATGTCGGGTTCGGCGGTCTGGTAAGTCTGGGGATCGGCCAGGGCGCCCTGGCCGCGGCCGAGCTCCACCTTGGAGCCAGCCAGCAGGTCGCCCCACACAATGGACTGGCCAATCGACATGACGACACGGTCGGCATCGACACGGCGCAGATCGTTCTCGTCGTACTCGGGCGCAAAACGGCCCTCGTCGTCAAAGACACGCGTGCAGTGCTTGAAGGTGATACCGCACACACGACCGGCCTCGTCCAGGTGAATCTCCTTGGGGCCCCAGCCGCAGCTGATGTGAGCGCCGTCCTCAACGGCCTCGCGACGTTCTTCCTCGCTGGCGGGCATCTGGGCCTCGCTCTCCAGGCAGAACATCTCAACGTGCTCGGAACCCAGACGGCAGGCGTTGCGGGTCACGTCGATAGCCACGTTGCCGCCGCCCACCACAATGGTGCGGCCGGGCAGCGCGTCGATCATGCCACTGTTGACCTCGCGCAAAAAGTCGACGGCCACGGTCACGTCCTCGGCATCCTCACCCGGAATACCAGCAAGGCGGCCGCCCTGGCAGCCAATGGCAACGTAGAAGGCCTTAAAGCCCTGCGCGCGCAGCTCGTCGAGCGTCACATCGCGACCGACCTCAACGCCATAGCGGAACTCGGCACCCATCAGGCGAATGATCTCGACCTCGGCCTCGATAACATCCTTCTGCAGCTTAAAGCTGGGAATGCCGTAGGTGAGCATGCCGCCCGGGCGCTCGTTCTTCTCGAACACGACGGGCTTGTAGCCCTTCTCGGCCAGATAAAAAGCGCAGGACAGGCCGGCCGGACCGGCACCGATGATGGCGATCTTCTGGTCGAAGCCGCCGGCACGCGTCGGGGTCACCACAGGCGGGACATAGCGGGTCGCGGCATCCAGATCGCGCTGGGCGATAAACTTCTTGACCTCGTCGATAGCCACGGCGGCGTCCACACGGCCGCGGGTGCAAGCATCCTCACAGCGGCGGTTGCACACGCGGCCGCAGATAGCAGGCAGCGGGTTCTCGCGCTTGATGAGCGCCAGCGCCTCGTCATAGCGACCCTGAGCCGCGAGCTTCAAATAGCCCTGAACGGCAACATGCGCGGGGCAGGCCGTCTTGCAGGGCGCGGTGCCGGACTTGTGCGTCTCGATGCGGTTGTCATTGCGGTAGTTGGGCGACCACTTGGTGTGGTCCCATTTGGTGGCATCGGGCAGCTCCTGGCGCGGATACTCGGGCACCTGTCCGCCGGCCTTTTTGCTGCAGAGCTTCTGGCCCAGCTTAGCGGCACCGGCCGGGCACACCTCAACGCAGCGACCGCAGGCCACGCACTTGTCCTTCTCGACCTTGGCGACATAGGCCGAGCGCGACAGGTTGGGCGTGTTGAACAGCTGCGAGGTGCGCAGGGCGTAGCACACGTTGACGTTGCAGTTGCAGATGGCGAAGATCTTGTTCTCGCCGTCGATGTTGGTGATCTGGTGCACAAAGCCGTTGTCCTCGGCCTGGCGCAGGATGTCGTAGACCTCGTCGCGGGTCACGTAATGGCCACGATCGGTCTCGACCACGTAGTCGGCCATATCGCCCACGGCGATGCACCAATCGGCCGGGTCGTCGGCGCAGCCCTCACCCATCACGCGACGGCTCGCGCGGCAGCTGCAGGTGCTAGCGGCATACTTACCCTCGTATTTGTCGAGCCAGTGCTCAATATGCTCAATAGGCACCGACGTGCTCGCGGCGTCAATGGCCTTCTCGACCGGAATGACGTGCATGCCGATACCGGCGCCTCCGGGCGGCACCATCGGTGTGGCCTTGGACAGCGGGCCCTTGGATGCCTGTTCAAAGAACTTGGCGTAGACCGGGTGCTCCTCGAGCTGGCTCACGCGCATGTTGAGGAACTCGGCGGAACCCGGCACCAGCATGGGCAGCACCCATTGCTTGGCGCGCTCGGGATTTTCCCAGTTGTACTCGAGCAGGCCCGTGTAGCTCATATCGTCGAGCATCTTCTCGATCTGGGCCTCGGGCATGCCGGTGAGCTTGACCATCTCGGGCAGCGTGTAGGGACGGCGCATCTTCATCTTGCAGAGTACCTCGGCCTGCTCGTCAGTTGCGGCCTCGGCAAACGACCAGTACTCGTAGCCCAGCAGCTCGTCGCGATGCAGCAGGCGGTTAGTGCAGTGCTCGCACAGTTTGGCGATGGCCTCGCGCGGATGCTCCGGCAGCGGCGGCACAAACTCCGCACCGATATCGGGCTCGGTGTAGCTAATCCCCGGTCCGTTGAGAATCATAGTCGTCCCTTCTCTTGCCGCAGCCTGGCAGGCACGCAGCGCCCCTCTTTTTACGGGCTCGACATGCCCCCACGCCGTTCACCCGTTATTGTTGACATTGTGTCAAAAACAGTATTGACGAACCGTCAACAATATTCAAGACTGTTAGGCGAACGGTCAGGCAAAAGAGGATGAAAGGCGGCAAAACATGAGCAACAACACAGCAGATACCTCTGTGGTCGATGCCGTCCCCGCATCCGATAGCGCGGCAAAGCGCTTGACGGGCGACGAACGCCGTCGCGAGATCCTCGCCGCCGTGCGCACCGTGAGCTCTGAGCTAGGCGTGTCGCATCTATCCGTCTCGGCCGTGACCAAGCGAGCCGGCTGCACGCGCTCATTGTTCTACCACTACTTTGCCGACATGGACGCCGCTGTCACCGCCGTCATGGACGAGGCGATCGACGGTTTTATCTCCGAGCTCGAGCAGTGGAATGCCAACCGCACCGTCGGTGATATCGAGGGCGCACTCGACACCGTCGCCCCGCTCTTTAAGCGCCTGGTCGTCAGCGGCCACGAGCTGCCGAGTACGCTCACCTCAAGCAGCGGCGCGCTCTACGGCGGCTTTTTGCACAACGTGGTCCAGCGTGTGGCGCAGTATATCTGCGACACCACCGTGGTGGATTTTGCCGCCCATCATGAGCTACGCATCGACCATGTCTACGAGACGTTCTACACCCTCATCATGGGGTTGTTGATGTATATCCGCACACACCCCGATGTGCCCGACGAGACGGTCAAGGAAATCATCGCCTCGACACTCCACATCGAGGGCTATACCGCCAAGTATCCGGAGCGCAAGCCCCAGAACTGACGACATTTGGCCAAACTGCCCGCGATCGGAAGAGGGGCCGCGGGCGTGTGAAAGGAGAGCAGCATGCTGTTCGATGTTTGGGGTAGCGATACCCTTATCCACTGGGCCGGCTGGGCCATGGTCTTTATTGGCCTGATCGTGCTCAACGAGGTCGGCCGCCGCACCAAGCTGGGCGCGGCAATCATCTTTGGCGTGGCTCCGCTGGCCATGACCATCTACTGCGTCGCCATCGCCGTCGGCGTTTCGCAGGGTGCCGAGTGGGCGCTCACCAACCCCACCCACGTGTACCAGAACAGCTGGTTCCACTACGCCAAGGTATACGCGGCGCTGGCCGGTTGCTGGGGCTTCATTGCCATTAAGTACCAGTGGGGCAAGATCGGCAAGGCGCATTGGTTCCGCGCATGGCCGTTTGTGATCGTCGCCATCAACATCATGATCGCCGTCGTGTCCGACTTCGAGAGCGCCTATCACTTCTTTGTCCTGGGCCAATCCACTTGGGTCACCTCCGAAGGTGCTACGCAGCTGGCCGGCTGGAACAACGTGTTCAACGGCATCGCCGGTATCATCAACATCTTCTGCATGACCGGTTGGTGGAGCGTCTACGCCTCCGAGGATCAGACCGACATGCTGTGGCCCGACATGACCTGGGTCTACATCATCGCCTACGATATCTGGAACTTCTGCTACACCTACAACTGCCTGCCCACCCACTCCTGGTTCTGCGGCTTTGCGCTGCTGCTGGCGCCCACCGTCGCCGCCTTTATCTGGAACAAGGGCGGCTGGATCCAGAACCGCGCCTTCACGCTGGCCATTTGGTGCATGTTTGCCCAGGTGTTCCCGTACTTCCAGGAGGAGTCCATCTTTGTGACCCACTCCACGCTCGACCCCGGCGCCGCTACCGCGGTCTCGGTCGCCGCGCTGATCGCCAACGTCGCCGCAATCATCTACATCGCCTACCGTGCCAAGAAGCTCGGCCGCAATCCCTACAAGCAGGATGTCTTTGAGGGCACCAGCGATTGGGAGAAGGCTACCGCTCGTCGCGCCAAGGTTGATTACGCTCACGCCGAGTAACATGTTGGCCGCTGTTGGCGCCTGGGCATAGGCTCGCTCGCCAGGATTTTCAATCCAATGTCTCGCAGAGCCCCCGGAAAGCGTTTCGCTCGCTTTCCGGGGGCTTTTGTCGTTGTGCCTCTATTCATCTATTCAAAAACATGCGCACATATAAAATCGGATTTCAAATCATGCGGCGGCTCTATGGAGTCCCGTTTTTGGGTACAGTGTTGTCCCGATATTGAGCTTGGGGGATATATGAAAGATGAGACGACGGGCCAAGAGGATGCGGCCCAAGATGCAGAAGCGTGTGCCGAAGCCCTGGAGAGCCTAGACCGGATTTCGCTTGACGATGTTGCGTTTGACGATTCGGGCGTTGATGTGCAGGATGAGTCGGAAGCCGAGGCGCAGTCCGATGATCAGGATGCAGACGACGTTGAGCCTGCCGAAGATGAGGCAGATCACGAAGACACCGAATGCGAGGCCGACGACCAGCCCGAATCCGACACGAGCGAGGAAACCATCTTGCTCGACAGCTTGCCGGCCGAAGATTCGCTGACCCGCGAGCTTCCCGGCCTGGGCTCCGCTCCTGCCGTGGACGAGACCATCGCCATGGGCGATATTCCCCTGCCGTCCGTTCCCTCGGCACGCGAGGCCGAGGTCCGCCATCGCAAGATGTCGCCCAAGCGCCGCAATCTGATGGTCGCCGGTGTCGTGGCCGTCGCGCTCGTCGCCGGCGGTGCAGGCTATGCTGCCTGGAACGGATATCAGCAAGAGCAGGCTGCCGCTGTCGCCGCCAATGCCCACACGATGATGTCGGTGCAGATTGGCGCGCATGCCGCGGGCCTCGACTGTTCCACTGGCTCCAAGATTCCCGTACAGGTGAGCGGTCAGGATTCTGACGGCTCCTCCGTGAGCGAAACGCTCTATGTTGACGAGCACGGCCGCGGCATCAAACTGCTGCCCGGCGATTACACGCTCTCCATCGCTGCCTCCCCCATCGCGGCCGACGGCACCATCTATACCGTCCCGACCACCAAGACGCAGGTCACCGTTAAGAGCGATGGACAGGATTTAAGTGCCCAGGCCACCTTTAAGCTCAAGGTGCCTTCGGCCGACACGGTGACTGACGACCAGATCGATGCCGCCGCCAAGTATGCCGAGGAGGGCGGTGCGAGCTCCGCTGCGGCTGCCAAAGTGCTCCAGCAGGCAGCAACCGCGCGGCGCGACGCCGCCGTCAATGCCGTGAGCGCGCAAAAGGCACAGGCGTCCCGTGATGCTGACGCTCGCCACAAGGCAACCGACCTCTACCAGCTCGATATTCCCGTCGAGTGGTACGGCAAGGTCGCAACTTGGCAAAACGGAAGCACGCTATGCATCTATCTGGGCGACGACGCCAATACGCCGCTCGTGACGCTCGTTGCGGTGCGCGAGGGCGAGAGCTTTACGCCCGATGAAGGCGATACGGTTTTGGGCGCGGCCAATCTAGGCAACGGTTATACCGTCTACGCCAGCGGCCCCGTCTATCCGTACGTGGTGCCCCAGACCATCAACGGACGGACGCAGAACCCCGTGTCAACCTACCCCATGGACACGGCCATTGAGCTTGTCGAGCTTACGACCGGCAACCGCTACACCTATAGCCAGATCAAGAACGACCTGGTTGGCAAAGACGGCAACGCAGACGCCGCCACCAAACTCGAGACCGACTACCTCGCCCAGATTCTCCTGCCGAGCATCAAAGCCCAGGACTAGCCTGGCACAGCAAGGTGCTCCCCAACCGTGATGAAGGAGCCAGGAGGTCCTGACCCCACAGGCCCATAGATGATTAGGCAAGGAGCCACTTCCATGCGGGCATAACGTGTACCACACCGTGCTCGCATGGAATATCGGTCTGTTCATCCATGGTAACGATTGCCGACTCGCCAAGATCGAACTGGGCCATCGAGGCATCAAGCGCGGCAATTTCGCGCTCGCGCGTTTTCTCACTTGCCATATCCGCGCTCACCTGAATCAGGCTATAAGCCCGCATGAGAAGTGCGTCCCCAGCAACAAAGTCCACCTCATGGCTTTTACTCTTCTCTTTGATCAGCAGACGGCAGACCGAGCCGGTCCTCACCGCGGGAGTCCTTCTTCTTAGCGCATTGAACACTGCGGTCTCGAGCCTCTGGCCCTGGTCCAATGCCGATGCGGGAGAGAATGCTCCAAACATCGCAGGATCGACAGCGTAGACCTTAGACGCAGACCGCATGTTATTTGCCAGTGAACGCGTGAACTCCGGCACAGAAAACAACAGGTAGGCGTCCTCATAATACTCAAGTAAGTCGCTGAGCGAATTACGACTGACGGGTATCTGTCTGCTCTTGAACTCGTTGTACACTTTGTTCACTGACAGCTCTCGTCCCGAAGATGCCATACACCGCGTCAAGAACAGCGATGCCAGGCGAGGGTTCTTGACGTCGTAACGTTCAACGACGTCCATGGCGACCGTTCGCGAAGCATATTCCTGTAGCAGCTGAATCGCGTCTGCAGGCGTCTGCTCAAGTGTCGCGATGAATCCCCCTTGTTCAAGATACCCGATCAGATGATGTCGAAGCAGCGCTGCATCGCTCGGGGAAAAGGTCGCATCTGGCTCGGGGACGCTCCCCGTCTTATATCGAACGTATTCCGAAAAACTCAACGGAAAAAGCTCTCGCACAAGAGAACGACCCCTGAACTCGCTCTTAAGTTCTGAGGACAGCATCTTGGAAGAAGATCCCGTCACATAGACGGTCGCTTTCTCCGTATCGACTACACGCCGCAGAAACGCACCCCATTCGGGAATTTCCTGGATCTCGTCAAAGAAAATGTAAGCGCCCTCGGTTCGAGCAACAGGATACAGTGCATAGAACGTGTCGAGCACGTCCGCCAGCAGCGATGGCTCATACGGGCGCAAGCGCTCATCCTCAAAATTGAAGTAAAGCATCCGGTCAAGCTCGACGCCCCGGCTCTGAAGCCGCCGCATCTCCTGATACAGGCGATACGTCTTTCCACAACGGCGGGCCCCCACAATCACATTTACGATGTTGTCGCGCTTTGGCTCCTGTGGGTTTCCTAGATCAAGGTCTCGCTCAAAGACCTGCGGAACCCCCTGCTGTTCAAAGTCCTTTATTTTCTGGGCGATCAAGTCGTTGAATGCCATGATTCTCCAATCTTGCTCTCTAGCTAATCAAAATTATAGCGATTCTTGATTAATTAGAGAGCAAGATTATGTCTGACTTGATTAACACTTAAGCAAGTTTTTTCACTATTACTGCTCGAAGGATGCCGAGTGGCTGAGAGGGCAACCAAGCCCGAATGCGACTCCCCGAGCAGTCAATTTGGGACGGGGCTTTTTTGACTACCCTCCCCCTGCAGAAAAATCCCTAACGCAGTTGCGGTGAAATAGGGACTGTTTTTGCTGGTCAAACCGCAAAACAGTCCCTATTTCACCGCAACTTATTGGTGGCCTTTTGGGTGGCACTCAGCGCCACGGATCGTCTTCGAACAGCGGCTCGCGCTCGGGGCGGCGATCGCTGTAGGGATCGTAGCCGTCGTCGTCCTCGTTCTCGGCACGGATGTAGGGGTCGCGCGGCTTGGGTGCCGGTTTGGACGTGGGCTTGAGCGCCGGCGCGCTTGTCTTGATCTCGTCTTTCATCTGCATAGCTCCTCGCATCGCATCCGTTCAATATCATCGATTGTCGCACGAAAAAGGGCGGCGGACCCGATTGGATCCGCCGCCCTTGGCGTTTTGCGATGAGGTGCGGTTAAAGCCGGCCCCATAATTTACTCTGCGTCGGGAACCTCGTAGGTGGCCGCCGGCGTGTTATCGCACACGACGGTAAAGCCGCCGTCCTTATCGACATCGACCGTCACCTGATCGCCCTCGCGCACCATGCCGTCGATGATGGCGGCGGCGATGGCATCGACAACCTCACGCTGCACCAGACGCTTGAGCGGACGGGCACCAAAGACCGGATCCAGGCCGCCCACGGCGAGCATCTGCTTGGCCGCCGGGGTGATGGCAAGCGTCATGCGTTCCTTGGCCAGACGTGCACGGACGTCGGCGAGCTGAATATCGACGATCTTCTCGATCTGCGCCATGCCAAGCGGATGGAACACCACGATATCGTCGATACGGTTGAGGAACTCGGGGCGGAAGGTCTGAGCCATGGCCGCGTCGACCTGATGGCGCATCTCCTCCTCGTCCTTGCCGGAAAGCTCAGCAATAGCCTTGGAGCCCACGTTGCTCGTCATGATGATGATCGTGTTCTTGAAGGACACCTGGCGACCCTGACCGTCGGTCAGGCGGCCGTCGTCGAGCACCTGCAGCAGCACGTTGAAGACATCCGGATGGGCCTTCTCCATCTCGTCGAGCAAGATCACGGAGTACGGACGACGGCGAACGGCCTCAGTGAGCTGGCCGCCCTCGTCGTAGCCCACGTATCCCGGGGGCGCACCGATCAGACGCTGGACGCTGAATTTCTCCATGTACTCGGACATGTCGATACGCACGAGCGCGCGCTCGTCGTCGAACAGGCACTCGGCCAGCGCCTTGGCGAGCTCGGTCTTGCCCACGCCGGTGGGGCCCAGGAAGAAGAAGCTGCCGATGGGCTTGTCTGGATCGGAGAGACCCGCACGGCTGCGGCGCACGGCCGCGGCGACGGCGGAGACGGCCTCGTCCTGGCCGATGACGCGCTTATGCAGCTCGCCCTCCAAGCCCTTCAGCTTGTCGAGCTCGCCCTGCATCATCTTGGAGACGGGCACGCCGGTCCAGGCGCTCACGACCTCGGCGATCTCATCGGAGGTCACCTGT
Organism: uncultured Collinsella sp.; assembly: GCA_958438955.1. Classification (GTDB taxonomy): domain Bacteria; phylum Actinomycetota; class Coriobacteriia; order Coriobacteriales; family Coriobacteriaceae; genus Collinsella. The sequence continues at coordinate 9,386 of CAUBTS010000080.1, forward strand.
TCGTTGAGGCCCTCGCCGTCCTGCTGCTTTTGTGCCTCGAGCGCGGCCTCGGAATCCTGAATCTGCTGCTGCAGGCCCGGAATCACGGAGTAGCGCAGCTCGGACGCACGGCCCAGGTCGCCGTTGCGCGTCGCACGCTCCTCCTCGCTCTTGGCCTCGTCGAGCTGCCCCTTGAGCTCCTGCACGTGGTCGATGGCGTTCTTTTGGTTGAGCCAGCCGGCCTTTTGCACATTGAGCTTTTCCTGGACCTCGGCAATCTCTTGGCGCAGGGCCTCCAGACGCTCCTTGGAGGCGTCGTCGGTCTCCTTCATGAGCGCCTGCTCCTCGATCTGCAGCTGGGTGAGCTGACGCGTGGTGGC
>CAUBTS010000081.1 GCA_958438955.1 uncultured Collinsella sp.
TTGCCGCGCCCCGCAGTGCCCGCTTCCCCCGAGAACAATTATCAGTGCAGGTAGAACGCCTGTGGTTTTGTTCAAAACGAAGGTATGGTCATGGGTATCGCGTCAAACGTAGTAGATGGGCCGATTTCGTGGCGAGCGGTTCCGGCTGATCCCTTGGGGACGGAGGAAAACGGATCATTTTGGTCCCGCGAGGCTGGCGGAGGCACTCGTCCAGGGCCGCCCGAACAAAACTATGCCGGTTTACGGGGCTGAGTTACGAGTCTCCAACCATGCCGATATTCGTGAAAATAAAACCGCAGGTAGACGAGCCGTCATTTTGCAGAAAACGCGGGTATGGATGGGGGTCCTGAGTTTGGCCCCGTAAACCGGCATAGTTTTGAAATGGCCTTAAATCGGTAGCAGCCATTTTGCTATGCCGGAACGGTCGGTCTTCGGGCAACTACCCTCGCAGGTAGGCGATAGCGATCTGCGTGCGGTTGCGCAGGCCCATCTTTGCCAGGATTGAGCTGATGTGGTTGCGCACGGTGCCTTCGCCCATGTAGGCGGTGGCGGCGATCTCTTTGTTGTCGAGGCCGCGGGCGATGAGTTCGGCGACTTCGAACTCGCGGTCGGTCAGGCTGGCGAAGGCTGCGGGCCGGCGGCGTGCCCGCCTCGACGTCCGTTCCGTCAAAATCGATGTCCTCGATCGCCTTGCCCTCGAGCACGCGCTTGCCAGCCATGACCTGCGCCAACGCTGGTGGAATGGCGGCGACATCGGTTTTAATCAGGTAGCCGCGGGCACCCAGCTTGAGCGCCGACACAATGTACTCGTCATCCGAGAATGTCGTCAGAAACACCACGCGCGCCGCGGGGTCGCGCTCAAGGATTTCGCGCGCCGCCGAAAGCCCGTCGCGCCCCGGCATCTGAATGTCGAGCAGCGCGATATCGGGTGCGTGTTCGGCGTAGAGCGCCACCGCATCGTCGCCGTTGGCGCCGGTGCCCACCACTTCGATCTGCGGCTGGGCGCCCAGGATAATCTTGAGCGAATCGACTACCAAGCGGTCGTCGTCGACAACGATGAGCCTCATTGGTCCTCATCTCCTTGCTGTTTGGGAACGGTGGCAAACACGCGCCAGCCGCCGGCGCCGGCACGCGGACCGGCGGTGAAGGTGCCGCCAAGCGCCTCGATGCGCTCGCGCATGGAGGCGAGCCCCATGCCCTCCGCGGCGCCGCGGCCGCTTGCTTGGACCCCGCCCGCGCCATCGTCGGTAACGATGAGCTGGTAAAACGACGGATGCTCCATGCATCGTACAGTGACGGTCTGGGCGCAAGCATGGCGCATGGTGTTGGAGAGCGCCTCGCGCAGGACCGCCGCAAAGCAGTTCGCGACGTTTGCGGGCGCATGCTCGGTCATAACTTCAAGCTCAATCTGCGGGCCGCTGTCCGAGCGCGCGCCTTCAACAATGCGTTCGAGCTGCACGGAAAGGTCGACAGCGTTGTCGTTGAGCGCATGGACGCTAGTACGCACAAGCTGGAGCGCCTCGTCAACCGTGCGTTTGACGTCGGCGAAATCGGCGGCGACGCCGGGCTCGTCCGCGTGGATCACGCGCAGGGCTTTGGCTTGTAGCGAGGCACGCGTGAGCTGGTGTCCGACGTTATCGTGGATCTCGCGCGCGATGCGGGCGCGTTCGGCGAGCGTCGCGAGCTCGACTTCGTAGTCCTGGCGATCGGCGAGGTCACGGTTGCGCGCCTCCAGCGCCAGAGCTCGTTCCTGCAGCTCGTCGCGGATACGGCGCATGCGCTGCTGCTCGCGCTCTAGCTGGGCGGTACGTAGCGATAACAAGGTGGCGGCAACCGAAAGGATGGCGGTCAGCAGAAGCGTTCGGGCGGTGAGCGCATCGACGCGAAGGTCCGCGACAAGCGCAAAGGTAAAGACGGAGCCAATGCTCAGTGCGATCCAGGCGTGCTCGCGGCGCACGCGTCGCGCGATGTCATAGAGGGCGAGAGGCGCAAACGGCACAAACGGCGGCACGAAGACAGCCGCGATAATGTAAGCGTAGCTGCCGGCCTCGCTGGTGCGACGGGTGCGCTCTCCCTGCGCGACCTCGGCCAGTGAGGTGGCGATAACGCCAAGGCAAAACGCCGTGACCAAGCGAGCGTCCACGGCAAGACCCATGGCGGCCGCAATGCAGCACGCCAGCACGATCGATTTGTCGAAAAGCCTGTTCATACGGGTATTGTACGCGAAGCCGCGCGCGGGGGAGGCGCCGCCCGGGGCAACCGTGACATTCCTCCCGCACGGCAAAGCGGCGTCGATCGCTCGCGCAAGCGGGGGGGGGTCGCCTTCGTCTCCTCGCACTCGTGACAAAGCTCACTGGCGCGCGTCGGCGGCTCCTGCGATGATGCAATCGTACCGGGCCGCAATCAACGGAAGGGCCGCCTCATGACAGACATCGTCCACGTCGAAAACCTCGTCAAGCGCTACGACGATCTTATTGCGCTCGACCACTTTAGCCTGAGCATCGCCCCCGGCGAGATCTTTGGCCTGCTCGGACCCAACGGCTCGGGCAAGACCACGTCCATCAACTGTATTCTGCAGCTGCTCGCCTACGACAAGGGCACCATCGAGCTGTTCGGCGAGCCCATGACGCCCGCCCGCTATGATCTCAAGCGCCGCATCGGCGTGGTGCCGCAGCAGGTGGCGGTGTTTGACGAGCTTACGGTGCGCGAGAACATCGACTATTTCTGCAGCCTCTACGTTAACGACCGCAAGCGCCGTCGCGCGCTGGTCGAAGAGGCCATCGACTTTGTCGGGCTGGGCGACTTTACCAAGTTTCGCCCCGGCAAGCTCTCGGGCGGCCTGGCGCGTCGCCTCAACATTGCCTGCGGCATCGCGCACAAGCCCGAGCTCATCTTCTTTGACGAGCCCACGGTGGCGGTCGATCCACAGAGCCGCAACGCCATCCTGGAGGGCATCTGCCGCCTGCGCGACGAGGGCGCCACGGTGGTGTATACCAGCCATTACATGGAGGAAGTCGAGCAGATTTGCAGCCGCATCATGATCATGGACGGCGGCCGCGTGCTGGCGCAGGGCACCAACGACGAGCTCAAGCGCATGATTCAGATGGGCGAGCGCGTGACTGTCGAGGTCGGCGCCGTCGAGGCCGCCACAGTCGAGCGCCTGCGCGCCCACGAGCACGTGCTCAGCGTCGAGCTGTCCGGCGGCGAGCTCGTCTGCACCTGCGAGGCGAGCCCGCACAACCTGGTGGACATCCTCGACACGCTGCGCGCCGCCGACGTGGCGCTCGGCCGCGTGTGGAGCGAGCCGCCGACCCTCAACGACGTGTTCCTCGAGATCACCGGCCGCGAGCTGCGCGACTAGGGGGCGGCCATGTTCAACACCATTGTCATTACGGTCAAGACGCTGCTGCGCCGGCCGAGCACGTGGGTTTGGGGCGCGATCTTTCCCGTCGCGCTCTCCACGATGTTCATGTTTATGTTTGCGAATCTGAGCTCCGACGGCAAGATCGACCCGGTGCCGGTTGCCGTCGTGGCGGACGAGGCCTGGGACGCCTCGACCTTTAAGGACGTGGCGGCTTCGCTTGCCAAGGAAGGCGACGACCAGCTGCTCGATGTGAGCGAGTACGAAGACTTGGCTGCCGCGCGCAAAGCGCTCAAGGCCGGCGAAGTCGCGGGCATTTACACGGTCGACGGCGAAGGCACGCCCAAACTCACGCTGCTTTCGAGCTATGACAGCTCACGTGCGTCGACGGTGCTCACCGATCGCAGCATTCTGGAGACGGTGGCAAGCTCGTATACACAAAATGCCGAGCTCATGCGCCAGATTGCCCAGGACAACCCGGCGGCGCTCGCCGACCCGGAGGCGGTTGCGCGCGCCCTGTCGCTCGAGGGCGGCACCCGCCGCGTAAGCCTGACACGCACAACGCCCGATGGCACGGTTATCTACTACTACGCGCTCTTTGGCCTGGTCGCGATGATGTCTGCCGAGTTTGCCGCCTTGAGCGTCGTCGACCTGCAGCCCAATCTGTCGGGCCTTGGCGAGCGCCGCTGCGTGGGTGGCCTTTCCAAGACGGCGTCGCTAGCCGGCATCTTTGTCGGCTCGTGGCTGGTTTCCTTTGCCTCGATGGCGGTCGCGATTGGTTACGTGCGCCTGGTCGTTGGCGTCGACTTTGGCGGGCGCGAGGGGCTGTGCCTGCTGGGCGGTGCTGCATCCGCGCTAGCCGCGACGGGCTTGGGGCTCTTTGTGGGCACGCTGCCCGTTAAGGGTGGCAAGGCGTCCAAGTCGGGCATCCTCGCGGGCTTTGCCACCACGTGCGCCCTGTTCGCCGGCCTCTACGGCGTGCCGGCGATGGGACTTGCCGACGACGTCGCCCGCGCCTGCCCGGCCGAGTGCTGGCTCAATCCTGTCAAGCTCATCTGCGATATGTTCAACCGTCTGTATTTCTTTGAGGATCTGGGACCCTTTACCGTTCGTGCCGGCGCGCTGGTCCTCATGGCCCTGGTGTTTGTCACCGCCGCATCGCTAATCTTTGGAAGGAGCCGCTATGAGCACCTTTAAGACTGCGCTTCGCATGGCGCTCGCGCACCCGCTCTACCTGCTCATCTATACGGTGTTTATTTCACTGTTGGGTGTGTTTCTCGCGGCATCGGTGGGCTCGAACTCGTCGCAGCTCACCGAGTACAAGCCCTACGATGCCAACGTGATTGTGGTCGACCGCGACGACAGCGATCTTTCGCGTGCGCTTACCAAGCATTTGGGCTCACGCTTCGACCTGGTCAAGGGCGTCGGCGACGACAGCTACGACCTTGCGGACGCGCTCTCCAAGAGCAACGGCGCCAAGGGCCACGCCGATTGCGTGTTCTTTATCCCGGAGGGGTTTGAGGACGACCTGATCGCGGCCGCCCGTGCGGGGGAGGCCCTGCCCAAGCTCGACGTGACCTACGGCTCCGGCACCATGGCGGCGGCGCTTTCGTCTGCCGAGGCCTCGCGGTGGATCTCGCTCGCGGGCGCCGCGGCGGCGCTTGAGCCCGCTGCCTCCAACGGTGGCGTTGCCAAGGCGGCCGAGCATGCGGCCGCCAAGCGCGCCGAGGTCGGGATTGAGCGGGTCAAGGTCGACTCGACTGCCGCTGCCACACTCGAGACGTATTTCAACTTTGGTGCGTACGCGATTATCTCGTCGGTCATCGTGTCGGTGGGGCTGGTGCTTTCGGGCATGAACAAGCCCGAGCGCGTGCGTCGCATGGATGCCGGCCCAATCTCCGAGCGCCAGCGTTCGCTTGCCGTGTTCGCGGCCGCCGCCGTGCTCTCCGTCTGTATTTGGCTTGTGTCGAGCATGATGGGCGTCGTGGGCTTTGCCGGCGCGGTCGCCGAGGTAGGCGTGGGTCGCGTGTGCCTGGCGCTGGCGGCAACGTTTGCCCTGGCGTGCACGCCGCTGGCCGTTGGCTTTGCCCTTTCGAGCCTGGGCGCGCGCGAGGAGCTGCTCAACGGTGTGGGCAACCTGCTTGGCTTGCTCATGACGTTTTTGGGCGGCGCCTGGATGCCGCTGTCGCTCATGGGCTCGGCCGTGCAGACCGTGGCGCACTTTGTGCCGACATATTGGGTGAACGACGCGATTGGCAAGGCGCTCGCTTCGGATCTGACGTCCACCGTGTTGGGTGACATCGCTTGCGACCTGGGCGTCACCGTGCTCTTCGCCGTCGCCATTGCCGCCGTAGGCCTGGCCCTCTCACGCGCCAAATCCCGCGCCTAGTCTGAAATAAATCCTAGGCCTCGCCTCAAAATAGTTCGCCAAGGTTTACTATTACGTTCATAAAGTAGTACTAGGCTAACAATGGGGGATACCATGGCAACGCAGGAAGCCTACGTCCAGGTTAAGGATCTCAAAAAGCACTACGGCGACGGTGATGCGCGCCTGACGGTACTCGATGGCATCGACACGTCCATCAACCGAGGCGAGATCTGCGTCATGCTGGGGCCCTCGGGCTCGGGCAAGTCGACGTTTCTTAACCTGATCGGCGGCCTGGAGGATGCCGACGCTGGCTCTATTTTGGTGGACGGCTGCGACCTCACGGTGCTCAAACCTACCGACCTGGGCGAGTATCGCCGCCGTGAGCTGGGCTTTGTCTTCCAGTTCTACAACCTGGTGCCCGATCTCACCATCAAGGAAAACATCGAGGTCACGGCACACCTGTCCAAAAAGCCGCTCAACATCGACGACCTGCTGCGTTCGCTGGGTCTCTACGAGCACTGCAACAAGTTCCCGCGCCAGGTTTCGGGCGGCCAGCAGCAGCGCTGCGCCATCGGCCGTGCGCTCGTCAAAAACCCGGGCCTGCTGCTGTGCGACGAGCCCACCGGTGCGCTCGACTATAAGACGTCCAAGGAAATCTTGCAGCTCATGGAGGATGTCAACCGCACCTACGGCTGCACCATCATCATCGTCACGCACAACGCCGCCATCGCCCGCATGGCCAACCGCGTGCTGCGCCTGCGCGACGGACGCATCGTCGAGGATGAGCTCAACGAGTCGCCCGTCGCGGCCGCCGAGCTCGATTGGTAGGCGGCGCCATGACGCCTCTCGCAAAACGTCTCCCGCGCGAGCTGCGCCGCAATATCGGCAAGTACCTGGGCATCTTTCTTCTTATGTGCGGAAGCATCGCCCTCACCTCGGGCTTTTTGCTCGCAGCGCATTCCATCGGCTGCCTTATCGACGACATGCGCGATGCGTACACGATTGAGGACGGCCGCGTGACCACCTCCTTCGAGGTTACCGACGATCAACTCAAGGCCGCCGAGGATGCAGCCGGCGACGTCGGCGGCGTCACGCTCTACAAGAATTTCTCCATCGACGCCATCATCAAAAAGACCGCCGGCGACGATGGCACCAAGCGCACGCTGCGCACCTATGCACACCGTGCTAAGGTGGACATTGCGTCCTACTGTGAGGGCAAGGAACCCAAGGCGGACGACGAGGTGGCCATCGACCGTGTCTTTGCCACCAATAACAACCTGTCCGTGGGCGATAAAGTCGAGCTCGAGGGCCGCACCTACATCATCTGCGGCATCATGACTCAGCCCGATAGCCAGGCGCTGTTCCTCAACAATTCGGACTTTACGGTGAACACCATCACCTATGGCGTGGCCGAGGTCACCGACGCCGGCTTTGCCGCGCTCGAGGATGCCGGCGGCGCGCCTGCCTACACCTACTCCTTTACCTTTACCGATCGCGATTTCTCCACTGCAGACCGCATCGACGCCGAGCAAGATATGGTCGAGGCACTGACCGACGCCGATGCGCGCGTGGACGATCTGATCGACGCCGATTCCAATCAGGGCATTGGCTATGCGCGCGACGACGTGGACGGCGACTCTATGATGTGGATGACGCTGCTCGACATCATCATCGTGATCATGGCATTTGTCTTTGTGGTGCTCACTGACGCCACCATCGAGGAGGAGAGCGCCATCATTGGCACGCTGCTCGCCAGCGGCTATCGCCGCCGCGAGATCGTGCTGCACTACCTTGCGCTTCCCGCCATCGTGGGCGTGGTCGCGGCGCTTTTGGGCACTGCGCTCGGCGTTGTGTTCTTTACCGAGCCCATGCGCAGCCTCTATTACGGTTCGTACAGCCTGCCGCCCTTCCAGGTGTACTGGAGCTGGGAGATCTTTGTGAAGTGCGCCGTGGTTCCCGCCGCCGCGCTCATCCTCATCACGCTGGTGGGTCTGCTTCGCAAGATGGGCAAGACGCCGTTGCAGTTCCTTCGTCACGAGGCGAGTGGCAAATCGGGCACCAAGCGCGGCCTGCAGCTGCCGGAGCGCATGGGTTTTGTTTCCCGCTTCCGCCTGCGTATCTTCCTGCGCAATCTGGGCAACTTCGCCACGCTCTTCGTGGGCATCGCGTTTGCCTCGCTGCTACTGCTCTTTGGCCTGGCAATTCTGCCCACGATGACGCACTACGCCGATAACCTTGAGACAAGCCTGGTCGCCGAGCACCAGTACACGCTCAAGGCGCCGCTGGAGCTCGAGGGTACTGCCGAGGAGCGCGAGCAGTGGTCGGCACTCGAGCGCTTGCAGTCGGTTGACGGCGCGCTGCTTTCCGCCGCTCAGGATGCCGATGACGAGCTTGACGACGCGGCCGATGCGGCGCAGGCGGCAGCCGATGCCGCGACCGCATCTCCGTCTGCCGAGAGCCTGACTGCGGCGCAGGATGCGCTTGCCAAGGTCCAGGACAAGAAGGATGCGCTTTATGCGCGCCTCGATGACCTTGCCGATGCCCTCGGCTGCGACCGCGACGAGGCTATCGACCTGATCGACAAGGCCTCTAAGATCGACACTGACAACGACGACATTCACCCGGTTAACACGACCGATAACGGTGCAGACAAGATTGCGCAGACCGAGAAATATGCCGTTTACCAGCTGCAATACGACCGCGGCGATGGTAATGGCGAGGAGACGATTTCCGTCTACGGCATCTCGCCCGATTCGCGCTATTGGAAAGACCTCAACGTGGGCGATGGGCGCGTCGTCTTTGGCGGCGGTCTGCTCGATAAGTTTGGCTGGAGCGAGGGCCAGAAGGTCACGCTCAGCGACAAGTACGAGGGCGAGCATTATTCCCTTGAGTACGCGGGCAAGGATTGTGCCTGGGGCTCAAAGTCGGACATGAATATCTATATGAGTGTCGACGACTTTAACGAGCTGTTCGGCAACGACGCCGCCTATTTTAACGGCTATGTGAGCAACGAGAAGCTCGACCTCGACGCGCGCTACTTTGCCGGCGACACCACGCCCGACGACATGCGTGCCGTGGGCGACCAGTTCATCGGCATGATGAGCAAAATGATTGGCATGATGGTTGGGCTTGCGGTGTTCATCTTCTTGCTGTTTATGTATCTGCTGACCAAGGCTGTGATCGACCACAGCGCCCGCTCGATCAGCTACATGAAAGTCTTTGGCTATCGCGATAGCGAGATCTCGCATCTGTACATCCGCTCGATCACGCTGTGCGTGGCGGCGTCGCTCGTGCTGAGCCTGCCCGTGATCATCGGCTCGCTCACGGCCATCTTCCGCTCGATGCTGCTCGCCTACAACGGCAATATTGAGATCTACGTGCCCGCTTGGTCTATGGCTGCATGCGTCGGCATTGGCTTTGCGACCTACCTGGTCGTGGCGCTGCTACACACGCGCTCCATCAAGCGCGT
>CAUBTS010000082.1 GCA_958438955.1 uncultured Collinsella sp.
AACTTGCCGCTCAGCTGACCAAAAGCTGACCAAAATCTAACCATGCAGGTAGATGACCTGCTTTTGGCGACATATTTCTTGTTTGAATCGGTGGGCGGTAATCGGCGACCGTGAACGGTAGCTGGATATGAAGTCTTGGTAAGTTTCGAGACGTGTACTTTTTGGAAAAGAGCATTCTATCTGCTGTTTTGTGTTTCTGGATCGCATATTTGAAGGCATGTGATAAGGGCTGCAGGTCGTCGTCTGTGTCGGCGGAAACTATGTCCCGGAATTGACGTTCGGAATGGGACGCGCTTTCCGGAACGCCCCTCAACCGGAAACTGCGTCCCAGATTTCGGCCTCGGAGTGGGATGCCGTTTCCGGATCGGGCCTCAAGCGGAAACTGCGTCCCGGAATCGAGCCTCGGGGTGGGACACGCTTTCCGGATGACATGCTTGGCGGAAACTACGGCCCAGTTTTTGGCTCCAGAACGGGATACATTTTCCGGAACGGTCCACGTGCGGGGGTGTACCGCCTCTTTTCGTGCGCCGCTTGTCGAATTACGTTATAGCTAGCTATATTATAGGAAGGTATAATATGGCTAGCTATAACGTGAAGGAAGGATGGCCCTATGTTTATCGGAAGAACAGCGGAAATGTCCGAGCTCAATCGACTGTATGGCACGGGCTCCTTTGAGATGCCTGTGATTTACGGCCGCCGTCGCGTGGGTAAAACGCGCCTTATCACAGAGTTCATCCAAGGCAAGAAGGCTATTTACTTTCAAGCTCGTCGTACCAATGCAGTGGCAAACCTGCACGGCTTTAGCCAGGCGATACTTGCAGGCTCGGTTGGTGCTGCAGGCGTGTCGTTTCGTAGTTTTGACGAGGCGTTCGATGCGTTGGCCACCATGGCTCGCACGGAACGTTTGATTGTCGTGATTGACGAGTATCCCTATCTCGCCCAATCGAATCCCGAGATCAGCTCGTTGCTGCAAGACAAGATCGATCACTTGTACAAAGAGACCAAGCTCATGCTTATCCTGTGCGGGTCGTCGCTTTCGTTCATGGAAGAGCAGGTGCTGGGCTACGAGAGTCCGCTATACGGTAGGCGTACGGCCCAGTTTAAGATCATGCCGCTGGATTTTACGACGACCCTCGGCTTGTGGCAGAGCATGGGTCGCGAAGACGCTGCGGTTTGCTATGGCATGACGGGCGGCATTCCTGCATATATCGAGAAAGTCGATCCTACCGTATCGCTCGAGGACAACATCAAACGTCTTTTTCTTACTCCTACGGGCTATCTCTTTGAGGAGCCGAGTAACCTGCTATTGCAAGAGTGCCGCAATCCCGAGCAATATGATGCGATCGTGCAAGCAATTGCCCAGGGGCGCTCGAAGATCTCAGAGATTGCGAGCTCTATGGGAATCCCTGCGAGCAACGTAAAGAGCTATGTGGATAAGCTGGCGTCGCTTGGGATTGTCGAGCGCGAGCTGCCCCTAAACGAGACGAGCAATAAGCGAGCCGTGTATCTGCTGAGCGACCAGATGTTTAGGTTCTGGTACAAGTTTGTGCCGCAGAACATTGGGCTGATTCAAAACGATATGGCCGAGATGGCGTATAGGCGCATTGAGCCGCACGTATCGGATTACATGGGTACGGTCTTTGAGCTTATATGCAGACAATACGTGTACGAACTCGCACGCGCGGGCGAACTTGGTGTGGTGCCGGCAACAGTTGGCCGTTGGTGGGGAACGGACAATCGGACGCGTACGCAGGAAGAGATCGATTTGATTGTCGACGACGGAGAGGGCGCGGCGCTCTTTGCGGAGTGCAAATGGCGTAACGAACCGGCAGGCGAGGATGTTCTGGAAAAGCTCGTGTACCGAAGCGAGCTCTTTAGGCGTCAGCATAAAAGCTACGTGATCTTCTCGAAGCGTGGCTTTACGCAAGGATGTCAGGAAGCTGCGGCGAGCAGGGGAGATACCAAGCTGATTTCGTTTGCCGAGATGTGCGAGCGGAGATAACCAAGCGCGCTCTGATGTGATTGCTCGGAATGGGTCGCGCTAAGGATGCCAAGCGTAAAACCTTCAATGAAAATGGCGTAAAAACTACATCTGTCATGGCGTAAAAACTACATTGAAAGTAGCGTAAAATCAGCATTGAGAATGGCGTAATTTCGCATATCGCGTGATAGAGAGGGACGGCCGTCTATGGATGCACCAAAGAGATTGACCCAAAAGGGATATAGGCCCCGGCTCATAGAGGAGCGCCTCGACACCCTTATGCGGGCGTTTGGCTGTGTGGAGATCAACGGCCCCAAATGGTGCGGCAAGACCTGGACGGCGCTCTCTCGCTCGGCGAGCGTCTCCAGGCTCGATGAGCCTGCGCAGCGTGCGGCGGCAGAGGTCGACCCAAGCCTGGCGCTCATCGGCGATGCGCCACACCTGGTCGATGAATGGCAGGAGGTGCCCGAGGTTTGGGATGCCGCCCGGCGTTTCGTGGACGCGAGCGGCAACGAACGGGGGACACTTTTGCTCACGGGCTCGACCGCGCTCAAAAGCGAGGAGCGCAGCCATGTTCGTCATTCCGGCACGGGTAGGATCGCCCGTCTGTCAATGCGCCCCATGGCCCTGTGTGAGTCGGGCGACGGCGAGCCGCTCGTGTCACTGGCAAGCCTCTTTAAGGGCGAGGATTTTGCCCCTCAGCGTCGCGAGAGCACGGTGGATGACGTCGCCCGCTGGTGCTGCAGGGGCGGTTGGCCTGCAAATCTTGGGCTTTCGGAAGATCTTGCGCGAGAGACGGCAAGCCAGTACGTGCACTCGGTGCTCGACGTCAACGTGCTGGACGAGGGCATGTCGCCCGAGCTTGCACACGGCCTTTTGCGAGCTCTTGCCATGAACGAGAGCCAGGCTGTCACGTACAAGACGCTCGTAAAGGACGCCTCGTACGGTGAGGCGGGCCCCGACGAGAGGACCATCGCTGCGTACTTGGACCTCTTCAACAGGCTCAAGCTGACCGAGGACCTGTGCGGATGGGAGCCGCCCATGCGCTCGAAGGCCCGCGTTCGCGTGCGCCCCAAGCGCTACTTCTGTGACCCGTCACTTGCGGCGGCGTTGCTGGGGGCTACCCCTGAGCGGCTGCTTGGCGATATGCAAACGCTGGGGATGCTCTTTGAGAATCTCGTCCTGCGCGACGTGCGCGTGTTCCTTTCCACCTACGGCGGTGTCGACAACAGTGTCCATTATTTCCGAGATGAGAAGGGCCTTGAGGTCGATCTGATCGTTGAGCACGACGGGCGCTGGGGAGCCATCGAGGTCAAGCTGAGTGATGCGAAAGCAGACGATGGAGCGAGAAATCTCAAGGCGCTGGAGAGGAAAGTGCTCTCCAATCCTGCCGCCCAGAATGCCGCGCCGGCGTTTTTGGCGGTCGTGGTTGGAAAGGGGAGCATTGCCTACACACGCGACGACGGCGTGGCGGTGATTCCCATGGCGGCACTTGGGGCGTAGTGGTTTTGCGGGCGTGCCGTGCTTCCTTTACCGAAAATCCATTTGGTAAACCAGATGCTCGCGGATAGAATAAAGTTGACGGCAGCCCAAGGGTGATAGCTGGGCAGCGCCGTTGCTTGGTCAAGGGGTCAAAGCCTTAATTGTAGTGACTTGTTATGCTTCGAACGCTGCTTGAGTGCCTCGGAAAGCCCGACAAACGCCGTGAAAAGCGAGACCAAAGCAACCAAGAGCTCTGTGAGCTCTGATGGGCCCGGGATGACCTCTGATTCAAGTCACCGGGCCTCAATCTTTTTCACACATTCGAATAGGCGGGCGACTCTCTTGGGGCCGTCTGCATGGCGCGTGCCTGGCGCGCGTGGCACAACATCCCATTTTTGTGTCCGCACGGGCGGCTACGCTTACCGCAACGTAGCCATTCGTGGAAAGGACGGATGTCATGTCGATGGATAAAGCTGGGTTCGTGAGCGTTGGCGCCGAGATCGAGGACGAGGTGATGCCCGATCGCGTCGTGTTTAGCATCTGCTTTGGAGGAAGCTTCGATACCAAGGAGGCGTGCCTGGACGACTACAACGCCGATCGCGTTAAGGTCGCTACGGCACTGGCGCCCTTTGGTTTGGATGGCGAGCTAACGTGTCGCGGTTACGCCTGCTACGCGCGAACGACACGCAGAAAGGCGACGATCACTGGCTATAGCTACCATGCCTAAGGCACAGTCGCCGCGTTGATTGACGCCGTCGATGTCGCCGCTATATGGACGGCTCTTAACACCTGCGGTTCGCGCGCCGACATGAGCGTAGGTTTTGATCTAGTCGACCGGCGTGCTGCCGAGGATGCCCTCATCGCCCGCGTCGTCGAGCGAGCCCGCAACAATGCGCAGGCGCTTGCGGCGGCATCGGGTTCTAAGCTGGATGGCGTCAAGCATATCTCCTACAACAGTCAGCTTGGCAGCATGGATCGGCTTTGCTATGCAAGTGCGGCCGATTTTGCGCTCGGAGCTCCTGCGGGATCGGCTGATTCCAAGGTGACGGTGCTGGAGCCAGAGCCTATCGAGGTCGAGTGCTCCGTGGATGTGGAATGGTGGCTGGAGTAGAGGGGCGAGCCCCGGACTTCGTAACCGAAATTCCATTTGTTAAACCTGGCGCTCGTGGGTAGAATAAGGTCGACGGCAGCTCAAGTGGTGGAATGCTGGGCAGCGCCGTTACTTCGATTAAGGGGTCATCGCCTTAGTGGCGTCGACCCCTCTTTTTCTGCTTCGTACGCTGCTCGAGTGCCTCGGTAAGTCCGATAAGCGCCGTGAGGAGCGAGACCAAAGCGGTCAGGAGCTTCACGAAATCAGTCAGATCGGTCATGGGCATCACCTCCCGTCGCATGGAGGGCGCTGCCCGGCACATGGAACTGCCGTCAACAACTGCAACTCTATCAAAGTACTGCTATAAATACGAATATATGTTCGATAATAACAGTGACGTGATTCTCTCAAAGTGTGGCTTTACGCAAGGATGCCGGAAAGCCATGCTGTGCGATTTCATGTCCGCACGGGCGCCTGTCCTTACGGCAATGTAGCCGCCTATGTAGTAAGCGGCATTTGACGGAGAAAGGCCATAACCGTGTCAGCTGAAAAGACGCCGCGTATCTCGGCTATCGATACGACGAACTTTGCGCGCCAGATTGTGCTGGACTTTGAGTTTGCGCCGGTGCCAAAGCAGCGCCAGCGCCGTGGACTGCGCAATGAGATTATCGAGGTCGGCGCCGTCAAGCTCGATAACCGCGGCAACGTTATAGGCGAGTTCTCGCAGTTTGTGCAGACAGAATTTACCGAAGGCGTTGCGTTTCCCGTCCGCGAGCTCACGGGGATATCGGCCGTGGACACCGCGATGGCCGACCCGCTCTATGCGGTGATCAAAAGGCTCAGCGATTGGATCGGTCGCTACTCCGCCCAGGTGGTCGTTGGAGCGGGGCGGATCGTCGACAGCTTTTGACCGAGTGCCAGGCAAAACACATCGACCTTGCCGCATTTCCTACGGACTGGGCCGACCTGCAGGCGTTTTACACCTCGATCATGGACGTGGGCAGCCACGGGTGCGTCTCTTTGAGTGACGCGGCGACGTGGTTTGGTATCGAGTTCGACGAGTCGACGGGCCACGCCCACAGCGCCCTAGCCGATGCGCGCGTGACCGCCAAGCTGCTCAAGCAGATGATGGATGGGGACTACCGCGTGAGTCCGCACGCCCAGGAAGTCCGCCAGCGTTGGGGGATGGGCGAGCGACCCCAGACGCGCCTTTCCAGCAAGTGCCCCGAGCTGAGAGACCTGCTGCTGAGGCTGAAGGCGGAGGGGAGGTAGGCGGGGCAGACAATATTGTCGTTTCGCCTGTGAAGAAGGAACCAATTAACTACAAAGTGTGGATGGCTTCTAGTGAAGACTTAAACACCAGACTAAGAAAAGGTTATCGAGCCATTGGGACTGCAGCATTCGCCCATCGCAAGACGTTACTCGTTCAAATTGGGACGCTCCACATCCTATGAAATGGTTAATGCGGAGCGTCCCTAGAACTCTGTCTTCTGTTACCTAATAGTAGAGTTCGATATACGAATACGCCTTATCAAAAAGAGCCTGGTCTTTGAGCTTATAGCGCATCCACAGAATGGCACGGAGCTGTTTTTTAACCTCTTTCACGCCAGCCGTGGTAGCTTGCCAGCCGTCGAAGCGAGTTATCTTAACGATCTCGTCAATGTCATTGACGATGTTCTCGACGATGATAGGCGTGTCGCCGTTCTTGATGCCGTTAAAGAGCTCAGTGAGAGCAGCCTTTCCCTTGTCCTCCTCTTCCTCGGGCACGACTTCCTTTTCGGCGGCTCGTGCTTCTTTGGCGAGGTCGATGAGCATCTTGAGGAACTCGACGCTGTTGATGAGACCTTGCTCGTGACGTTCCCTCAGGTCCTCCAGGCGCTCGCCGAGCTTCTGGAACTTGCCATTCTTATCGTGCCTGCGGATTCGGGCGACGAGATCTATCTCCAGCTTACGCGTGATCTTCTCGGTATTGCTCTTGTCGTTGATGAAGTGCTCGATCATGTCCTCGTCGAGCTCAAGGATGTCGTCATCGTCTCGGACTCTCTCGACGGTGATGTTCTCGTGCACGAGCTCGATTGTCTTGGGCCCGAGCGCTGCCCAGATGAGCTTCCCGCGATTGTCTACCGGTCTCACGGAATCGTAGACCTGCGAGAGCCAGATGAAATCGGGCTTGTAGGGATTGAGACATGCGTCGGGCGAAAGGGCTTCCCACGCTCTGTTCAAGACCGAGAAGTCGGCCCCAAACTGGTCTTTCACCTTTGTCGTTGGCAGGCATTGTTGAGCTTCGAGAAGGGACTCCCAATCCGCGCTGCGGCGGTCTCTGACCGTTGAGAAGTACTCAAGACAGCAATGCATAAGCCCGGGTAGCTCGGCCTTTACCTCGTCGATGTTGGTTATAACCTTCTGCACCTCGGCCTCGTCGAAGTGCAGAGACTTGGCGACGTTGTCGAAGAGGCCGATATAGTCGACAATGAGACCGAATGTCTTCTTGTCGTTGTAGACGCGGTTGGTTCGACAGATTGCCTGCAACAGCGTGTGGTCGCGCAAGGGCTTGTCAAGGTACTGAGTTTGCAGGATGGGCGCATCGAACCCCGTGAGCAGCTTTGCAGTGACGATGAGAATCTTGAGTGGATCGTCCGGGTCGCGGAAACGGTCAAGGAGCTTTTCTTCGGCATCGCGATCGCGACGATATGCCTTGTACCGGTCCTCCTTGTCGTTGTTCGTGTCCATGACGATGGTGACTGCATCAGCGCCCAAGAGCTTGTCGAGCTCCTCCTTATACAGCAGGCAGCACTCTCGGTCGTAGCAGACTACCTGCGCCTTGAAGCCGTCGGGCTCAACCTTCGATTTGAAGTGTTTGGCAATGTGTTCACACACCTTGTGAATGCGGTCGGGGGCCTTCATGACGGCTTCGATCTTGACGCGCCTGGTGAGTTCCGCCTTGTCCTCTTTGCTGAGGTCTCGGGTCATTTCGTCAAAGGCGGCGTTCACGACCTCTTGGTTGACGTGGAGCTCGACGGGAACGGTTTCAAAATGGAGCGGCAATGTGGCGTGGTCGCGGATGGAGTCGGCGAAGGAATAGCGGCTCATGTAGCCGGACTTGTCCTCTTTGGCACCGAAGGTGTGGAACGTGTTCTTGTCGGTTCGGTTGATGGGCGTGCCGGTCAAGCCGAAGAAGAAGGCGTTTGGCAAGGCGAGTCGCATCTTCTCGCCGAGGTCGCCCTCTTGGGTGCGGTGCGCCTCGTCGACCATGAGGATGATGTTCTCGCGCTCGTTGAGCGTCCCCGCAACCTCGCCGAATTTGAAGATGGTGGTGATGAGGACCTTTCTCATGTCCTGCTTGAAGAAGGACTCAAGCTCCTCCTTGCTGCCGGCGCTTGCGAGGTTGGGGATATCGGATGCGTTGAAGGTCCCTGTGATCTGGGTCTCGAGGTCGATTCGGTCATCCACGATGACGACGGTCGGGTTCTTGAGTTCGGGGACCATGCGCAGCTTCTGGGCGGCGAATACCATGAGCAGTGACTTTCCTGAGCCCTGGAAATGCCAAATGAGGCCACACTTCGGGTATCCTGCGCGGACGCGGTCCACGATGAGGTTCGCGCCCTCGAACTGTTGGTAGCGACAGATCAGCTTGATGCGTCGATGCTTCTTGTCGGTGGCGAAGAGCGTGAAGAACTGGAAGATGTCCATGACGTTCGAGGGGGTGAGCATGGATGCCATGCTTCTCTTGACGTCGGCAAGTGTGCCCTCGCTCTTCTTGTCGCCCTCATGCCAGGGTCCCCACATCTCGGGAGGCATGTTCACCGACCCGTAGCGATAGCATTTTCCTTCGCTGGCGAAGTTGATGGCGCTACAGACGAACATCTGCGGGATGCTCTTCTCATATTTAGCGATGTCGCCAGCGCCGTCGAGCCAGGTTATCGAATCGCGCACCGGCGTCTTGAGCTCGCCGATGACGAGCGGAAATCCATTGACAAGAAGGACGAGGTCGAGGCGCTTGCCGCCCTGTTCCTGGGGGTAGACCCACTGGTTGGTGACGATGTACTCGTTTTTGTCAAGATCGCCGTCCGCCGCCGTGCCAAAGAAGCGGATGGGGACCATGCGGCCGTCTTTGCCGTAGGGGAATGAGTTCTCCTCGATGACGAGCTTTTTGAACCGCTCGTTGGTGGAGACCAGGTTCTGCGGACTTGTGGACTGAATGAGGGCCCTGAGTCGGTAGATGATCTCGTCGGCGCGATCGGGGTCTTCTGCAATCTCCGGGTTAAGCCTGATGAGGGCGTCCTTGACCATGGGCTCGACCATGACGTCGGCATGGCGGCGCGGGAGGTCTTCGGCAGCCACGTATCTCCAGCCAAGGCTGGCAAGCGCCTCGACGCTCATTTGCTCGATGGTGTTGTCCTCGTTAAACATTTCCGAGCCCTAACTCCTGGTTCAAGATTTTCTTCGTCGTGGCGTTTAGCTCATCGAGGGCCTTTTGTACGGCAAATTTCGATTTGTCGATCGAAGTGGCGAAGTCAGCGAATTCTCTCTGGAGGGAA
>CAUBTS010000083.1 GCA_958438955.1 uncultured Collinsella sp.
CGATGGCGGTGATAAAGTCTGTGAGTTCGTATTCCATAGTGTTGCTCGATTTGGGCAGGTCGAGCACGCGGCCGTTGTCGCCCTGTTCGCGCGGCGCCTCGGTCGCCGAGCCGCGTACGACGTCGCCGCGATAGTCGATGCGGACGTTGCGGGGCGTGGACAGATGGTCGATCTGGATAGTGCCACGCTCGCCTTCGATCTGCGAGGGCAGCAGGTCATTCGTAATTTTGGAGTGCGCGAGCTCGACGGAGATACGGCCACCGCCGTAGCTGGCGAGGATGGAACCGCAGCCATCGATGGGGCCGTGCGTGAGCTGTCGCGTGGTGGGGTCGAGCAGAGTAGCCATGCTCGTAAGGCCGGAGGGCATGCCGAAAATCTCGACCATGGGCTCGACGGTGTAGACGCCAATATCCATGAGGGAACCCGATGCCATATTGCAGTCGAAGATATTGGTGGCGCGTCCCGCGAGAATCTCGTTGTAGCGCGAGGAATATTTGCCAAAGCGCAATGAGGCGCGGCGGATGGGCGCAATCTCACCCAGGGCGTCCTCGATGGCGTGGAAAGCGGGGTCATGGAGCGGGCGCATGGCCTCGAGGGCTACGACGCCCGCCGCCTCGGCTGCGCGAAAGACCTCGAGCGCCTGCGCCTCGGTGGCGCAGAAGGGCTTTTCGACGATAACGTGCTTGCCGCCGGCGATACAGGCGAGCGCCTGCTCGTAGTGGAGCGCATTGGGGCTGCCGATGTAGACGGCATCGACGTCGGCAGCGGACGCAAGCTCGTGAAGCGCGGTGAAGTTACGCTCGCCACCGTGCTTGGCGGTGAAGGCGGCGCCGCGATCTGCATCGCGCGAGAGCGTGCCCACAAACGCAGCTTGGTCGTTGGCGTTGACGACCTGGATAAAGTCGTCGGTAATCATGGATGTGCCGATGGTCGCTATACGCAGCATGTATCCCCCTCGTGCCGTTCGGTTTACAGGATGAGTGTAGCGCGAGGGGGCAGGAAATAGCGTGCGAAAACGCCGTTACAGGTCGCTCTCGTTAAAGCCGGTGTCGATATCGAGGTTGCTGCCGTCGGCCGCCGTGGTGGCAAGCTCGTCGCAGCGCTCGTTGAGCTCGTGACCGGCGTGGCCTTTAACCCAGATGAACTCCACTTTGTGCTTGCTCTTTGCGGTGAGCAGGCGCTCCCACAGATCGCGGTTCTTGACAGGCTGCTTGTTGGCAGTCTTCCAGCCGCGTTTTTTCCATCCGTCAATCCAGTGCTTGTTGAAGGCGTTGACGACGTACTGCGAATCGGAATGGACTTCGACGTCGCAGGGGCGGTTGAGCGCCTCGAGCGCTACGATGACCGCCATGAGCTCCATGCGGTTGTTGGTGGTCTTGGCGTAACCGCGCGAAAGCTCGGAGGTGAAGGTCTTGCCGGCGGGGTTGGTGTATTTGAGCACGGCGCCGTAGCCGCCGCGTCCCGGATTTGATCGGGCCGAGCCGTCGGTATAGATGATGACCTTCACATGGTTCCTTTCGTTGGGTATGTTTCGTGCGAGTGACCATTGTAGCGCCATGCCCGCCGGGGGCTAGCAATCTACGATTTCTACCCCGTCTTCCGACAGTTGGTTGGCATGGATGATGCGGTTGAGCTCGTCGAGGTATTGCTGCAAGAGGGGAGAGGGCTTGCGATCGTCGTGCATGATATAGCCTACGTGCATCGTTGGGGCGTCTACTAACGGGATCGATGCCATACCCCATTGCATTTCATTGGAGAGGACACCGGTCGACAGGGTGTAACCGTTCGACGTGATAAGTAAGTTGGTAAGTGTTCCACGGTCCGAGATTCGTATGTTGCGGTCGCAAGGGATATAGCTAAAAGGTTCCTCGGCGTAATAGAAGGAGTTCGAGGTTCCCTGCTCAAAGCTGTAGCGCGTATAGGGCGTGAGGTCGGCAAGGGACAGCTGAGGGCGGCGTGCGAGCGGGTGACGCTCGCTAACGAACACGTGGACTTTCGCATCAAAGAGGGGATGAAAGCTCGCTCGGGCATCGGTAAAGGCCTTCTGCAAGACACGGGTATTAAAGTCGTCCAGATAGAGGATGCCGATGTCGCTGCGAAACGCGCGCACGTCGTCGATGATCTGCGATGTGGTGGTCTCGCGCATGATGAACTCGAACTTGCTGTCGCGGCAGCGCTCGACCACGTTGACAAAGGCCTCGACCGAAAAGGCGTAGTGCTGGGCGGAAATGGCGAGGCGGGCTTGCGGGGTGCCGCCGTCCTCGTAGCGGGCCTCGAGCATGTCGGCCTGCTCTACGACCTGGCGCGCATAGCCCAAAAGCTCGGTGCCGTCGTTGGTGAGTGCAACACCGCGGCTAGAGCGCGTAAAGATTTCGATATGAAGTTCCTGTTCCAGGCTTTTGACGGCGTTGGAGATATTGGACTGTGCGGTATAGAGGCGCTGAGCTGCGGCGTTGATTGAGCCGGACTCTGCCACGGCGATCATAAAGCGAAGCTGCTGGAGGGTCATCGGCGCCCGTCCTTTCGAGTGTTATCTATAAAACCGATAACAGGTTAGCGCTTTTAAGTGATTGACCGAGGAAAACAATGCTCGTACTATTCAAAACACACAAAGGCGGTAGGTAATTAAGCCAACCACGAAACCGGGATGCGAAGGGAGGCCCGCATATGAATTGCTTACCAAGACGAATGCCGGGCTCCTGTTTGCGCCCGTCGGCGTGATCAGGAGACAGCCACTTACTTCTCTTACTCTTATTACTTTTATTCGATCAAGGAGATCATCATGAGCCAGTTCATCAACAACCCCGAGCACACCTTTGGTTTCGATACCCTGCAGCTGCACGTTGGCCAGGAGAGCGCCGATCCTGCATCCGACTCCCGCGCCGTGCCTATCTACCAGACCACGAGCTATGTGTTCCGCAACTCCCAGCACGCCGCCGACCGCTTTGGTCTTGCCGACGCCGGTAACATCTACGGCCGTCTGACCAACTCCACCCAGGGCGTCTTCGAGGACCGTATCGCCGCCCTCGAGGGTGGCGTGGCAGGTCTTGCCGTCGCCTCCGGTGCTGCTGCCATCACCTATACCCTGCAGGCTCTTGCCCAGGCCAGTGACCACGTGGTGGCTCAGAAGACCATCTACGGTGGCTCCTACAACTTGCTGGAGCATACGCTCTCCCAGTTTGGCGTCGAGACCACGTTTGTCGATGCCCATAACCTTGAAGAGGTCGAGGGTGCCATCAAGGACAACACCACGGTCATCTATCTCGAGACGCTCGGCAACCCCAACTCCGACATCCCCAACATCGACGCCATCTCCGAGATCGCCAAGAAGCACGGTCTGCCGGTTGTCGTCGACAACACCTTCGGCACCCCGTATCTGTTCCGTCCGCTGGAGCATGGTGCCAATATCGTCGTCCACTCCGCAACCAAGTTCATCGGCGGCCACGGCACCTCGCTGGGCGGTGTGATCGTCGACGGCGGTAACTTCGATTGGAAGGCGAGCGGCAAGTATGAGCAGATCGCTGAGCCCAACCCCTCCTACCACGGTGTTTCGTTTGCCGAGGCTGCCGGTCCCGCTGCCTTCGCAACCTATGTCCGCGCTATCCTGCTGCGTGACGAGGGCGCCTGCATCAGCCCGTTCAACGCCTGGGTCCTGCTCCAGGGCACCGAGACTCTGTCGCTGCGCGTTGACCGTCATGTCGAGAACACCAAGAAGGTCGTTGAGTTCCTGACCGGTGACAGCCACGTCGCCAAGGTGAACCACCCGAGCCTGCCTGAGCACCCCGATCACGAGCTCTATCAGAAGTACTTCCCCCGTGGCGGTGCCTCGATCTTTACCTTTGAGATTAAGGGTGGCCAGGAGGCAGCTTGGAAGTTCATCGATCATCTGCAGGTCTTCTCGCTGCTCGCCAACGTGGCCGACGTCAAGTCGCTCGTCGTGCACCCGGCTACCACCACGCACTCCCAGCTCTCTGCCGAGGAGCTCGCCGAGCAGAACATCACGCCCTCCACAATCCGTCTTTCCATCGGTACCGAGAACGCCGAGGATATCATTTGGGATCTGAAGCAGGCCTTCGCCGTGCTGGACGAGTAAGGCGACTTGTGCAAGGACCCCTTGCGACTCGATAGGTATAACTGCATAAAATGCCTGCTCAAGGCGCCTGTGCGAACAATGGTTGCACAGGCGCCTTTTTTGCATGGAGCGGGTGCAAAAACAGGGTTTTTGACACGCTTTATGCATTCGAGTTGTGGAAAACTCCTGTTGAGAGGATGTGAGTTTTACGCAATTGACGTGCGCCTTTTGAGTAAAACCGCAGGTCGCGATTTGCTCGGGGTACTATGCAGCGCGATTGAATCACACGCAGCTCAAACGCAGCAAAAACGCACTACGGAGGTTTCCAGCTACATGAGGATCGATTCACGAAAACCGAAAGCCGCCGCCCTTTCCGCCGCTCTGGCCGTGGCACTTTTGGCGGGCGCTGGTGCAACTGATGCCCACGCCGCAACACTGTCCGATACGGTTGGATCTACGCCGTCCGAGACGACGCTGGTACAGCCCGTTGACTATCGCGGTGATGGTTATGGCTCTATGCAGGAGTGGAACGCCTCGATGGGGGCCAAGCGCGATTCCCTGGAGGTGCGCGCTCAGATCATTATGAATATGTATGGCGACTACGCTACCGATGACGAGCGCGCTGTGTTGCAGGGTTGCATCGACGGCGCGGGTAGCCTGTTGACGATGGGGGAGGTCGACGCCAAGTCGACCGAGCTCGACGAGCTTCGCTCTACGCTAGAGGATGCCAAGCGCGAGGCGCTCGAGGCTGCCGCAGCCGAAGCCGAGGCCGCTGAGGCCGTTCAGGCTTCGTATTACAACGCCGGCTCCGGCTCGTCTTACGCGTCTGCTGCGTATTACGCGAACGGCTCGGGCCTGACGCGCTCGAGCGGCGTCAATAACTATAACGGCCGCCGCGAGACTTATTACAGCAGCAACGTGTTGTATCACCACCGCACGGGCGAATGGACGCAGGACGCCGAGGGCTTTTGGCGCGATTCCGATGGCTACTACGTCGTTGCCGCGGGCGATAAGGCCCAGGGCTCCACGTTTACCGGGTCCAAGGGCGAGTGCAAGGTCTATGACTCCGGCTGCGCTGCCGGAACCACCGATTACTACACTGGCTGGTAATTTTTCTGCATCACGGATATTTGACGGACGGGCGTCTTTACCGAGCTTTAGGGCAACGTAAGGACGCCCGTTCTATGTATGCGTTTGAGTTAACAGAGCGCTTACCGTGGCAGTACGCCGCGCATATGGGCGCGGGGCACACTAGTTCATGAGAAATAAGGTCTTTCTCGTGGAGGAAGTGGTCTTGTGAACGCTCGAGATATTGCTATTGCCGCCGTCGCATTGGTGCTTGGCTGCCTTGGTCCTACGGCCGCGCTCGTTGTGGGCATGCAGGGGTCTTGTGGGGCTGCCTCTATCGTGGTCAGTGCGTTGATCGCGGCCGCACTGCTGGGAAGTGCGGGTGTAGTCCTTTGTCGCGACGATGAGGACCAGGCGTCGGAGTCGCAGCTCTAACCGTCGGGACATCGACTACTGGTTATAGATGAAGATGAAAGCCGCCGTAAGGGGAGTGCTCCTTGTGGCGGCTTTGCTGTTGAGCCTGTTGACGTGGTGAGCCGGGCGCTACCAGCTTTTCTCGATATCGCGGATGCGCTGATAGAGCCAATCGTTTTGCGGCACTTGGATATCGTGTTTGACGGCCAGGCGGCAAATGGTGCCCGCGAACTCTTCGACTTCGGTTTTTCGTTGTGCGATGCGGTCCTGCGCCATTGAGGGCATACCGGCGGGGTCGATTCCCTCGATGAGGTGCACCATCTGCGTCAGGTCTGCCTCGGTCAGCTCAATGCCCTCGGCGTTGGCGACCGCAAGCGTTTCGCGCATGGCGGAAACAAAGCAGCGACGCTGCTCGGAGCCCGGCTCCGTGGCGCTTCCGTAGGTCCCGCCGTAGGCCATGCACGTCTGGTTGATGCCGTCGTTGAGCATGAGTTTGGCCCACATGCGGTGCGTAACGTCGCTCTCGACGGTATGGGCGATGCCGCAGCGCGTGTAGAGCTCGTCGATGGCGGTGACGGTTGCGAGCTCGGTGCCGGCCGCCGCGCCAAAGCGGATTTCGCCCGCATTGGTAAAGATGAGCTCTCCGTTGAGGAACACGGCGTCCATGCCCTGGCAAATACCAAGAACGGTATGCTCCCAGCCAAAGCGCTCGGCAATCTTCTGCTCGCTCGTAATGCCGTTACACAGCGAGGCGATGAGCGTATTGGGTCCCACGACGCGCTCCATAGTCTTGAGTGCTTGGTTGAGTCCAGTCGTCTTGATCGTGAGAATGACCAGATCGGCGGGCGTTGCCTCGCTGGCGCGGACGGACTTGAGCGCACAGGGCTTGCCATTGACGGTGAGCGCATCGCCCGCGTGACGCTCAAAACGGGCGTCATCCATAACGTATTCGACGGCGTCGTTACCGAGTGCCTGGGCGATCATACTGCCGTAGAGTAGCCCGACGCCGCCCTTGCCGATAAAGGTGACCTTGTTGATCTGCATGTGAATTATCTCCCCATATAAAAGGCGCCCGCGTAAGGGGCGCCTGATGGATTGTATGCCGCCAGCGCACCTTGTGCATGCAGGGTGGCGATTTTTAAATGAATGGACGCGTGGAGCTTACGCTGCGGGGCAGACCGCGAAAACGCGTGCGGGATATCCAACGCCATCGCGCACCTTGGGGAAGGTGCAGAAGATGACGGCGCCTGTGGCGGGAAGCTCGTCCAGATGGTCCATGACCTCGATCTGATAGCGGTCGACCGAGAGGATGTACTGCTCGCCGGGGTAGGGGTAGGCGTCCTCACGTGTGGTCACGGTCGCTTCCTTTCATCGGGCTTTTTGCTGATGTTAAAGCGGTGTCGTGACGGCTCGATTTCTGCTACGTTACGATACATTCTCGATTGCGATTCCACGATGTTTCGGCTGCGTGACCATTGTGTTTCGCCTTGCCGGGGCGCTGATGGCGAAGGGAGGGGCCGTGCAATACCGTGTTGACCCCAAAAGTGGTAACCGAATATCCGCTCTGGGTCTGGGCTGCATGAGGTTTCCCGGTGCGCCGGGACATCCCGATGCGAAGACGGCCGATGCCATCATTTCCCGTGCGGTGGAGCAAGGGATAACCTATCTGGACACGGCCTATCTCTACCCCGGTAACGAAGCTTGTGTGGGAGCTTCGCTTGAGCGCCTGGGTCTGCGCGACCAGATTTTGCTCGCGACCAAGTTGCCGCACGCTTCGTGCAAATGTGCGGAGGATTTCGACCGCTTTTTTGACGAGCAGCTGCACCGTTTGCGGACTGACCATATCGACTACTACCTCATGCACAACATCACCTCGCCCGCGCAGTGGGAGCGCGTGGCAGCTTTGGGTATCGAGGACTGGATTGCGCACCAAAAGGCTGCGGGGCGTATTCGCCAGATAGGTTTTTCGTACCACGGCGGTGTGGCGGATTTCCTCATGATGCTTGACGCGTATGACTGGGATTTTTGCCAGATCCAGTACAACTATGCCGGAGAGCGCTACCAAGCGGGAACGGCGGGACTCATGGCAGCCGCCGAGCGCGGGCTCGCGGTGTTTGTGATGGAACCGCTTTTGGGTGGACGCCTGGCGGGCAAGCTGCCTCCGCGGGCCCGCGCCGTGCTCGATGACGTACGCGATCCGTACCTGAAGACGCCGGCTGCTTGGGGCCTTTCGTGGGTGTGGAACCATCCTCAAGTCACGATGCTGCTTTCGGGCATGACCGATACCGCGCAGGTGGACGAGAACGCGGCATTGGCGGATCGCGCACTGCCGGATTCGATGACGACAGAGCAGCTCGATACCATCGCACGCGTGCTGGGAGAGTTTGAGAAATCGAATCGCGTGCCCTGTACGGGGTGCGGCTACTGCATGCCGTGCCCCAAGGGTATCAATATTCCCGGCTGCTTTGGCGCCTACAACGCGAGCTATGCGCATAGTTGGTTTACGGGGCTGTCTCAATACTTTACGGCGAGCGCGGTGCGGACGAACGAGCCCAAGCTGGTGAGCAATTGCGTCAAGTGCGGCAAATGCGCACGTCACTGCCCGCAGCACATTGATATTCCCGAGCGTCTCGACGATGTGCGCCGACGTTTCCAGCCTGGTCCCGTAACGGCCGCGCTTAAAGCCTTTTGCAAAACGCGCTCCTGATGCCCCTTTTATAACTTGCGGTGGAATAGTTCCTGTTTGCGGCAGAATAGGGGCCAAGCAGGAACTATTCCACCGCAACTGAAGGGGGCTGTCGTGGGCCATCGGGATTCATGCGATGATTTGCGCGAGGTTCGTTGGGGCGTTTTGGGCGCTGGGCGCATTTCACATCGATTTGCATCGTCGCTCAAGGAGGTGGACGGGGCACGGCTTGTGGCTGCCGCCGGTCGCACTCCTTCGCATGTTGAGGAGTTTTGCAGTGCGTTTTCGATTGATGCCGCGCACAGTTATGCCACGGCTGACGATAGCGGCGATGCGGCTTATGATGCG
>CAUBTS010000084.1 GCA_958438955.1 uncultured Collinsella sp.
TATCGGTGGCGACAAGGTTCATGTCGACCTCGGCGTGACTGTCCTCGGAATAATCCAGGTCGAGCAGGGTGTTGCCGTCGACAACGCCCATGGAAATCGCGGCGACCTGGCCCGTGAGCGGGATGCGCTCGAGCTTACCCGCCTCGACCCACATGGCAAGGGCGTCGTGCAGCGCCACCCAGGCGCCGGTAATGCTCGCCGTGCGTGTGCCGCCATCGGCCTGGATCACATCGCAGTCGACGGTAACGGTGTACTCGCCAAGTGCCTTCATATTGACGATGGTACGCAGGCTGCGACCGATGAGGCGTTCGATCTCCATGGAGCGGCCCTTGCGGTTGGCATGCTCGCGCTTGCAGCGCTTGCCGGTCGATGCCGGCAGCATGGCGTACTCCGCCGTTACCCAACCGGCCTTGGCGCCCTTGCGCCAGCTCGGCACGCCCTCCTCGATAGTGGCGGCGCACAGCACGCGCGTATCGCCAAACTCGGCCAGGCACGAGCCGTGGGCATGTTTCATAACACCACGGGTGAGCTTGACGGGGCGCAGCTCATTGGCGGCGCGGCCGTTGGCGCGATTGACCTGCATGTACTCCATAGAAATATCCTTTCGGCAAAAGGTGAAAGTGAGCCTTTGGTCGGTGACCTTGTATCTATTTCAGTTCGTCGATATCGATATGCTCAATGCTCTTGAGCGGCTGGCCAAAGATAAAGCTACCCGCCACCGCAAACTCGGCAATGTTGTCAGACGTGGTGGCAAAGCGATGCTGCGGCTCAGCGGTATCGCCCGCCAGCTGCTCGCGGCGCGTGAGGATATCGGTCAGCTCGCGGGTGGTCTCCTCGGCGGAGCTCACCACGCGCACTCCGGGACCCAGCGCATGGCGAATAGGCCCCACGAGCAGCGGGAAATGTGTGCAGCCGAGTACCACGGTATCGATGCCACGATCGTGCAGCGGCTCGACTGTGGCGCCAACCAGCGCGCGAACGGCTGGCGTATCAAAAATATCCTCGTTCTCGAGCCACTGCTCCTGCAGATGCGCGCCCGAGGCGAGCTCGTGCTCGACGACCTCGACAAAGCTCGAAGCCGGGCAGCCATACACATCGACACCAGCATCCAAGTCCTGGATGGCGCGCGTGTAGGCGCCCGAGCGAATGGTGAGGTTGGTGGCGAGCACGCCCACGCGACGCGAGCGGGTGCTGTTGATTGCCGCACGGGCACCCGGCGCGATCACGCCGATCACGGGAACGTCGAGCACCTGCTGGGCCAGACGCAAGGCCGCAGCGGTCGCCGTGTTGCAGGCGATGACCATAATCTTGACGTCGTGCTTCGAAAGCCAACGACCCGCCTGCAACGCAAACGAGCGCACCTCATCCTCGGTACGCGTGCCGTAGGGACAGCGCTTGGTGTCGCCAAAGTAGTAGACGGACTCGTGCGGCAGCGCCGTCGCGATGGCGCGCGCAACCGTCAGACCGCCCAAACCAGAATCGAACACGCCAATCGGGCGCGTGTCGCCTGCCGAATTCTCGATATCGGACATTACCTCACCAGTCTCTCTCGAAAAGACATGTCCAAGTGCGGCGGCGGCGCGCTACGAACGCGCCGCGACCAGCAGCTCTGCCGTCGCCGCCCAACCGTCGACAATTTTGCCACGCGTAACGAAAGCGTTCTCGCAAGCAGCCAGGAACTCGGGCGCGCCGGCGCTCGTCAGGCCATTCTCGACCAGGCAGAACGTGCCCACGTGATCGGCCATGTAGAAGTCGGACTCGGAATCGCCGAGCGCGAGCGTCTCCTCGCGCTCGATCCCTAGGTGCTCGCAGAAGCGCGCAATGGCGACGCCTTTGTTGAGGCCCGCGGGGTTGATGTTGAATGCGCGACCGTCCTCGACGCGATCGAGCTCGAGCGTCGTCGGCTTGGACAGATGCGTCAGGTGACCGTTGCAGGCCCACACCAGGCCGCAGCCGGCCTCGTCCAGGATGGCCTGAACCTCATCGTCGGGCACATCGCCGCGCATGCCGACGGTGACCTCACGGTACTTGTAGCCGGTCGACATGTCGTTGTGGTATTCGATCTTGTGCGGCCAGCGGGCAAGGATCTTCTCGCACACGCCGGTCTGCTCGATCACCTGGTGCGGCGTGAGACCGCAGGCGGGGTCGTAGGGCATGTCGCCCGTCAGGTACTCCCAGTCGTTGGCCTTGAGGTCGTACATGACCAGGCCGCCCATCTCGCCGATGTAGGAGTTGAGGCCGAGCACGCGGGCGTCCTCATGGATCATGGTGCGATTGCGACCCGAGGTGGGGACCACCTGGATGCCGGCACGGGCGAGCGCGACAACCGCCTCGACGAGCTTGGTCGAGGGATTGCCGTCGTTATCGCGCAGTACACACGAGCCGGGGGCGAGCATCGTGGCGTCCAGATCGGTAAAGACATACTTGACCTTGGCAAGGCGCTCGCGCATCTCGCCCGAAAGCTCGGCAACGGTCGGCAGGATGTTGTGGGACATGGTCACTCCGTTTACATAGAAGGGGCTGGTCTAGGCGTCGTACGCCGCAAGGGTGCGCTTGAGAATCGAACCGTCGCGCTCACAAGGCTCGGGTCCGTTCTTGCGCAGCATACACTCTTCCTCGCCCTTACCGGTCACGATGACCACGGCAGGACGGACAGTTTCGCGCACGGCAGTCTCGATAGCGGCAACGCGATCAGTCACGATTTGCCAGTTATCATTTCCCTGCGCTTGAACGTTGCGCGCGATCTCGGCGCAGATGTCCTCGACATCCTCGGGGCCGGGGTCATCCTCGGTAATCACGATTCGGTCGGCATACTTGCCAGCGGCGATGCCCATCGTGGTGCGTCGATCGACACCCTTACCGCCCGTAGCGCCAAATACAACCGCCAGCTCGCGCTCGGGATAGTTCTCGCGCAAGTCGCGCAGGAGTGTCTCGAGGCTCATGCCGTTATGTGCAAAATCGACGATGCCCAGGATTTTGCCCGATACGGACGGATAGAGCTCCATACGACCGGGAACGAAAACGCCCTCAAAGCCATGGACGATACCCTCTTCGGAAATGCCCAGGGCCTCGGCGCAGGCAATAGCGGCAAGCGCGTTGGACACATTGAACTTAACCGGCGTGGGAATCACAATGTCACGCGTAAAGCGGGGCGTGCGCACCGTTGCCACCACGCCGCAGTCGCCATTGCGAATCGCCAGCGCAAGCACGTCGGCACGCTCGTCGGTCAGGGAGAACGTCACCGTACGTTCGCAACGAGATGCCGCCTCGAGCACGCGATCGACCTTATCCATATCGAGATTGACCACGGCAAAACGGCTCTGCGAGAAGATTTTGAGCTTGCTGGCAAAGTAGTCCTCGAGCGTCGGATGCTCAATCGGCGAAATGTGATCCTCGCCGATATTGGTAAAGGCGCCGACTTCAAAGTCAATCTTGCCCGTACGCTCGTATTTGAGGCCCTGACTCGATGCCTCCATAACCAGCCACGGGGCACCCGCCTCCGCAGCATGTGCGATGCGAGACTGCAGCAGAAAGGATTCGGGAGTCGTCAGCTTGGAAGGACCCGTCTCGATGCCGTCGTCGAACTCAATGCCCGTATTAAGAGCGGGTCGATGACAGCCCGTAAGCTTGGCCTCGTTGGCGAGGATGCCGCGCAGATAAAAGCTGCAGGTCGACTTGCCCTTGGTGCCTGTAAAGGCGCAGACCTTCACCTTACCCGACGGGTGCCCATAAAAGGCATCTGCCACCACGGCGAGCGTGCGACGAATATCGCTCACAATCACCGCGGGAAGATCAACATCGTAATCGACCTCGGAAACGTAGGCCACGGCGCCATCGGCGATTGCCGAAAGCAGGTACTCGCGCTTAAACGCACGGCCTTTGCAGACAAACAACGTGCCCGGACGCACCTGGCGCGAGTCATCAGTCGCAAACTCAATGCGCTGGTCGCACGAAGCGCTCGGTCTGGAAACAACAAGGTCATCTTCCTCGAGCAACTCTATATAGCGCATCAGAGTTAGCTTCTCTTGTGTCGGACTCGACATACAAAGACCTCTCTCGCTAAATTCAGCCTTAAAGGGCAGAAGACGTCCCGCGGCAGAAACGATGAAACATTCTGTATTATCAACCATCCTAATATGCCACCTGACCTTGCGCGCATCACAGCCTTCTAAAAAATTGCATGGACTGTGCCGTGGTCTAATAAATGGCAACAGTGTTCACCCCGTGTAAAAACAGGGAAATCTGGGTGCTATTCTTTATCCAAATGTCTTGATGCGCCTCATTGACCCACAATGCCGACCCATCATGCCCAAGCAAAGGATTCCAGATGAAACGACACTTCGAACGTCGCCACCGCTCGGCACATGTCCAGTTGACCCGGCGCATCGTCTGCGCCTTCGCGACGATCGTTGTGGCCCTTGCCACCACCATCGGCGCGAGCGGCTGTTCGTCCTCCCAGAACGCCTCGAGCACCTACACACTCGTCGAGAATGGCAAGTTCACCGTCGCAAGTGACTTGGCCACACCCCCGTTTGAATACGTCAACGATTCCGGCGAAGACCAGGGCTTTACCTATGAACTCATGGGCATGATCGCGGACGAGCTCGGTCTGGAGCTCAACTACTTGCCGGCGCAAAAGTTCGACGGCATTATCCCCATGGTCAAACAGGGTGTAAAGACCGATGTCGGCGCATGCAACATCACGATTACCGACGAGCGCAAGAAAGAGGTCGACTTCACCGACCCCTATATCGACTCCAACCAGGGCGTCGCAGTTGCAAAGAACACTGGATACGACACGGTCGATAGCCTCAACGCACCGGGCGTCAAAATTGCCGTGCAGTCGGGTACCACGTCCGAGGAGTGGGCAATCGAGAACCTGCCGCAGGCAACCACCGTCAACTTTGACGACTGGACGGCAGCCTTCACCGCCGTCATGAGTGGTCAGTGCCAGGCGGTCGTATGCGATCTGCCCGTTGAGCAGTGGATGGTTTCGAATTCCTTTACCGGCATGGAGGTCATCAAAGAGGTTCCGACGGGCGAGCAGTTTGGCATTGCCGTCTCTAAAGACAACCCCGAGCTGACACAGGCCATCAACGATGCCCTTGCCAAGATCAAGAGCTCCGGCGCCTATGACAAACTGTACGAGAAGTGGTTTGGCATGGCACCCACGAGCGGGTCCGATTACGAGGATGCCTCGAGCTCAGAGGACGCGACGGGCGCTTCACTCGCCGTCACCTCGGCGACCGCCAAGTCAAACGAAGACGGCGGCAACGGCGTGCTCGGCGGCATCGCAACCCGCCTGACCTGGGAAGCGACAACGGGTAGCGACGAGGGCGACGTTTCGCAAATTGAGCTTGAGCTGCCCGAAGGCGGGTCATTTGAAAGCACCGATGTTAAGGTCACGCTGCTCGACGGACTGAACCAGACGGGTGTCAAGGCATCGTGCTCGCTGGACGGCTCAAAGCTCGTCATCAAGTTCGCCGATCCCGTCGCTGCCGGCTCGCAGATTCGCGTTGTCGTCCCCGACGTCGTATTCCCGAGCAACGCGGGTGCCTATGCCGTCACCGGCAGCTATGTCACCGACGGCGACAAGCGAGATCTTCCCGAGAGCAACACCATCAGCGTCTCGGAGAGCACCATGGTGCAAGAAATCGTCGCCTGGCTCGATGCCCAGCCTTGGGTTGCCGCATGGAACTCCAACCCGTTTTTGGGCATGTTCTTCAAGCCGCAGATTATCGTCACCTCAATCGCCTCGCTCTTTAAGGGCTGGGGCATAGCACTTGCCGTGACCGCCATCGGTTTTCCGCTCGCCATCCCCATCGGCTTGCTGTTTGCCTTTATGAAAATCAGTCATAGTCGTATGCTACGCGGCATCGCCGTGACATACATCAACGTCCTGCGCGGAACCCCGCTCTTCCTGCAGATCTACATTGCGTTCTTTGGGTTCCCCATGATCGGTCTCAACGTGCCCAATCTGCCGCTCGGCGTTGGCGTGCTCGCCATCAACTGCTCGGCCTATCTTGCCGAGATTTTCCGTGCCGGCATCGAGAGCGTACCGCATGGTCAAGCGGAAGCTGCCTACTCGCTTGGCATGACTTGGTCCCAAGTTATGTCGCGCATCGTGGTCCCGCAGGCTGTACGTTACGTTATACCGACTATGACCAGCGAGTTCGTTATGCTGTACAAGGACACGTCGCTGCTTTCGAGCGTTGGTGTCATGGAGCTCATGCTGTTCTCCAAAAACCTCACGGCCACCACGGGCAACATTACGCCCTACATTTGCGCCGCACTTTACTATCTGGTCGTGACGATTCCGCTCATCCACATCGTCACCAAGGTGGAGCACCGTCTCGCCGAGCGCAGCAAGCGCTAACCGCTCATACATAGCGTTCACAACCACGACCCGCCGCTTCATCTGAAGATCGGGCCGTGGTTTTTTCGGTTCGCTCGGCGCTTATGCCCTATCACGAAACAAAAGATTGGCATGATAGTAAAGATTATTTGACATCAGCTGCCGCAATCCTTGCGGCAGTACACCTGAGCCGTCAGCAGAAAGGATCTTGCATGTGCGGTTTTGTCGGTTTTACCGGTACAGATGAACAGAGTGAGCTGGTTCTCACGGCCATGATGAATCGCATCATCCACCGTGGTCCCGATATGGGCGGCCAGCATATCGTTGACAACGTTGCCCTTGGCTTCCGTCGTCTTTCGATTCTCGATCTTTCCGAAGCTGGAGCTCAGCCCATGTCGAGCGACGACGGCAAGGTCACGATTGTCTTCAACGGAGAGATCTACAACTTCCAGGAGCTTCGCGCCGAGCTGGAGGCAGCCGGCTACGCCTTCCACTGCAACGCTGATACCGAGGTCCTGGTACACGGTTACGAGGAGTGGGGCGAGGACCTGGTCAACCGCCTGCGCGGCATGTACGCGTTCGTGATTCACGACCAGAACAAGAACAAACTCTTTGGCGCTCGCGACATCTTTGGTATCAAGCCGTTCTATTACTACCAGGCATCCGATGGCTCGCTGCTGTTTGGCTCCGAGATCAAGAGTTTCCTGGACCATCCCAAGTTTGAGAAGGCTGTCAACCACGACGCGCTGCGCCCCTACCTGACGCTGCAATTCCCCGCCACGGAGGAGACCTTCTTTAAGGGCGTGTTCAAGCTTGCCCCGGCGCATTGCTTTACGTATGACCTGACGACCAACACCATGGACATCAAGCGTTACTGGAGCTGTGACTTCACCGACGACAACTCCAAGACCTTCGAGGAGTACGTGGACGAGTGCGACAAGGTCGTGCACGAAAGCGTCGCTGCGCACCGAATCGCCGATGTTAAGGTGGGCTCGTTTCTTTCTGGCGGCGTGGACTCCAGCTACATTGCCGCCTGCCTTATGCCCGACACCACGTATTCTGTCGGCTTCGATTACAAGAACTTCAACGAGACCAACTACGCCGCCGAGCTTTCCGACAAGCTGGGCATCAAGAACGTGCGCAAGATGATTACCGCCGACGAGTTCTTCGATGCACTGCCCGATATCCAGTATCACATGGACGAGCCGCAATCGAACCTGTCCAGCGTGCCGCTGTACTATCTGGCGCAGATGGCTTCCGAGGAGGTCACCGTCGTCCTTTCGGGCGAGGGTGCCGACGAGCTGTTTGCCGGCTACGAGTGGTACGAGGACACCCCCGAGATGCGCTCTTTTAAGAAGCGCGTGCCGCTCGGCGTGCGTCGCGCCCTGGGCTCACTCGTTCAGCATCTCCCCTACTTTAAGGGCCACAACTTCCTGACGAAATGCGCCGAGGTTCCCGAGCGCTGGTATGTGGGTCAGGCAAAGGTGTTCGATCCCTCCGAGGTCGACGAGGTGCTCAAGCCCGCTTATGACACCGGCAAGAACGCCGCCGAGATGTGCGCCGAGTACTACAAGCAGGTCCCCAACTGCTGCGAGCTTTCCAAGAAACAGTATCTGGATATGAACATGTGGCTGCCGGGCGACATTCTGCTCAAGGCCGACAAGATGTGCATGGCGCATTCTCTGGAGCTTCGCGTCCCGTTCCTGGACAAGAAGGTCATGGAGTTTGCCGAGCACATTCCCGCCAACTACCGTGTTAACGAAGAAGGCTGCAAGCTCGTTCTGCGTCACGCTGCCAACCGCACGCTGCCCGACGAGTGGGCAACGCGCAAGAAGGTGGGCTTCCCCGTACCGGTCAAGTTCTGGCTGCGCGAGCAAAAGTACTACGACTACGTAAAGGAATACTTCACCGCACCGTGGGCTGCTGATTTCTTTGACACCGATGCGCTCATGAAACTGCTTGACGATCACTTTGAGGGTCGCGCGCTCAACCAGCGCAAGATCTATACCACGTTGACGTTCCTCATCTGGTACAAGCGCTTCTTTATCGACGAGGACAAGGGCGCCGAAGTCGCCGCGTAAGTTTCGTTATGAATTAGCGGTGAACAGCACGGGGTTTCCGCTATACTCAATCCCTGCGGGCGATTGGCGCAACGGTTAGCGCAGGTGCTTTACACGCACAAGGCTGGGGGT
>CAUBTS010000085.1 GCA_958438955.1 uncultured Collinsella sp.
GAGCGCTCCCGCAAACTGC
Organism: uncultured Collinsella sp.; assembly: GCA_958438955.1. Taxonomy (GTDB): domain Bacteria; phylum Actinomycetota; class Coriobacteriia; order Coriobacteriales; family Coriobacteriaceae; genus Collinsella. The sequence goes on from CAUBTS010000085.1 coordinate 20, forward strand.
CTCTTGACAACTTATAGGAGCGTCGGTTTTATTTTTGCCCGAGGCGCCATGGTCGGGGGATGCCGGCCAAACGTAGTAGATGGGCCGGTTTCGTGGCGGGGGTCCCGGGGGCGGTTGGAGTGGAGCCTGATAGGCGGGCGGCGGCAGCGCCGCCCGCCCGCGGGGCGCGCCCCGCGGGCTCAGCCGGGCATCGAGGGGACTCCGGCGCCGGCGCCCCCGGAAAGTTTTTCCAAAATTGTCCTTGCATCGCCGGGGGAGTTCCCGTATAGTACTTCTTCGCACGGGGGCGTAGCTCAGCTGGGAGAGCGCTTGACTGGCAGTCAAGAGGTCAGGGGTTCGATCCCCCTCGTCTCCACCCGAGCATTGAATGAGGCTCCAACGCAAGTTGGGGCCTTTTTTCATATAGGCACACAAGGTCAAAGGCGGCACCATGATCCTCCTGGTCGACAAGATCGAAAAAAGCTTCGGCGCGCGCGTCCTCTTTAGCGGCGCGTCCTTCCAGATCAACCCCGGCGAGCGCTTCGCGCTCGTGGGCCCCAACGGCGCCGGCAAAACCACCATGCTCAAAATCATCATGGGCATCGACAGCCCCGACGCAGGCCAGGTCCAGTATGCCAAGGACTGCCAGGTAGGCTACCTAGAGCAGGAAACCAACCTCGAGCACAAGGACACCACCATCCTCGCCGAGGTCATGGCCGCTGCCAAGGAAATCCGCCGCATGGGCGAGCGCGCCAACGAGCTGCAGGCCCAAATCACCGAGCTCTCCGAACAGGGAAAGGACGTCGACGCACTCCTCAACGAGTACGGCCAGGTCCAGGACCGCTTTGAGCATCTGGGCGGCTACGAGCTCGAGAGCAACGCCCGCAAGATCCTGTCCGGTCTGGGCTTTAAGGTCACCGACTTTGAGCGCCCGTGCTCCGAGTTCTCGGGCGGCTGGCAGATGCGCATCGCGCTGGCCAAGCTCTTCCTGCGCCACCCCGACCTGCTGCTTCTGGACGAGCCCACCAACCACCTGGACCTCGAAAGCGTCCAGTGGCTGCGTGGCTTTATCGCCAACTACGACGGCGCCGTCCTCATCGTCAGCCACGACCGCGCTTTCATGGACGCCTGCGTCGACCACGTCGCCGCGCTCGAGAACCGTCGCGTAACCACCTACACCGGCAACTACAGCAGCTACCTCAAGCAACGCGAGGACAACCTGGAGCAGATGCGCGCCAAGCGCGCCGCCCAGGAGCGCGACATCGCCCACATGCAGGTCTTCGTCGACAAGTTCCGCTACAAGCCCACCAAGGCTGCCCAGGCTCAGGAGCGCATCCGAAAGATCGAGCAGATCAAAAAGGAGCTCGTCATCCTGCCCGAGGGCCACAAGCACATCGACTTTAAGTTCCCCGATCCGCCGCGCTCCGGCGACATGGTCGTGGGGCTCGAGGGCGTCTCCAAGTCCTACGGCGACAAGCACATCTACAGCGACATCGACCTCAAGCTCTACCGCGGCGAGCACGTGGCGCTCGTCGGCCCTAACGGCGCCGGCAAGTCCACGCTCATGAAGATCCTCGCCGGCCTGGAGCCGCCCACCACCGGCACCCGCGACCTGGGTACCAACGTGGGCGTGGCCTACTACGCCCAACACGCACTCGAGGGCATGACCGAGTCCAATACCGTCCTGCAAGAGATCGACACCGTCACGCCCAAGTGGACCGTGCCGCAGCAGCGCAGCCTGCTGGGCGCCTTCCTGTTTAGCGACAACGACGCAATCGAAAAGCAGGTACGCGTCCTTTCCGGCGGCGAAAAGGCGCGCCTGGCGCTCGCCAAAATGCTCGTGGCCCCCGAGGCGCTCCTGTGCCTGGACGAGCCCACCAACCACCTAGACATCGACTCGGTGGACATGCTCGAGAACGCCCTGCAAAACTTCCCCGGCACCATCGTGCTGATCAGCCACGACGAGCACCTGGTACGCGCCGTGGCCAACCGCATCATCGACATCCGCGATGGTAAGGTCACGGTCTATGACGGCGACTACGACTACTACCTCTACAAGCGCGAGGACCTCGCGGCCCGCGCCGCCGCCGAGGCGGCAGGGGAGAGCGCACCGGCCACGGCCAAGTCCGCCAAGGTCGCCGCGGCCCAGCCCGATGCGCCCGCCGCCACCCCCAAACCTGCCGAGGGCAAAAAGACCAAGGAGCAAAAGCGCGCCGAGGCCCAGGCCCGCGCCGCACTCAACAAAAAGCTCAAGGGCGTGCGCAACCAGCTCAAGAAGATCGAGACGGAACTCGATAAAAAACGCGCCCGCTATGACGAGCTTATGGAATTGATGGCAAGCGAAGAGCTTTATGCCGATCAGGACAAGTTCAACGCCGCGCTGGGGGAATATAACGGCCTTAAGCAAGAGCTGCCCAAGCTCGAGGACGAATGGCTGGAGCTTTCCACCCAGATCGAAGAGGAGACCGCGCGTGAACTCTCGTAAGGCCGCTGCCGTGGCGATGAGCATCATCGCCATCGCATGCCGCATCTGCGGCATCTTTATGAGCGCGATGACCGTGCTGCTGTGCTTTAGCGGCCTCACCGCCAAGCTGCAGATCGTCGGCTTTGTCGTCGAGCTCTCGCGCGCGCTGCCGAGCGCCATCGCCGGCTATGGCGTCATCACGTCGCCCTTTGGCGGCGTGTTCCGTCTGGATTACGCCATCGTAGCCGTCATTTTGTTTGTGGCCGATTACCTGCTCACGCGCGCCTCGCGCCGCGTCCGCTAGGGGAGCGACATGTCCAGCAGCTACCTCATGAACCTGCTCGCCAGCGCTGTCGCCGTCATCGTGGGCATCGTGATCCACGAGAGCGCGCACGCCGCCGCGGCTTGGGCGCTCGGCGACAAGACGGCCCGTTCGCGCGGGCGCGTCTCGCTCAACCCGCTCAACCATATCGACCCGTTTGGCACTATCATCCTGCCGCTGCTTATGCTTGCCGCCGGCGGTCCAGTATTCGCCTTCGCCAAGCCCGTGCCCGTCTACCTCAACAACCTCAAGCACCCCAAGCGCGATGAGGTCCTGGTGAGCGCGGCCGGCCCTGCATCGAACATCGCGCTCGCGTGCCTTACCGCAGCCCTCATGCGACTAGCATACGGCAGCCTGTACGCCAGCATGTCCTTTGCCTTGGCGTCACAGATCATGAACTTCGGCGCCACGTTTATCGTGGTCAACCTCTCGCTCGCGTTCTTTAACCTCATCCCGATCCCGCCGCTCGACGGCTCGTCGATCATCGTGCCCTTCCTCAAGGGCAAGGCACTCAACAACTATTACCGTCTGCAGCAATACGCCATGCCCATCCTCATCCTGGTGCTGTATCTGCTGCCCATGTGGACCGGCATCGATGTGATCGGCCGCTATTTCGACGTTACCGTGTATCCGCTCGCTGAGCAGCTGCTCAACTTCGCAATCGCCGGCATCTAGGGTAAACTTACAGGTCGACCGTGCAAAACGGTCGCAACATGCACCTAAACCGCGCCGCGAAGGCGCCGTCAAAGGAGGTCGAAAATGTCGTATCGCGTGTCGACGCAGGTCTACAGCGGACCGTTCGACCTGCTCCTGCAGCTGGTAACCCGCCAAAAAGTAGATATCGGCGCCATCTCCATAAGCGAGGTGGCCGAGCAATACCTGGCCGAGGCCGAGCGCATCGAGGCGCTGGACCTGGACGTGGCGAGCGACTTTTTGCTGGTTGCGGCGACCCTTTTGGACATCAAGGCCGCCTCGCTGGTGCCGCAGGAGACTCCCAGCAAAACCGTCGACGATGACGAGGACGACGAAGACCTCGAAGAACTCAGCGCGCTCGACGGCGATGCCCTGCGCGAGGTCCTGATCCAGCGCCTGATCGCCTACAAGCAGTTTAAGGGTGCGGCGGCGGCCCTTGGCGCGCGGATGCAGGCCGAGAGCCGCATGCATCCGCGCGTGCCCGGCCCCGACCCCGAGTTTTTGGGGCTTATGCCCGACTACCTGGCCGGCATTACCCTGCGCGGCCTGGCCGTCATCTGCGCCGACCTGGACGGCAAGCGCCAGACCTTCCTGCTGGAGGCCGAGCATGTGGCGCCGCATCGCGTACCGCTCGACCTGACCGTGGCCTCGGTCGACCGCTTTACCACGGCGCACCAAACCTGCACCTTCCGTGAACTGCTGGACGGCGACGCCACCACCGAGCAGCTCGTCGTCACCTTCCTGGCCATGCTTGAGCTTGCCAAGCGCGGCTCGCTCACGCTGAGCCAGGACGAGATCTTTGGAACCATCCGCATCAACCGCGTCGAGGGCGCCGAGGCATACGTTCCCGGCGAGGGCCCCGAACTCACCGAATAGGAGCCGCAACCATGTCAACCCTTTCCACGCTGGAGGCAAACAGCCTCAAAGGCGCCCTCGAAGCGCTGCTGCTGGTGTCGAGCGACCCGGTGAGTGCGCCCGCGCTGGCCGGCGCACTGGATATCGCCCCCGGCGAGTGCGCGTCGCTGCTCGCCGAGCTCAAGGTTGAGTACGAGGAGGCCAACCGCGGCTTTCAGCTGCGCGAGGTCGCCGGCGGCTGGCGCTTGTTTACGCACCCAGCCTACCACGATGTGGTCGAGGCCTATGTGTTGAGCTGGGATACGCAAAAGCTGTCGCAGGCGGCGCTCGAAACCTTGGCCGTCATCGCATACCACCAACCCGTGACGCGCGAGGTAGTCAAGGGCATCCGTGGCGTCAATTCTGACGGCGTCATCGCGTCGCTCGTCGACAAGGGTCTGGTGCGCGAGCTCGGCCGCGACCCCCAGCGCGGTCAGGCCATCATCTACGGCACGACCAACGCCTTCTTGGAAAAGTTCGGCCTGCGTTCCACCCGCGACCTGCCCGATCTGGAGCAGTTTGCCCCCGACGAGCAGTCGCGCCAGTTTATCCGCGAGCGCCTGAGCGGCCGCAGTATTCAGTCCACGCTCGAGGAGCAGGCCGAGGATCTGGACGAAGAGCGCGAACTGATCGATACCGATGTTGAGGACACCGCAGATGAGGAAATCCTGACCAGCGTTGATAGCTCGGAGGATTTACATGACGAGGACTAACAAAGCAGAGGAGACGCGCACCGCAAGCGCCACGGACACCGCAGCACCCGGCGCCCAGCCCGTCTACCCGCACACCATGCGCCTACAGCGCTTTTTGGCGCGTGCGGGCGTGGCGAGCCGCCGCGGCTCGGAGGACCTGATGACCGCCGGCCGCGTGACCGTCAACGGCCAGGTCGCGACCGAGCTGGGCACCAAGGTCGATGTCGACCGCGACCACATCGAGGTCGACGGCATGCCCGTCAAGCTCAACCAGGGCGCCGTGTACCTGATGCTTTACAAGCCGACCGGCTACCTCACCACCATGAGCGACCCGCAGGAGCGCCCTTGCGTGGCCGACCTGGTCCCCCGCGACCGCTTTCCGGGACTATTCCCGGTTGGTCGCCTGGACCGCGACACCACAGGCCTTTTGCTCTTTACCACCGACGGCGACCTGTCTCAGGACCTGCTGCACCCGAGCAAACACGTCTACAAGACCTACCAGGCGCTTGTGGACGGAGACTTATCAGACCGCGATCTAGACCCGCTCCGCTGTGGCATCGAGCTCGACGACGGCCTGTGCCAGCCGGCAATCTGCCGTGTCATTACCGCGCGCGAGGCCGAGGCCGTGGCTCCGCAAGGTATCAAGCCCGGTACCACCGCCGTGGAGGTCATCATCCGCGAAGGCCGCAAGAACCAGGTTAAGCGTATGCTGAGCAAGATTCACCATCCGGTAATCCGTCTGCATCGCTGCAACTTTGCGGGCTTGGAGCTCGAGGGCGTGGCCAAGGGCTCGTGGCGCGAGCTCACCGACCGCGAGGTGCAGATCCTCAAGGCCGGCGGTATCCCACCCAAGCAGGCGAGCGCCAAACGCGGTGGCAAGCCTCAGGAAACCCTCGCCAGCCGCACGCGTCACCACGGCAGCCACGGCTCCGCACCCAAGCGCAACACCTACCGCGAGCGCTACACGGGCTAGGCAACCCGCCGCGCCCCAACGCCCGCGAACCATACCAGCACCTCAATCATCGAAAGGAAGCATTGCATGATCGTCGCCATCGACGGCCCCGCCGGATCCGGCAAGTCCACCATCGCCAAGGAGATCGCCCGCCAGCTGGGCTTTAACAAGCTCGACACGGGCGCCATGTACCGCGCCGTCACCTTCGCCGCGCTCGACCGCGGCATCGACCTGGATGACGAGGCAGCCATCGATGCCCTCGCCGAGAAGATCGAAATTCGCTTTACCAACGGCACCGGCGAGGATACGCGCCTGACCATCGACGGCCAAGACGCTTCGGCCGCCATCCGCACCCCGCAGGTCGACGCCAACGTGTCCAAGGTCTCGGCCTATCCGGGCGTGCGCGCCGCCATGCTCATCCACCAGCGCCGCGCCGCCGAGGACCGCGATATCGTGGCCGAGGGTCGCGACATCGGCACCGTCGTGTTCCCTAACGCGCAGGTCAAGGTCTTCCTGACCGCCGACCCGCGTGAGCGCGCCCGCCGCCGCGTGCTGCAGCGTCACCAAAACGACGCCCAGCCGCTCACGTCCGAGCAGCTCAAAGCCGAGGTCGACGAGACCCTCGGCGCCCTCAAGCAGCGCGACAAGCTCGACAGCAGCCGCGAGGTCGCCCCGCTCGTGCCCGCCGAAGACGCCGTGCACGTCGACTCCACCGCCCACACCATCGATGAGGTCGTCTCGATAATCGAGGACCTCATCAACCAAAGGAGGTAACCCATGCGCCTGTTTAAGCAGACGCCCGAGGATTACTACAACGCCCCCTACGCCGAGTTCCCAGCGCTCATCCGCGGCACCGTCGTCGTAGTCATGGCCATCCTTTGGGCCTTCTCCAAGTTCATGTGGCGTTGGAAAGTCGAGGACGCTGACCTGCTGTTTGAGCGCCAGGAAGGCCGCGGCAGCGTGGTCATCTGCAACCACACCTCGATGGCCGAGCTCCTGGCCGTTGAGACGGCGTTGTTCTTTGGGGGCCGCCGCATTCGTCCCATCTTTAAGTCCGAGTTCGCCAAGAGCAAGATTGTGCGCTGGGCCTTTAGCCGCGTTGGCGGCATCCCCGTGGAGCGTGGTACTGCCGATATGAAGTGCCTGCGCGCCGCTCAGCATGCGCTGCAGCGTGGCGAGGACGTCCTGATCTTCCCCGAGGGCACGCGCATCCGCTCGCGCGAGATCAAGCCCGAGGTCCACGGCGGTTTTGCGCTCATCGCCCAGATGGGCAAGGCACCTGTGAACCCGCTCGCCATCTGCGGCTGGTCCGACATCACGCCTGCAGGCAAAAAGATCATGCGTCCCAAGAAGTGCTGGATCCGCGCCGGCAAGGCCGTCTCGCTTTCCGACGCACCGGCCGGGCTTAAACGCACGGAGCGCTTGGCCTGGTTTGAATCCGAGGCCATGAACCGCGTCTACGCCATGCGAGACGAGCTGTGCGCCGAGCATCCGGGCAGGTTCTAGCCATGAGCGAGAACGTGACGGACACCGCCGCGGCTACGTCCGACCAGGCAACCGCGCCGACAATCGAAATCGCAGCCCACGCCGGCACCTGCTACGGCGTACAGCGTGCGCTCGATATGGCGCTGGCCGCCGCGCCGCAGGCAGGTGAGTGCGCTCAGGTCCATACCTTGGGTCCGCTCATCCATAACCCCATCGTGGTGCGCGAGCTTGCTGAGGCAGGCGTTGGCCTGGCCGAGACCCTGGACGACGCAGCATCGGGTACCGTAATCATCCGCGCACACGGCGTAGTGCCGCAGGTGATCGATGCTGCCCGCAAGCGCGGCCTCAACGTGGTCGATGCCACCTGCCCCTACGTGAAGAAGGTCCATGTGGCGGCCGAGCGCCTGGTGCGCGAGGGCTACCGTGTGATCGTCGTGGGTGAGCCGGGGCATCCCGAGGTGGAGGGCATTCTGGGTCACGCCGGCAATGATGCGCAGGTCGTGAGCTGTGCCGCCGATGCCAACGCTTTGCCGCTCAAGGGCAAGGTGGGCTTGGTTGTGCAGACCACCCAGACCGCGCAGAACCTCGCCGAGGTCGTGGCTGCCATCACCCCGCGCGTGCAGGAGCTGCGCGTGATCAACACCATCTGCGCCGCCACGAGCGAGCGTCAACAGGCAGCAGCCACACTTGCCAACCGCTGCGACTGCATGGTCGTCGTAGGCGGCAAGAACTCGGGCAACACCCGCCGCCTGGCTCAAATTTGCGCAGACGCCTGCGAGCACACGCATCATATCGAGGAAGCTTCCGAGCTCCAGGACGCGTGGTTTACCGACGCTCACCACATCGGCATCACCGCCGGAGCCTCCACCCCGCAAGAACACATCGAGCGCGCCGTCGAGCGCATCAAGGAGCTTTACCGCTAACCATGGACCAGACCGTACCCGCATACGCCGCCGAGGTGGCCGATTACGGGCGCAGCCGCGACCCCGAGCCGGG
>CAUBTS010000086.1 GCA_958438955.1 uncultured Collinsella sp.
TTATAGCAGAGGCCCCTTGGCCTTTAGTTTGATACAAGTTCCGCACGAGCCGGAAAGCACTTAATGTGCTTTCCGTGCGAGCAGGACTGTTCGCAGTAGCAAACTAAAGGCCAAGGGGCCCAGTCAACCTATCAGCAGCGATTACTCGGCAGCTAGTTGAATTTGAAGATCTTTGAGGCAAGACGGTATAGGCCGAGTGTGGTTTTGTCTCCGGCCCGTCCGCGCAGATTGGTGAAGAACCCGACCACGCCGTAGCGGGCACGACGATACATGCGCTCGTCGTAGGCCTTCAAATCATTCCACAGCGTCTTTAGGCGCTCGTCGGCGCAATCTTCCTCGGAAAGCTTGGTGAGCACCGAGCAGATCGCCATCATCATGGTGAAATAGCCCATCATGTACGAGCGCAGACGCGACGACTCAACATCGCTGTACAGGTGGTACGACTCCATCATGATGCGCGTCACACGGAACTGCTGGTCCAGACGCTTGACCATCGTGGCCTCGTTGACACTCTGGCCCTCGCGACCGATAAAGTAGCGATAGAGGTCGATGTCGGCGTAGTACATGGTCTTGCAACGCGGCAGCGGCACGTAGGCGTAGATGTTGTCCACATAGAACGTGTGCGGCGGCATGGGAAGGTTGGACTCGCGCAGCACATCCGTGCGATAGCACAGGCTGTGCATGAGTAGGTTCTGGTCCAGGCGGAAATGACCGATCTGATCCCAGGAAAAGATCTTTTTGCGCGGCAGGGCAAATTTGTAGCCAATAGCGGTATGCGTGCCCTCGTAAACCTTCTCGTACACGTAGTTCGAGATAAACAGGTCAACGCGCTGGTCACGCTCTTCAAAGCCACGCAGAATCGACAGCATAGTCGAAAGAGCCGCAGCATCGAGCCAGTCATCCGAGTCGACGACCTTGTAGTAGGTGCCCTGTGCCTCGCGCAGACCCGAAAGGACGGCAATACCGTGGCCGCCGTTCTCCTGGTGCACCGCGCGAATGATACCGGGATAACGTGCCTCCCACTCGTCGGCCTTATCGGCCGTCTCGTCCTTGGAGCCGTCGTCCACTACGATAATCTCGATATCGGTGGCGTAATTGCTCCCCTCCAAGATGGAGGTGATGCAATGGTCCATGTCCTTGGCGGCGTTATACGAGGGAATACCGAATGTTATGACTTTATGCATGGCAGGCGATAATCTCATCCGAAAGATCGAGGGCGGAATTGGTCACAGCGTCCATATCGTAGTAACGATACTCGGCCAGACGACCCACCGGGTGGAAGTTCGTCAGGTTCTGGACGCGCTCAAGATAGCGATCATAGAGCTCACGGTTCTCGGGCTCAAGAATGGCGTAGTACGGCGTCTCGCCCGAGCCGGGCGTATAGGCCTTGGAATACTCCTTCATGATGGTGGTCTTGCCGGGCAGGATCTGACCGGTCATGTTCTTGAACTCGGTAATGCGCGTGTAGTCCTCGCTCGTGGTGTAGTTGACGGTGCCCACGGGCTGGAACTGGTCCATATCGAGCGTCTCGAACTTCATGTCGAGCGTGCGGTACGGTAGCGCGCCCAGATCGAGATTGAACAGCTCATCGAGCGGACCGGTGTAGACGATCTCGCCACCATAGACCTTGCCGTCGATCTTGACGGTAGTCTCGTCGATTTCAAAGAGGTCACGGGCGTCCACGTCGCAGAACACGTCGATCAGGTCGTGGTCGAGCATGTGCTCAAAGAGCGCCGTGTAGCCCTCCTGCGGCATGCCCTGGAAGGGAGCTTGCGGGAAGTAGCGGTCATCATCGCCCACAAAGACGGGAACGCGGCCGGTGATCGAGGGATCGATCTGATCGGGCGTCTGGCCCCACTGCTTCATGGTGTAATGCAAAAAGACGTTCTCGTAGACGTAATCGGCGACCTCGGCAAGATCCGGGTCGTTCTTCTTGCGCAACTCCATGATGGGCACCTTGACGTCCTTGCCAAAGGTCTCCACGAGCTTCTGATACAGCTCCTCGCCGCGCTCATCGCCAAAGGCGAGCTTGAGGCTCGCGTGGTTAAAGGGCACGGGCATAAGGGTACCGTTGATGTTGGCGAGCACCTTGTGCTGATAGTCCGTCCACTTGGTAAAGCGCGACAGGAAATTATGGACGCGCTCGTTAAAAGTGTGGTAGATGTGCGGACCGTACTCGTGGATAAGGATCCCGGCCTCATCAGCGCAGTCGTAAGCGTTGCCCGCGATGTGGCTACGACGCTCCAGAACGGCAACGCGATAGCCGATGGTCTCGGCGAGACGGCGGGCACAAACGGCACCGGCATATCCGGCACCGACAACAATCATGTCATATGCGCCGGCGTTAAAGCCTTCAGGCAGGCCTGAGGTAATCTGCATCGATACTCCTTGTCAAAAGCCACGGGCTCGTTAGCTGGGCTTTTCTCGAACATTCTTCGAGACATATTTATCAGAGCGATTATAGCGCTAATGCGTCCTATAATGAGCTTGCCACACAAGGAAAGCTCAAGCACCGCGGCGTACATTATTGAAAGGTAAACCCGCTAGCAGCGGGTTTATTCGTGTGCAGTCAGGCGCCTGGAGCTTAGCGAAACGCTTGTAAGGAGTAACATGAGCGATTTCCTTAACCGTATGAAGTCTGCCGCCAAGGCCGACCTTAAGACGATCGTCCTGCCCGAGGGCGAGGATCCGCGCACCATCGTCGCAGCCACCAAGATCATCGAGGAGGGCCTGGCAAAGATCGTCATCCTGGGTAACCCCGACGAGATCGACGTTCCCGGCGCTACCGTCATCGATCCGCGCAATGCCGAGAAGCACGAGGAGTACGCGCAGAAGTTTGCCGAGCTCCGCGCCAAGAAGGGCGTTACCATCGAGCAGGCTCGCGCCCAGGTGATGGATGCCACCTACTTTGGCACCATGATGGTCAAGATGGGCGACGCCGACGGCCTGGTCTCCGGCGCCTGCCACTCCACCGCCGACACCCTGCGCCCCGCGCTGCAGATCCTCAAGACCGCCCCGGGCACTAAGCTGGTCTCGGCCTTCTTCGTGATGTGCACCGACACCCCGCAGTTCGGCACCGACGGCACGCTGATCTTCGCCGACTGCGGCCTCAACATCAACCCGTCCTCCGATGAGCTCTCTGAGATCGCCATCGCCTCCGCTCACTCCTGGTCCACCTTCATGGGCAACGTTGAGCCGCACGTGGCCATGCTCTCCTACTCCACCATGGGCTCCGCCGGCGGCGAGGTCGCCAAGAAGGTCCAGGAGGCTGTGAAGTTCTGCAAGGAGAAGGCTCCCGAGCTCGCCATCGATGGCGACCTGCAGCTCGACGCCGCCATCGTCCCCACCGTCGCCCAGCTCAAGGCTCCCGGTTCCTCCGTTGCCGGTAAGGCCAACGTGCTCGTGTTCCCCGACCTCGAGGCCGGCAACATCGGCTACAAGCTGGTCCAGCGCTTCGCCGGCGCCGACGCCTACGGCCCCATCCTGCAGGGCATCGCCAAGCCGGTTAACGACCTTTCGCGCGGCTGCTCTGCCGACGACATCGTGGGCGTCGTGGCCATCACCGCCGTCCAGGCTCAGATGGCTGAGTAGCGGACGTATCCCCTCGGGACCCTACAGGGTAAAGCTCTGAAAACGTCCTCGGACATGTCGGAAGCCCCCGCTGCGCACTACGTGCGGCGGGGGCTTCCTCCGTCCTGCGGAAAGTTTTCAGAGCTTTACCCTGTAGGGTCCCTGCCGCTACGTTGCAATCAGGGCATCTGGAGTGGACGGCGGCTTGGCTACGAGCTGGGGCTGAGAATCCTGAACGGATGGGTGTCGTTGCTAAAAGTGCAGGCGTTGCCGGCGATGATCACTTTGGGACTGGAATTTCCGTATGCTAGTAAAAAGGCCTCCTGAGTCGTTGCTCAGGAGGCCTTTCGTTTACATGCAAACGAGCGCGTTAGTTGTTCTTGGTCAGGCGCTCTACGTCGTGGGCGATCATGTATTCCTCGTCGGTGGGGATGACCATGACCGTGACAGAAGAGCCGGCGGCGCTGATGACCTGTGGGCCGTTACCCACGGCCTCGCGGTTCTTGTTGTTGTCGATGCGCACGCCCAGCCACTCAAAGCAGTCGCAGAAAGCCTTGCGGATCGACCAGTCGTTCTCGCCAATACCCGCGGTAAAGGTGATGGTGTCCACGCCCGCCATGGAGGCGATCATGGAACCGGCCTGCTGCATGGCCTTGTAGGCGAACATATCGAAGGCGAGCAGGCAGCGCTCGTCGCCCTCGGAGGAGCGTGTACGGATGTCGCGGGCGTCATTGGAGATACCCGAGATGGCAAGCAGACCAGACTGCTTGTTCATCATGTCATCGACTTCCTGGTAGCTGTAGCCGCCCTCACGCTGGAGGTAGCACACGGTGGCCGGGTCAATGGAACCACAACGTGTGCCCATCATCAGGCCGTCGAGCGGCGTGAGGCCCATCGTGGTATCGCGGCACACGCCGTCCTCGATGGCGGCGAGCGAAGCACCGTTGCCCAGATGGCACGAAAGCAGACGGTGACAGCGCGAGCCCAGGATCTCCTTGGCCATCATCCACTCATAGCGGTGGCTCGTGCCGTGGGCACCGTACTTGCGCACGTGGTACTTGTCGCACACGTCCTTAGGCAACGCGTAGGTGTAGGCGACCTCGGGCATGGTCATGTGGAACGAGGTATCGAAGACGGCCACGTTGGGCAGCTCCGGATACTTCTCGCGGCAATACTCGATTGCTGCGGCCTCGCCATAATTGTGCAGCGGGGCGAGCGGGGCCACCTCGAGAATCTTAGCCATGACCTCGTCGTCGACGACCGCGGAATCCTTAAAGTGCCAACCGCCTTGAACAATGCGATGGCCAATGCCATCGATCGTAAAGTCGGTCTTCTCGAGCTCCTCGAGCACACGCGCGATAGCCGAGCGATGATCGGGGAAAGGGACCTCCTCGGTTTGCTTGGAGCCACCGTTCTCGGAGTGGCCAAAGATACCCATGTCCGAACCGATACGCTCGCAGTTGCCCTTGGCGAAAACCTCGCGGGTATCGGTATCCAAAAGCTGATATTTAAGGCTTGAGCTGCCGGCGTTGACAACAAGTACGTTCATGAGACTCCTTTGCAGTGCGATACGGTCGGCGCAGACCCCTTAAGGCGGCCGCATGTTAATAAGAAGTTATCACACCTTGATAAATAGCTATCAGGCATATCGCCCAACGAGCACAAAAGAGGGGCCGAACGGCGCTCGATCGTCCAGCCCCTCCCCTCTTGCAATTACTTGCCGTTGACGATGCGCTCGACGTCGGAAGCGATCATGAACTCTTCGTCCGTAGGGATGACGAAGATCTTGACCTTGGAATCCTTGGCGGACAGGCACCAAGCGCCGTCGCCGCGCAGGGCGTTGCGGGCATGGTCCATCTTGACGCCCATAAAGGCCAGACGGTCGGCCACGCCGGCGCGGACAGCCGGAGCGTGCTCGCCGATACCGGCGGTAAAGACCAGGGTGTCCATGCCGCACATGGAAGTGGCCATCTCGGCGGCCTTGGCGGCAATCTTGTAGACGAACATATCGAAGGCGAGCTGAGCCTCGGGGTCGCCGGCAGCGGCGAGCTCCTCAACGTTGCGGCAGTCGTTGGTCTTGCCACCGGTCACAGCCAAAAGGCCGGACTTCTTGTTCATCATCTCGTCGACCTCGTCGAAGGTGTAGCCGCCTTCGCGCTGCAGGTAGCACACGGTAGCCGGGTCGATGGAGCCGCAGCGGGTGCCCATCATGACACCGTCGAGCGGCGTCAAGCCCATGGTGGTGTCCATGCACTTGCCGTCCTCGATGGCGCACAGGGAAGCGCCGGAGCCGATGTGGCACACGACGACCTTGCGGGCCTCGCCGTTGGTCATCTCGGCAACCTTCTTGGAGATGTAGCGGTAGCTGGTGCCGTGGGCGCCGTACTTACGGATGTGCAGCTTGTCACAGACGTCCTTGGGCAGGGCGTAGGTCTTGGCAACCTCGGGCATGTTGAAGTGGAAAGCGGTGTCGTAGACCGTGACGTTGGGCAAATCGGGATACTGCTCAAGGCAGTACTCGATAACGTTGGCCTCGGGGTTGTTGTGCAGCGGGGCGAGCGGAGCGACCTCGCGGATCTTGGCAAGGACGTCCTCGTCGACGAGGGAGGAATCGCCAAAGTACCAACCACCCTGAACGATACGGTGGCCGATGCCCTCGATCTTGACGCCGTTGGCCTCGAGGTCCTTCAGGACGACCTCGATGGCGACCTTGTGGTCGGGGAACTCGATGTTCTCGGTCACCTTCTTGGAACCGTTGGCAGCGTGGGTGAAGGTACCGCCGGTAAAGCAGACGCGCTCGCAGGAGCCCTTTGCGGACACCTTGTGGGACTTGGTATCGATGACCTGATACTTAAGGGTCGAAGATCCTGCGTTGACGACCAGAACGTTCATGTGTCTCCCTACTAACAGGCGGTGTGGCGCCGCCAGGTTACATACGCTTCAATAATAAACCCAAACGCCCTCGTGCTCGGGTTTATTGCGTTGATATATAAGTTATCGGTGCCCGAATACTCATGGCCTTTGACTTGTAAGACGAAATAGCGCGGGGATATACACCAGAGAAGAAATCCCAAGCGCAACAAGCAATACGACTCGAATGCCCGCAACGCTACTCAACACGGCGTTGAGCAGATAGAAAAGAACAGCACCCACCGCCACCATCTGACTTTGAACCGAAATCAGTGAACAGCGCATCGATGAATCGGCAGCATTTTGGAAAACTGAGTATTTGATTGGGGCAAACAACGAGTACGCAACCGTCTGCAGCACATAGAACACGGGCAGCAAATTAGCCGGAGTAAGAGGAATCAAAAACAAAGCTGTCAATACTAAGCGAATGATGCCGCAAATACGCGCAAAACGGCCCTTGTCGACACGAGCAATCACACCGGGCACAATAAACCCTATGGAGGCGGAGGCAAGGAGCTGGACCGCAATGGTCACGCCCGAAGCGACGGCATTCATTCCGCGGCCTGCAAGCAACAGTGAAAAGAAGTCTTCCAGAGCGACGAAGGCAAATGCCTGAGAACAGTCCATGATGAACGCTGACCGAAGAATGCCATTACCCGCAATAGCAGCACCGATCATCCTCGGGCTCATTCCATGCCCAGGTGTCACCGCAGTACCCTCTCTTCTCGCCTCAGGAATACAGACAACGACAACCAATGTCAGCACCATTGTGATGATATCGACCGAAAGCCCAATGAGATACGCGCCAGCGGACGAAATGAAACCGCCCACACAAGCGGAGAGGGCATAAGAGGCATAGAAAACAAATCGCTCAACGACATTAAGTCTTACGAGCTGG
>CAUBTS010000087.1 GCA_958438955.1 uncultured Collinsella sp.
CGCGGCGTTTTCGTCGTTCTCTATCAGTGCATGGACGAAATGCTCGATCTGTCCCGTGTCGTCGCTTTCTGCATCCGCCTCGAGCTCAATGCGCGTGACCGCTTGATCCCAATCGCGCACGACAGGCGCGGCGTTTACGGCAGTGGCTTTAACCTCGGCGCGTGCGAGCAGTTCGGCGTTGGTGACGATGGTGGCCGATGCGATAAATTGCGGCACACCACCCGCCTCGGCGTTGCCGGCCGAGCCGAAGCAGGCATCCAGCGTATAAGGCGTATCTCCATCCAATGCGAGCTCAGAGCGCTGGAGCACATACTGGTCGCCATTGTTCACCGACATATTCCACGAATCGATGAGTGTGGGCCACGACCCCGACCAAGCCTTGGTGGTCCACTTGAACATTACGAACTGGAGTATTACATCGACATCGACGTCTGCACCTACACGCAGTCGCGGAAGCTGGTGTCCATTTGCCTTTTCGTACCCAATGAACAGCGTGAGGGATGCGGCGCCGCGCACGGCAGACGAAGCGACGCCTGCAACGCCGGCGCCAAAGGTGACGGCAAGCCCGATCTGGATGGTGAACGAGCCCGACGTGTTTGAATAGTCGAGCGAAATGTTTTTAAAAAACGCCGCGCCGCTGCCGTGCGTGTGGGCACCCACGGCGAGCGCCAGTTTTGCCAGCACCCAGGGGTTGACGTTTAGGAAAAATGGCACCGGTCCTAGGGTAAACTGCTCGGTCCAATTGAGGTCGGTTCTTACCTGGAAGAGGGCCTTAATATTGCCGTATGCGGGGTCGTTGTTGTTACCCCAGGTTTTGCCCACCCAATCGTAGGCGAGCGAGCCGTACAGCTGTGTGGCGATATCCATCGTGAACAGCGGCGTGCAATGGTGGCGAAGGAGCTTGGTGTTTCTTGGATCGGTGCCCGAACCGGCACTCATCCTCTTGTACTGATTCCACTTCCCCTCCATCTCGTCGAGGTAGCGGTTTGCCTGCTTGGCGCCCGACTCGCGCGGCGATTTCTTCCAGTATTCCGGATCAGGGTTGCCCGAATCGTTCATATAGCTAGCTGGTTTGTACCCTCCGCCAAACAGCACGTATCCAGCAAACGAGAAATCGAACAGAATGGGAAATGTGGGCATCCAGCACGTGAACTTATTGCCGCCGATACCGGGAAACGCCGCGGGGAAATCAAACGGAGTGATCTCTTGGTCCATGGTGGTGGGAATGATGGTGGTCGAGCCCGATTCCGCCTTTGCGGCCGGCGCGGTGACAACGGCCATAGGGGATGAGAGCGTGTAGGTTTTGCCCTGGTAGTCGAGCATAAAGCGCAGCTTGCACCCTTCCTCCAGAAGGCCCGAAGCTGCATCGAGGAACGTGTCTTCGAGCGTGAACGTCGCCAGGTTATCCGCGCCCGATGCGCTGGCCTTGATCTGGCCGATCTGCGTGACGGTTTCGGTTGAGCTGCTCGCAGAGGGCATCACTTTATTGATATGCAACGTTGCCTGCCCGCCCTGCGGCAGATGAGCCTGCACGGTAAAAGCGTGCGTGTCGGGCTGGTCGTTTGCTGCTTCGTCCGCTGGCATTGCCATAAACGTGGCGTCGGCGTACTGGATGTCCCATTCGTCGAACGTGAGCTGTCGAAAGTACGGCTCGCCATCGGAGAGCGGACGTGTGGGTGCGGTAATAGCGGTGCCGCCCTGGATACGCGCAAGGGGAATCTCGACATCGCGGTAGCCTGCCATGTTAATGGAGATGCCGCCGTTAAAGTCGTACGCGTCGAGAAGCGTTGCCTCGTCCACGTAGCCTTCTGAAAGAGGGGCGACCTCAAAGATGGCCGTGCCTTCGTCATCGGTCGTGGCGGTGAGCTGCTTGCCTGCGGCATAGCGCGATATGAGCGTGACCTGGGCACCCGTGATGGGCGTATTCTTGTTGGCGACGTCGACCACGACCACACCAAACATGGTGCGCGAGAGCACCAAGACCTTGAAGGGATCATCTTCGTCGGCGTATGCCTCGGCGGGGGCGAACGGCAATATGAAGGCGTTTGCGCTTCCCGGCACGCGCGGCAACATAATGCTCGCCAGCGAGGACGCTCCGGCAACAAGTAACGAACGGCGATCAAGCATCTTTGGCTCCCATCCCGCAGGTATCGGTGGAAATAATCCAATTTTGCGAGAAGGCATCCTGTCACGGTAGTGCCGTCCGAGGGCCAAAATGTCCAATTTGAGCGAGCGAAGCGCCGGGGCTCCGGGGCGCACGTGCCGCGCTAGGCAGTCTGGCCGCTAACGCAGCATATGCGCGACCAGTTCGGTGCGCGTGCCGATGCCAAGCTTTGCATACACGTTGGACAGTCGATTTTTAACGGTACCTGGCGACACGCCCATGTGGCGTGCGATTTCGGCGTTGGTCCATCCGCGGCAGGCGAGCATGGCCATGGTGAACTCCGTGGTCGTTAAATCGTCGGCAACGTCCTCGCCCGAATCGGGGTTGTGGATGCGCCGCCAGCCGTAGCTGAATCGATACGTAATCTCGATGATACGTGCGAAATCGTCAGGGTATTGCGATTTTAGGCATGCCTCGATGAGCCCCTGCAAAAGGCCGTGATGCTCGCCAATGAGCTCAATAAGGCCGTCGGGACGCGCAGTGTTCCAAGCAACTCCGAAGTGCGTTTTAGCGGCGTCGATGTCCTTGAGGCTCATGCATGCCATGGAAGCTGCCAGGTGCAGGAACAGTTCCGAGATGGGATAGCTTCCCTGTTTCATGATCAGGGCATTTTCCGCCATGCCTAGGCTGCGGCCGTATTCGCCGCGCAGATACAAGGCATGCGCCATCACGTAGCTGGCGAACAGGCGCAGGCCTTCGGGCAGATGCGCCGCAAGCGGATAAAACTCTTCGGCAGAATACGGGGAAGACAAGTGCAACAGGACGCTTGCGGCCGAGGCGAACAGGATATGCGTGGCGTGGACGGCGGGTGATTCCTCGTCAGTTGGCGTATCGAGGATGCCCGCAAGACAACGGCGGGCGTCGGCGATACGGTTGAGCGACAGACTGGCGTATCCGCAGATAAAGCATGCGGAATAGCGCAGTGCGGAATCGGTGGCGTCAAGATAGGGACGCGCCGTCTTGGCAGCGAGGGCGGCCTGTCCGCGAAAGTACAGCGCTTCTGCCGTGGCAATGGCGCGCGAATCGGGGTCGGAAATGCCTGCAACCGCAGCGTCAATCTGCCCCGGCACAAAGGCAGTGCACATCAACGGCATGGGAACGCATGGGTAGCCATCGCAGTCCATCTTCCATCTCCCAACAGCTGGCAACAATAGCAGCAATTGTACTCCTGTTGCTCGGGACCCCTTTCGTTTTACTGTTCGGTTAACGCTGCGGATCGTTTTGGAAGGCTTACGAGCATGGTGGTCCCGTTTTCGGAACTTGCTTCGACCTCTACCGTGCCACCGTGAAGCGCTGCAATCTCCCAAACGAGCGCTAGTCCGAGTCCTGCGCCGCCGTATGCCCTGCTGCGGGATTTGTCTAGACGAAAGAACGGCTGGAAGATGCTCTCTCGGTACTGCTTGGGTATTCCCGGGCCCTCATCTTTGACTCGCAGGAGCACATGGCTGTCGCTGTCGCTGATGGAGACGTTGACAGTCGAGCCGGAGCGGCTGTAATGGATGGCGTTTTCGACCAGATTAAACACCAGCCGATAGAGGAGCGTGTCGCTCCCGATTACTAAAGCGTCTCCAGCACAATTGAGGGCTATGCCCTTATTTTCGGCAAGTGGCGCAAGGTCGGTGAGGACCTCTTCGGACAAGGGACCAAGTTCCACATCGTCCTCGCAAGGAACGCTGCGGAGCTCACTCATCTCGAGCAATACCTTGGTCATTCGAGACATGCGCTCAGTTTGTTCTTGTAGCAGGCCGAGCAGCTCGGCTGTTTCGGCTTGCAAACCGGAGTGCTCGGAGATGAATAGTTCAATCTGTGCTTGCATAAGGGCGAGCGGGGTGCGCAGCTCGTGTGCGGCGTTGCCGGTAAACTGACGCTGTGCAGAGAACCCTTCGCCAAGACGGGCGATCATGTCGTTGAAAGAGGCGCTGCATCGTTGTAGCTCGGTGGGCACATCTTCGCTGAGTCTGATTTCGCTTAGGTTGTCAGGCTGCACACGCTCAACCTGGGCGGCAAAAGCTCGTAGCGGTTTGAGCGCACGGCCGCTCACAAAGTATGCCAGCACGCCGCCAAGGAGTGTGACTCCGGCCGTGATGCACCAGGTTGTCGTGCCAAAAGACTCCTGTGCGTCGTTTACGACGATCGTGACCTTGTCATCGGGGGTCGCTTTCGTTGGGTCGAACGCCTGGGGCGAATTTTCGCCGGTTGCGTTAAAGGCCGAGATGTTACTGCCGATGGCATCCATGTAGCGCATGCCCGTATAGCCGACCAGGCAGTTCGTCAGCACGCATGCCGCACACGTGAGCAGTGCCGTCGTAATCGTTATGCGCCATTGCAGCGAAAGCCTTTTCATTCGCTATCCTCCATAACGTAGCCCTCTCCAATCCGATTGCGAATCGGGTCGTATCCCAAAGCGCTGCGTAGCTTTTTGCGGAGTGACGAGATGTGAACGCGGGTCGCGTTGCTAAAGCTGTTCACGCTGCTATCCCAAACGTGCTCTATAAGCTCCTCTTGGCTTACCGGTCGCCCCTGATTAAGCATCAGGTATTCCAAGATTCCCGTTTCCTTGCGCGTAAGAGATAGGGCCTCGCTGTCTACGGAAGCGATGCGCGCCTTGGTGTCAAAGCGGAGCTTTCCACAGGTTAAAACTATGTCGCTTTGTGCAAAGCGCCTGAGGGTAAGGCTGCGGATCCTTGCCGCAAGCTCGTCAAGATGAAACGGCTTGGTAAGGTAATCGTTGGCGCCGGCATCGAGTCCGGCGACCTTGTCGGCGACCTCGCCGCGTGCGGACAGAATCAGTACCTTGGTCTCGCAGTCGGTTTTCCTAAGTTCCCTGAGTACGGTCATGCCGTCGATGCGGGGAAGGTTGAGGTCGAGTACCACGAGGTCGAAGACCTCAACGCCCAGCAGGTCGAGCGCCTCCTGTCCGTCGTGGCAGCAGTCGACGCTGTACGCCAAGTTTCGCAAGCTGCGCGCGATTGCATCGCACAGCGCTCGCTCGTCTTCGACGATCAAAATACGCATAACAGTCTCCTTGCACATTCCAAATCGCGCTTAACACGGATTTTATAGTCGATATGGTCCAATGGTCGCGTAACGAAAGGAGTGGTCAGGTTGTTCAAAGCGGTAAAGCCCGTGGTACAGGTCGCTTTGTTGATCGTCGGAATTGCCATGGTGTGCTTTGGTGTTATGCGTGGCGAGGCGGATGCCGTGCTGGCCAAAGCGATTAGGCTGTGCTTGGAGTGTATCGGAATTGGATAAAAGAGAAAACACTGCGTCGCATGTTTTGGCCCGATTTCGCGGATTCATTCAGGCGGCGGCGACGCTGGTCACCAACATTCACCTGCCAAACTTTGCCAAAGGCGGCATCTATCAGGGCGCGGGAAAAACAGTCTGCGTACCTGGACTTAATTGCTATTCGTGCCCCGCGGCATCGGGTGCGTGCCCCATCGGGTCGTTCCAGTCGGTGGTAGGTTCATCCAAGTTCAACTTTTCTTACTATGTTACCGGTACGCTCATTTTGCTCGGCGTGCTGCTGGGACGCTTTGTATGCGGCTTTCTGTGCCCGTTTGGCTGGCTGCAGGAGCTGCTTCATAAGATTCCCGGAAAAAAGTTCTCCACGAAAAAGCTTAAGCCGCTCACGTACATCAAGTACGTCGTGCTGCTGTTTGCCGTGGTGCTGCTGCCCGTCTTGATGGTTAACGACGTGGGCATGGGCGACCCGTTCTTTTGCAAGTACATCTGTCCGCAGGGTGTGCTCGAGGGCGCCATTCCGCTGGCCATCGCCAATGCCGGCATTCGATCTGCGTTGGGACATCTCTTTACTTGGAAACTTGCCGTTCTCATTGCCGTGGTAGTGCTGAGCGTTTTGTTCTACCGCCCCTTCTGCAAATGGATTTGCCCACTCGGCGCATTCTATGCGCTCATGAATAGGGTGTCCTTGTTGGGGATTCAGGTTGACGCGTGCAAATGTGTCTCGTGCGGCAAGTGCTCAAAGGTTTGTCAGATGGACGTTGATGTGGTCCGCGCGCCCAATCATGCCGAATGTATCCGGTGCGGAAAGTGCATCGGGGCCTGTCCCGTCGATGCCATCAGCTATCGCTATGGCCTGGATGTGTCGGCGGAAAAGCTTCCCTTGACCGCTGATAAAAAGTAAACAAGCTTCGACAAAACGGAGGAATGACTATGAAGCTTTCTAAGATTGCGGCCCTGTTTATGGTGCCGGTATTGGCCTTGTGCCTTGTGGCATGTTCGGCGCCCGGTGGCAATGCGAGCGAATCTGCGAGCTCCGATCCTAAGATCGCAGAACTCACTGCGCAGAAGCCGGCCAATGCCGACGAGGCCGCCGAGCTGTATGCGAAGCTCATGCAGAAGGAGAACGAGATCTTTTCGAGTGATAACGCGCTGTGGGAAAAGGTATTCAATGCGGCAAATAAAGACTCGACAATGATTGAGGACGGCAGCAATTACGGCGATTTCTTGCTCAAGACCATCGACGGCGCCAAGGATGAGTTTACGGCGGATGAGCTTAAGACGCTCAAGGCCGGTGCGCAGCAGATCAAGGAAATCGAGGACAAGCTCGAGAGCTTGGAGAAGGAGTTCCCCGGCTGTGGAAGCACGCCGAGCGCAGGCGAGAGCGTCGACGCTTCGACCGCTGGCATGACGGCTGGTGCCAATGCTTCGAGCGAGGCGACGAAGTTCCCCAGCTTTACGGGCAAGGACCTGGACGGCAACGACGTGAGCAGCGACGAGCTGTTCTCTAAGAACAAGGTTACCGTCATGAACTTCTGGTTCACCACTTGCAAGCCGTGCGTGGGTGAGTTGGGCGATCTTGAGAAACTGAATCAGGAGCTTGCCGAGAAGGGCGGCCAGGTCGTGGGCGTCAATTCCTTTACGCTCGATGGCAACAAGGGCGAGATTGCAGATGCCAAGGACGTGCTGAGCAAGAAGGGCGTGACATATAAGAACATCTGGTTCAAGTCGGATAGCGAGGCCGGTAAGTTTACGTCAAATTTGTTCTCGTTCCCGAC
>CAUBTS010000088.1 GCA_958438955.1 uncultured Collinsella sp.
TCGCCGCAGGAGAGCTATACCGCGCGTCTGCTGACCGACGTCGAGGATGAGCTGCTCAAGAAGCTTGCCGAGGAGTCGAGCGAGGTGATCATGGCCTGCAAGGATAACGATCACGATCACATCCGCTACGAGGCCGGCGACCTGGTCTACCACCTGCTCGTAACCCTTGAGCGCTACGGTATCACCCTCGACGAGCTTGCCGGCGAACTCAACGCCCGCCGCCACTAGTCGTTTGGGACAGTCTTTGTTGGTGTGACGGGGTCATGGAAGTTGCGGTGAAATAGGGACTGTTTAAGCGCTTCATCAAGCAAAACAATCCCTATTTCACCGCAACTTATGAAGGGATGGCTAGGCGAGGGGCGTGGATTCCCATTCGCCGGTGGCGTGGGGGATGTCGAAGGTTCGATAACCGCAGTCGTAGGCGTGCGCCTGGGCCTCGCGGATGTTCCAGCAGATATCGCAGGCGCGGTGCGCGTCCGAGCCAAAGGTGATCGGCACTTCGGCATGGGCAAAGCAGCGCAAAAGACCGGTTGCGGGGTAGTAGTCGCCCAAGCCCTTGCGCGGTGCGGCCGTCGAGACCTCAACGCGGCGGCCCGTATCGTGCGCGCACTCTGCCATCTGCTGCCAAAACGGTGCGGGGTCAAAATCGGGCGCAAAGCCTTCCTTCGAAAAGCGCATGACCAGGTCGGGGTGAGCCATCACATCAAAGTTGAGCGGGCTCTCGCAGGCGCGGCACCAGTCATCGACATAGCGCTCCCACACGCCGCGTACCCCCAGGTTTTCCCAAACGTGCAGGTTGGTGTCATCGTCGATCCAGCCGCAGCGCGAATCGGGCGTATCGGGACGAGCGACGTCCTCCGTTCCCGCCGTACCCGCGGCACCGGCCATGATATCGCCTGGGTTGCCAATCCAGTGCACACTGCCCAGGCGCACGACGGCGCCCTGGGACCAGCGCTCAACCAAAGGCTCGCAGCCCTCGTACCAATCGCATTCGAAACCGTAGATAAAGGTGAGTTCTGGCGCAATCTGAGCGGCAAGATTGCGAGCGTCCTCAAAAGCCAGACGATGCGCCGGGAGGTCGCCCTCAGTAACCTGCACCTCGCAGTTAGCATCCATGCTGGCGGGCAGGGTGAGATGGTCGGTCGAGACCATGACCCGACAGCCAGCCGCCGCGGCGGCGCGAACGTTTTCCTCAAAGGAGGCATGGCCGTCCGAAAACGAGGTGTGGGTGTGGCAATCGACCAGCGGGCAAGCAGACATGGCAGCTCCTTTGCGTCAA
This sequence comes from uncultured Collinsella sp., assembly GCA_958438955.1. Classification (GTDB taxonomy): domain Bacteria; phylum Actinomycetota; class Coriobacteriia; order Coriobacteriales; family Coriobacteriaceae; genus Collinsella. The sequence goes on from CAUBTS010000088.1 coordinate 1,280, forward strand.
GCGAATCCGCTCCATTGTAATGGCGCGACCCCTGGCGCGCCGGGAACGCCACAAGTCGAAACCGACTGGAAAGGGCAGGCGGCGCGCAAGGGCTGCCGCACGACATCGACCCTGCCTCAAAACGTGTACGTCAGCCTCCAAAAGCTGCAAAAAATGACGTGTTTGGAGGCTGCCGTACACGTTTGGATAGGGGCGAGGACGATCCCGGCGCACGCCGACGTCCGCGACGGGCAAAAGTCCCGCCCATCCCATGACGCCGCCCCTGCGCCGCCTGCGATGTGCTAGCGTTTGGGTGGACAAAACGAGCCCGCGCGGAAAGGATCCGGACCGTATGCAATGCGATAGCACATCTCCGCTGTCTCGCGAGACCGATGCGCCCGAGACCATCGTCAAGCTGGAATGCGACATCGACGATGCGTCGCCCGAGGTGCTCGCCTACGCCGCCGACCGTCTGCGCGGGGCGGGTGCGCGCGAGGTGCATTGGCTGCCCCTCTATTGCAAGAAAGGCCGCCCCAGCTGGCAGCTACAGGTAATCTGTGCTCACGAGGATATCGAGCGCCTGCAGACGATTATCTTTTTGGAAACCACGACCAACGGCATTCGTCGCCAGGTCATGGAGCGCGTTTGCCTGCCACGCCGCTTTGAGCGCGTAACGACGCCATGGGGCGAGGTGTCCGTTAAAGTGGCCACCCTGCCCGACGGCAGCGAGCGTGCAGCGCCCGAGTACGAGGACTGCGCCCGTCTCGCTCGCGAGCATAATGTGCCGCTCCAGCGCGTGATGCGGGCGGCCCAGAGCGCGGCACTGCGATTTGAATAACGCGGCTGGTGGCGACATCCTGCGCCTAGCCATATCAACCCCATTCGAAAGGATCTCCCCATGAAATACCTCATCGCCTCCGACATCCACGGCTCGGCATACTGGGCCGAGCGCCTCTGCGCCGCCATCGAGTCCGAGCAGCCTGACCGCGTCGTGCTGCTGGGCGACCTGCTCTACCACGGTCCACGCAACGACCTGCCACGCGATTACGCTCCCAAGCGCGTTATCCCGCTGCTCAACGCCCTGGCCGACCGCATCATCGCGGTGCGCGGCAACTGCGACGCCGAGGTCGACCAGATGGTGCTCGACTTCCCCGTCATGGCCGACTACGCCACGCTGTTCGACGAGACCGGCCGCGAGCTGTTCCTGACGCACGGCCATGTCTTTGGCGCCGGCATGCACAACAGCGTCGACCACGCGCCCGCGTTGCCCGAGGGCTCCGCGCTCGTCTACGGCCACACGCACATCAAGGTCAACGAGGAAAGCGACGCGCACCCGGGCCTGTGGCTCTTCAACCCCGGCAGCGTGAGCATCCCCAAGGACGGCACGCATAGCTACGGCATCTACGAGGGCGGAGCGTTCCGCCACGTGATCCTGGAGGAGGACTAACCATGGCGCAGCACATGGCTCAGCAAAATGCCAAGGGCTCGCGCGATTTGTCCACGCTGGTCGACGCGTCGGCCGAGCTACAACATCTGGTGCAGACCGTCTGGCGCTTGCGTCAGCCCGACGGCTGCCCGTGGGACCGCGAGCAGACGCACCGCAGCATTGGCAAGAACATGATCGAGGAGGCCTACGAGGCGCTCGACTGCATCGAGGCGGACGACGCGGTTCACCTGCGCGAGGAGCTGGGTGACGTGCTCATGCAGGTCGTGCTGCATGCGCAGATCGCGGCGGACGCCGGCGAGTTTACGCTGGCCGACGTGGCGCGCGATATTGACGCCAAGCTCATTCGCCGCCACCCACACGTATTTGGCGATGCGGATGCCGAGAGCTCCGACGAGGTGCTCAAGATCTGGGACGAGGTCAAGCTTGCCGAGAAGGCCGCCAAGGACAAGGCTGTGGCAGCAGGCGAGGCCGCGCCCGAGGGTCTGCTCGATGGCGTGCCCACGCATCTGCCGGCGCTGATGCAGGCCCAGAAGGTGTCGCGCAAGGCGGCTGCCGTGGGCTTTGAGTGGGAGACGGTCCAGGATGTGTGGGACGAGGTCGCCGAGGAGCGTGCCGAGTTTGAGGCCGAGGCCCCCGGCTCGCCCGAGCGCGAAATGGAGTTTGGCGACCTGCTCTTTGCCTTGGTCAACGTCGCGCGCAAGGAGGGCATTGACGCCGAGAGCGCCCTTCGTGCCAGCACGGCAAAGTTCCGCCGTCGCTGGGCCGCGATGGAGCAGATGGTGGCCGATGCTCACGTGGATCTTGCCGAGCTTTCGACCCACGGCCTCAACGACCTGTGGGATGCCGCAAAGGCGGAGGAGTAAGACTGCGGGAACGACGGGCTGACACGCCTCATCGTTCCCGCTAAATTTTTCGAAAATCAAGTGTATCCCTCGGCTAACTTAGGGCATAATGCAAAAAGTGCGACATGGCTAACTTACGGAGGCGCACCGACGGTGCACGGTCAGCCGGTCGCTTGCATCCACTACGTTTCCAAGTGAGAGGGAGACAACATGAGCGATATTTTGGACGTCTACGGTCGCGAGGTGCTCGACAGCCGCGGCAATCCCACCGTCGAGGTCGAGGTCGTGCTCGAGGACGGCAGCTTTGGCCGCGCAATGGTGCCTTCGGGTGCTTCGACCGGCGCCTTTGAGGCCTGCGAGCTGCGCGATGGCGACAAGGGCCGCTACCTGGGCAAGGGCGTTTCGCAGGCCGTCGAGCACGTCAACAACGAGTGCGCCGATGCCGTCGTGGGCCTCGATGCCTTCGATCAGCGCGCCGTCGATGCCGCGCTGATCGCTGCGGATGGTACCCCCAACAAGACCAAGCTCGGCGCCAACGCCATCCTGGGCGTGTCGCTGGCCGTCGCCCGCGCCGCTGCCGAGTCGGCGGGCCTGTCGCTGTACCAGTACCTGGGCGGCGTCAACGCCCACCTGCTGCCCACGCCCATGATGAACATCCTCAACGGCGGCGTGCATGCCGACAACAACGTGGACTTCCAGGAGTTCATGATCATGCCGGTGGGTGCCCCGAGCTTTGCCGAGGGCCTGCGCTGGTGCGCCGAGGTCTACCACACCCTCAAGGGCGTGCTGCACGAGGCCGGCCTGGGCGGCGGCGTGGGCGACGAGGGCGGCTTTGCCCCCAACCTTAAGACCAATGCCGAGCCGTTCGAGTACATCACCAAGGCCGTGGAGAAGGCCGGCTTTAAGCCCGGCGTCGACTTCATGTACGCCATGGACCCGGCCTCGACCGAGTTCTACAACGCCGAGACCGGCATGTACGAGCTCAAGGGCGAGGGTGTTGAGTACACGAGTGCCCAGATGGTCGATTACTGGGAGAAGCTCGTCGACACCTATCCCATCATCTCCATCGAGGACGGCATGGCCGAGGAGGACTGGGACGGCTGGGTCGAGCTTACCCGCCGCATTGGCAACAAGGTGCAGCTGGTGGGCGACGACCTGTTCGTCACCAACACCGAGCGTCTCAAGAAGGGCATCGAGCTGGGTGCCGCCAACGCGATCCTGGTCAAGGTCAACCAGATCGGCACGCTCACCGAGTCGCTCGAGGCCATCGAGACCGCCAAGGAGGCCGGTTACGCTTGCATCGTGAGCCACCGCTCCGGCGAGACCGAGGACTCCACGATTGCCGACCTGGTCGTGGGCGTCAACGCCGGCCAGATCAAGTCGGGCGCCCCGTGCCGCAGCGACCGTATCGCCAAGTACAACCAGCTCATCCGCATCGAGGACGAGCTCGAGGGCAGCGCGCGCTACGCCGGCAAGGCCGCGTTCTACAACATTCGCTAAACAAGTGGCGCTCGGGGGGCGGGGTTGACTCGGCTCCGTTCCACTTCTGATGGCCGCCATTGGGCGCTGGGCCATATGGCTCAGCGCCTTTTTTATGTCGAGCAAAGGCTGTCGAAGGTGGTGCGCGCGCTCGTGCTATAACTAGAATACTTAGCGCAAACAAACCTCAACCGCACAAGGCGCACATGGATCAGATTTACGACAACAGGTACTATTCCGCCGGTTCGCGTGAGCCGTCGCCTCGCCGTGCGCGCACGGTGCAGCTCGGTGGGTCCGCCTACGCCGGCGCCGACCGCTCCATACAGCGCCCGACAAGTACCTCGCGCCCCAATGCTCAAGTGAATACTTCGACAGATGGACCAGTGCGCCCGGCACGTTCGTCGCATGCTCAGCGCTCGTCGGCTCAAACGCACGATAGGTCGAGCAGGCCTTCGAACCGTTTTTCGGGCTCGGACTTTATGCACTACGCCAACGACAACGCGGTGGTCAAGGCGATCTACGACTTTACCCACGGTCCTCAGCGAGGGCTATTCATCGGCATTGTCGTTGCCCTGGCGCTCGCGAGCCTGTATTTCCCCGTACGCGACCTGTACGTGGCTAAGCGCTCGAGCGACATCTTGGCCAAGCAGGTCGAGATTCGTCAGCAATACAATGATGAGATGAAAAAAGACACTGATAAGTGGTTCTCGGAAGAGGGCATTAAGGATTCGGCACGGGGCCTGGGCATGGCGATGCCCGGCGAGAAGAGGATTGAAGTGCTGGGCCTGGACGATGATTCGGATTCGTCGTCGAGCAAAAAGTCCTCAAACGCCAAGAATGCCAGCGAAGTGGCCAAAGAGATCGAAGAGGTCGGCAAGGACGCACCGTGGTACATCAAGACGCTCGATATGCTGTTTGGATTTAACGGCGTCGAGGGCCAGACGGTCGCGTCCAGCGGCGAGTAGGCGAGTAGCGCCCGGAGGGGAGCCCGCAATGGCAGATTGCAAACGATATAAGGTGGCCGCGATCGACCTGGGAACGGTGTCGTCGCGACTGGTGTTGGCCCAGGTCGAGGGCGGAGCGATTGTGGGATCGTCCAAACATACCGAGATTACCGACCTGGGCGAGGGCGTGGACGCGACGGGTCGCTTTTGTGAGGCGGCCGTCGAGCGCGTGCTCGCTGCGTGCCGCATGTTTGTGGACGAGGCGCGCGACTTTGGCGCCGCGTGCATCTGTACCACGTGCACGAGCGCCGCGCGCGATGCGTCCAACGCCGCGCTGCTGCTGGACGGCCTGCGCGATTTGGGGCTTGAGCCACAGGTGATTCCGGGCGAGGTCGAGGCGCGCCTGACATTTTTTGGCGTGGCGCACGACTTTGCCGGTGAACGCATTGTCGTCGCCGATTCGGGCGGCGGCTCCACGGAGCTCGCGACGGGCGTGTACGCGCCGGAGCGCGGGGTCTTTGCGCTGGAGGGAACGCGCTCGCTGGACATCGGTTGCCGTCGCGTGACCGAGCGGTTTTTCTCTGCGCTGCCGCCGTCGACGAACGAGCTTGCGGCTGCCGCCGCGTGGGCGGGCGAGCAGTTCTCCGCCTATTTTGAGGGCCTGCCCAGCGACTTTGCGCGCGCCGAGCGCCTCGTTGCGGTGGGCGGTACCGTCACCACGCTCGTGGCGCTGGTCCACGAACTGGAGCCGTACGACTCGAACTTTGTGCACCTGCGCGAGCTTTCGCTGGAGCAGATCTCGGCCGCCATCGATCGTATGTCTACGCTGGGTGTGGAGGGTATCGCTGCGCTGCCGGGCGTGCAGCCCAAGCGCGCGGGCGTGATTCTGGCCGGCGCCGTGGTGATCCGCGAGCTCATGCGTGCCGGCGGCTACGATGCGCTCACCGTAAGCGAGAACAGCCTCCTCGCCGGCATGGCCGCCACCATCAACGAGGTTCTCGACGGCGCGACTCCCACCATCGCCTGGACCCCCACTCTCAGCACCCTCTAAATAATTTGCGGTGAAATACGGACTACAATCGCCCTTTCGGGCACCAAACAGTCCCTATTCCACCGCAACTCAACAGCCGGCACCTGGGGACGTTCCTTTTAATATGAGCAGGACATTGTCAAGAGGCAAAATCGGGCCT
>CAUBTS010000089.1 GCA_958438955.1 uncultured Collinsella sp.
CCGGACTGCGGACGTGCCCTATGCGGCATGATTCAGCGGTCTGGAGCCCGTTTTGCCTTAGATTTGCTAAGGCAGGGAGACCTGCTGGTCAAAAAACATCAAATATGAGTACTGTTACCGATTTGGTAGCAGCAATTTTGGACTAATAAGGCCAGATGGCAAGTCGAAATGGCGATGAATACACGATTTTGATCTGACTGTTAGTCCTTATAATGGACATATGTTGCGTAACTTAAGCAAATACTGTCTTTTTATATGTTGCAAACAAAGTAGCAGTACTCATTTTTGCCATTTTTTGACCACGGCCTTTGTGACAGACGTGCTGGCGGGTTCGAATCCCATGCGCTGGGCATGAAAAAGGAAAGGCCTCCATCGCTGGAGGCCTATCAAATCAGTGGTGGGCGATGAGGGATGTCCGCGTGCGGCTCCGCCGCCCGCATTCGCTTCGTCGCTTCGCTCCTCGCGTGCTGCGCTGGAAAACGCTTCGCGTTTCCTCAGCTCCGCACCCTTGCGGGTTCGAATCCCATGAAATGGGCCCAAACAAAAACGGTCCCCTTTCGAGGACCGTTTCCAATTCAATGGTGGGCGATGAGGGATTCGAACCCCCAGCCTTGTGCGTGTAAAGCACCTGCGCTAACCGTTGCGCCAATCGCCCGTGCGGAGAGAGTATAGCAAAACAATCGCCCCATTCACCTCATATCCATTAAAGGTAACCGGCGCGTGTCACAGCGGAGCTGATTCAGTTGAGATTGCCTGAACATTCCGCCCCTCTTTACGCCCTCGGGTATACTCAAAAGCTACTGATTCGATTTGATGCCCAGCAACAGCAGAGGGGATAGTATATGTGCGGTTTTGTCGGTTTTGTCGGTGGGACGGATAACCAATCCGAGGTGCTCACCAAGATGATGGACCGCATCGTCCATCGCGGTCCCGACATGGGCGGTCAGTTTATCGACGGCCGCGTTGCCCTCGGCTTCCGCCGCCTGTCGATCCTCGACCTGACCGAGGCTGGCGCCCAACCCATGGCCAACGAGGACGGTAGCGTCGTCATTGTCTTCAACGGCGAGATCTACAACTTCCAAGAACTCCGTTCCGAGCTCGAGGCCAAGGGCTACAAGTTCCACTGCGGCGCCGACACCGAGAGCCTCCTGCACGGCTACGAGGAGTGGGGCGAGGCCGTTCTCGATCGCCTGCGCGGTATGTACGCCTTCGTCATCTGGGACAAAAAGAAGAACAAGCTTTTTGGCGCCCGCGACATCTTTGGCATCAAGCCGCTCTACTACTATCCCATGGCCGATGCGGGCGACGGCGCTCCGGGCGTGCTCTTTGGTTCCGAGATCAAGAGCTTCCTGGACTACCCGCACTTCCACAAGGCGGTCAACAAAAAGGCTCTGCGTCCGTACATGACGCTGCAGTATTCGGCAACCGAGGAGACCTTCTTCGAGGGTGTCTACAAGCTGCCGCCGGCGCACTACTTTACCGTCGATATCCCGACCGGCAAGATGAACATCGAGCGCTACTGGGATTGCGATTACTCTGCCGTCGAGAAGCCGTTCGAAGAGTATGTCGATGAGCTGGACGAGGTCGTGCACGAGAGCGTCGAGGCCCATCGCATCGCCGACGTCAAGGTCGCGTCGTTCCTCTCCGGTGGCGTCGACTCCAGCTACATCGCCGCTTGCCTCATGCCCGACAAGACCTTCTCGGTGGGCTTTGACTACAAGAACTTCAACGAGACCAACTACGCCAAGGAGCTTTCCGATAAGCTCGGCGTCGAGAACGTTCGCAAGATGATTACCGCCGACGAGTTCTTCGGTGCACTCGAGGACATCCAGTATCACATGGACGAGCCGCAGTCCAACCTGTCTTCCGTGCCGCTGTGGTTCTTGGCCGAGATGGCTCGCAAAGACGTCACCGTCGTGCTTTCGGGCGAAGGTGCCGACGAGCTTTTTGGCGGCTACGCCTACTACGAGGACACGGTTCCGGTGCGCAAGTACAAAAAGATGGTGCCGCTGCCCATCCGTCGCGCGCTCGGTAACCTGGCGCTGCATATGCCGTACTTCAAGGGACATAACTTCCTGGTCAAGGGTGCCGAGATCCCCGAGAAGTCGTTCCTGGGACAGGCTCTGGTATGGCCGGAGCGCGAGGTCGACGGCGTGCTCAAGCCCGAGTACAACACCGGCGACGGCGCCTTTGAGCTCGCTGCACCCATCTACGCACGCGTGAAGGGTCAGCCCGAACTGGTCAAGAAGCAGTACCTGGACATGAACATGTGGCTCCCGGGCGACATTCTGCTCAAGGCCGACAAGATGTGCATGGCGCACTCGCTGGAGCTGCGCGTGCCCTTCCTGGACCGCAAAGTCATGGAGTTCGCCGAGCACATTCCCGATCGCTACCGCATCAACGAGAACGGCAACAAGCAGGTACTCCGCCACGCTGCCAACAAGTCGCTGCCCGATGAGTGGGCCACCCGTCCCAAGGTGGGCTTCCCGGTGCCGATTGTCTACTGGCTGCGCGAGCAAAAGTGGTACGACTATGTCAAGGAGTACTTCACCGCGCCGTGGGCAAGTGAGTTCTTCAATACCGACGAGCTCATGCACCTGCTCGATCTGCACTTTGCGGGCAAGGGCGATTTCCAGCGCAAGATCTATACGCCGCTCGTGTTCCTGGTGTGGTACAAGCGCTTCTTTATCGACGAGGACCAGCCCGCTGTTCAGGCTGCCTAGCCTCGGCTTACGAACGCCTGCGCGTAACGGCTCCTCCGGGAGCCGTTTTTGCGTGGGTGCGTTTCAGTTACTATAAAAGCCGTCCCTGCCAAATGGCTGAGAAAGGTGAAAGATGCACCATTCGGATTCCGCGACCGTGACCACGGTCGATACGCTTGCCAAGCTTCTCGACGTGTGCGGCGAGCTGCGCGCATCAGAGCAGGTTGACGAGCGCGCCGTGACCGGCTGCTCGTTTGATTCGCGCGCGGTCTCGGCAGGTGACGTATTCTTTTGCAAAGGTGCTGCCTTTAAGCCCGCGTTTTTGAGCATGGCGCTCGATGCGGGCGCCGTCGCATTTGTGTGCGAGGAGTCGCTGGTCGAGTCTCTGGAGCCGCTGGCGAAGGAGAGCGGTGCTGCGATGCTGGTTGTTGATAGTGTTCGCACGGCCATGGCCCTGTTGCCGCCGGAGGTCTACGACCGTCCCGACCACGACGTCAAGATCGTGGGCATCACCGGTACCAAGGGAAAGACCACGGCCGCTTTTATGCTCCAGTCCATCATCAAGGCGGCGGGCGAGTCCTGCGGCATGATCGGCTCGGTGAGTACCGACGATGGTATCGAGTGCTACGAGAGCACCAACACCACGCCCGAGGCCCCCGAGGTTTGGCGCCATATCGCCAACTGCCGCACGTCCGGTCGCCAGTCCATGGTCATGGAGGTCTCGAGCCAGGCGCTCAAGTACCAACGCGTCGAGAATCTGCCGTTTGACGTGGCGTGTTTCCTCAACATCGGCCGCGACCACATCTCGCCGATCGAGCACCCCACGTTTGAGGATTATTTTGAGAGCAAGCTCAGGATCTTTGATCAGGCTAAGACTGCCGTAGTGAATCTGGGCACTGATGAAGTCGAACGCGTGCTGGAGGCAGCGTCGACGGCCGAGCGCTTGGTGACCGTTGGCGTCGAGCATCCCGAGGCAAGTCTGTGGGCGAGCGACGTACGCATGGTCGGCTTTAGCATCGAGTTCAACTTGCATGGCTTGTGTGCCGACGAGTCCGAGGCGGGGGAGAAGGTCCTGCTGGGTATCGCGGGCGACTTTAACGTGGAGAACGCGCTGGTCGCTATCGCCGCTGCGCGCGAGATCGGCATCGGTATCGATGCCATCAAGAAGGGCCTCTCAAAACTGCGTGTGCCGGGCCGTATGGAGGTCGTGGAGTCGAAGGACGGCCGCGTGATTTGTGTCGTCGACTACGCGCACAACCAGCTTTCGTTCCGCTCGCTTTTCTCGTCGGTCAAGCGCGCGTTTCCCGCTAGTCCGGTCATTGCGGTGTTTGGCGCTGCCGGCGGCAAGGCGCTGGAGCGCCGCGAGCAGCTTCCGCGCGAGGCCGCACCGTATTCCGACCTGATGATCTTTGCCAATGAGGACCCGGCTCACGAGGACCCGATGAAGGTCTGTCGCGAGCTTGCCGAACATGTTCCCGACGATACGCCGAACAAGATCATCCTCGATCGCGAAGCCGCTGTGCATGCGGCGTTCAAGGCGGCGCGCGAGGAGTACGTCAACCCCGATGCTCCCACCATTGTCTTGCTGCTGGCAAAGGGTGACGAGGAGCTCATGCACGTGGGCGACGAGTTCGTGCCCATCGAGAGCGACCTTTCGCTGGCCAATCGCCTGATCGATGTTACCCAGTTTGACTAATGAACCATGATGGCGGCGGCGCCCTGAGTGCGCTGTCGCCATAAGCGTGTTCCCTCAATCAAAACATGCCGTCCAAGTCCAAACCCTTCTACGTAAACGGAGTAACCATGTCCCACAATACCCTGCCGACCGTCGCTGAGCTTTCGGGCGAGATGCGCGAGCGCTTGGCCAAGGTCAAGTACGTCTTTACCGACCTGGATGCCACGATGCTTGCACCCGGCTCGTGCGTGCTGCGCGACAACGACGGCAACCCCTCGACCAAACTCGTCGAGGCCGTCGTGGCGCTCGCTCGCGCTGGTATTCAGGTGGTTCCCACCTCTGGCCGCAACCGTACCATGATCCACGAGGACGCGCGCGTGCTCGGTCTCAACTCCTACATCGGCGAGATGGGCGGCCTGGTCATGTACGACCTCAAAGCCAACGATTGGGAGTATCTGACCGGCGACATGCCCTACGACCCCTCTTGCGGCCTCACGCCGCACCAGGTGATCGAGCAGACCGGCGTGTGCGAGAAGATCCTCGCCCGCTGGCCGCACAAGATCGAGTATCACAACGACATGTCGACCGGCTACAAGTACCGTGAGGTCACCGTCGGCATGCGCGGCGATGTGCCCGACGATGAGGTTCAGGCCATCCTGGACGAGGCCGGCTGCGGCCTGGTGTGGGCCTGCAACGGTCACCTGACGCATCTGTCCAAGCCGACGACGCTCGAGCTCGATCGCGTCGAGGACGGTCGCGCATTCAACATCAACCCCGCGGGCCTCAACAAAGGCGTCGCCATTGCGCGCTTCTGCGAGCACCTAGGGATCGAGCGCGAGGAGACGCTCGCGCTCGGCGATTCCGAGTCCGACTTCTACATGGCCGATCACGTGGGCACGTTCTGCCTGGTCGAGAATGGCCTGACGAGCGCCGGCGCGCCCGAGTTCCTGGCTGCTTGCGAGAACGCTTTCGTTACGCGTGGCAAAATTGTCGACGGTTGGGCGGCGACGGCAGAGCTGCTGGTCGCGGCGCGTTCGTAGCGCGCCGCCGCCGCACTTGGACATGTCTTTTCGAGAGAGACTGGTGAGGTAATGTCCGATATCGAGAATTCGGCAGGCGACACGCGCCCGATTGGCGTGTTCGATTCTGGTTTGGGCGGTCTGACGGTTGCGCGCGCCATCGCGACGGCGCTGCCGCACGAGTCCGTCTACTACTTTGGCGACACCAAGCGCTGTCCCTACGGCACGCGTACCGAGGATGAGGTGCGCTCGTTTGCGTTGCAGGCGGGTCGTTGGCTTTCGAAGCACGACGTCAAGATTATGGTCATCGCCTGCAACACGGCGACCGCTGCGGCCTTGCGTCTGGCCCAGCAGGTGCTCGACGTTCCCGTGATCGGCGTGATCGCGCCGGGTGCCCGTGCGGCAATCAACAGCACCCGCTCGCGTCGCGTGGGCGTGCTCGCCACCAACCTCACCATTCGCTCGGGCGCCTACACGCGCGCCATTCAGGATCTAGATGCCGGCGTCGATGTATACGGCTGTCCTGCCTCGAGCTTTGTCGAGGTTGTCGAACACGAGCTTGCCTCGGGTGCACATCTGCAGGAACAGTGGCTTGAGAACGAGGATATCTTCGATACGCCTGCCGTGCGTGCGCTGGTGGGTGCCACGGTTGAGCCGCTGCGCGACCACGGTATCGATACCGTGGTGCTCGGCTGTACGCATTTTCCGCTGTTGGTGGGACCTATCCGCCATGCGCTGGGGCCTGGGGTGCGCGTCGTGAGTTCCGCCGAGGAGACCACACGCGAGCTGACCGATATCCTCACGCGCCGCGAGCAGCTGGCGGGCGACGCCGCCGAGCCGCAGCATCGTTTTGCCACGACGGCCGATAACATTGCCGAGTTTGCGGTGGCGGGCAGCTTTATCTTTGGTCAGCCGCTCAAGAGCATCGAACATATCGATATCGATGAGCTGAAATAGATGTAAGGCAGCCGCCAAAGCCTTCGCCACATATTTTGCCGAAAGGATATTTCTATGGAGTACATGCAGGTCAACCGCGCCAACGGCCGCGCCGCCAACGAGTTGCGCCCGGTTAAGCTCACCCGTGGCGTCATGAAGCACGCTCACGGCTCGTGTTTGGCCGAGTTCGGTGACACGCGCGTGCTGTGCGCCGCCACTATCGAGGAGGGCGTGCCGGGCTGGCGAAAGGGAGCTAAGGCCGGCTGGGTGACCGCGGAATACGCCATGCTGCCGGCGTCGACCGGCAAGCGCTGCAAGCGCGAGCACGCCAACCGCAAGGGCCGCTCCATGGAGATCGAGCGCCTCATTGGCCGCAGCCTGCGTACCGTCGTCAACATGAAGGCGCTCGGCGAGTACACCGTCACCGTCGACTGCGATGTGATTCAGGCCGATGGCGGCACGCGTACAGCGAGCATCACCGGCGCCTGGGTGGCGCTGCACGACGCCCTCGCCATGTGGGTCGAGGCGGGCAAGATCGAGCGCATCCCGCTTATCGGCCAGGTGGCTGCCATCTCCATGGGCGTTGTCGACGGCAATACGCTGCTCGACCTAGATTATTCCGAGGACAGTCACGCCGAGGTCGACATGAACCTTGTCGCCACCGATA
>CAUBTS010000090.1 GCA_958438955.1 uncultured Collinsella sp.
GCCGGGCCGACTCGCTTCGGATCGGGCGCTACACCAACTTTCTCGACACTACCGCGCGCTCGCGCTCTGTAAGCCCAAAGGTGGCGACGAAAGCATCGAGGCGTTCATCGGACGTGAGCTCCGCTGCCTCCACGGGCTCGGGGTCGGAGCATGTGGGCGCAAGATCCCCACCAAGATCGTCGGTGGCAAGCGGCGGTCCGTCCCGCATCGCGGCATCATCGGCTCGTTGCCCCAACTGCCCCAGCAGCGTAATCGCAATGCCCACAAACATCACGAGCGCCGCACCGACCGCAGCCAGCACATTTTGACTCGAGATAATCGCCACTGCCGGCGCCGTCACGAACATCGAGCACACGTTGTTGACGACGCGACCCATGCACGGCCAAAAATATGACCAGCGCGCATAGAGCGAGACGGCGGCATATTTTGTGGTAAAGAACACCACGAAAAAGCCCGAGCCCAGATAAAAGATGATCGTGGCAGCAAGCTCGTTGCCGCCATTGCCATCGACGATGAGCACAAAGAACGAAAGCGTGGACAGTATGGCGGCACATGTCATGCCGATATTCATATACGAGCGGCCGTGCAGGTCAAATAGTGCGCCAGCGACCAACGAGCTCACGACAAGCAGCAGGCGCGGCCAATCGCCCAAATCGACGGCTCCGACAGCATGCAGGGTCGTGAAGCCCGCGTTGAGAGCGGCGAATACGCCAGAAAGATACGCCGTCGCCACGGTCAGGCGAACTACGGCGCGACGGAATGCCGCCTTTGCCTCGGGATCGTCATGCCACTTGGCGCCATATTCCAGAGCATCTACCGAAAGCCCGGCAGCACTGGGTTCAAAGTTGGGATTGGACTCGTCGCGCAGCTTGGCGCGTCGGGCACCGTGGAGCAACGCCACCTGCGCGATCGCGCAGACGACCAGAACAGCCTGCTGAGGAATGCCGGCAGGCATCACCATGTGGTTGAGCACCTGCACCAGAACGCCCATGGCATAGGAAAGTGCGGCGGCGCGCGCCAAGCAGGGCGTCCGCGCAAAGCGTCGTGCAAAGTTTGCGTGGGCAGTCGATCCGCAGTAGCCCAGTGCGCAGCACGCCACCAAACCGCCGGCGATTACCACCTCGAACTGAGCAGCCATAATCAAAAGCAGCAATGCCGCCACTAGCAAAATGCCCGTGATGTCGCTCGTCGCGTCGATAGCATGGGGACGGCGATAGTACAGAACGGGACGCACAAAGAAGCCAATCACGCTCGCGCCGATGACAAGGCTCTCATAAATAACGACCTCGTTTGGAGACACGAACTCGGCTATGCGCACATCAAAGAGATACTCGCACGCCAAAAACGTGAAGAAGAACAGCGCCAGGCATATAATCTCCCGAATGCCCCGACGCAAATATGCGGTTGTGTCTCCCATGCCCCTCATGGTTAACCCCCGGCCGCTCAATTGTCTGGAATTCTATTTTAATAAAGAACCAGTCTCAATATCGAAACCAAGCTCGAAATGCTGCTAATTCGGCCCCAGTCGTCCACATCACGCCGCGATTTTGAGCCGCATGGCCCAGAAGGGACACGCGCAACGCCACTTCCTTGATGGGCATCCCGATGCAAACGCGCCCGGCAGCCTCCCCCGTCTGGCACTTCCCGATATCCGCCCGCCCCAAACCACCGCAAAGGAGACAGGCACCTTTGTGGCGGTTTGGGGCGATGCGCTAGTCCACGGTGATGTCGAGATTTTTGCCGATGAGGCCTACGTAGCCGCCTTCGGCTGCCTTGGGGCTGTCAGCATGGCAGAGGACCCACTTGTCGGCCTTCCAGTAGCAGTAGCTGTCGCCGGCCGCAGGCATGTCGGCCGCGACCTCGGGGCGCGGACCGTTGGTGCCGGCGGGCAGTGCCACCATCACCTGGAAGCCGCCGTCGTCGACCATGCAGGGCGTGTAGTGGAGCGTGGTGTTGAAGACTTCGACGACCGTACCCGCCGGCACGCGGAACGCCTTGACGCACGCGGTGTCGAGCTTGCCGTCCTCGATCTCCCAGCGATGCGCCACGAGCAGAATAAAGTCGCGCGCGCCCAGGTTGAACTCGCTCGCGCGGTGGTACTCCAGGCAGTTGAGACGCGTGTTGTGGCCGTTGCACCAGCCCAGCTGGAACGGACGGCCACCAAACATGAGAAAGCCAAGCTTGTCGGCATCCTTGACGTCCTCGAGCTCCGGCGCGCTTGCTACGTACTTGCTGCCCTCGGGAATGGGCGTGGCAGAGAGCGCCTCGAGCACGGGCGACGTAAGCTCGGACGGAACGTTATCCCAAACGTTGCCATAGGATTTGAACTCGGGATCGTTGACAGAGTAGATATGCATGTTCACTCCTGTTCGTAAATGTGACTATACGAACATTCTAGAACAAACATGAGCGATTTTGAACGCTCGTCCCGACCAATCAACAAAAAGGCGCCCCCGCATAAGCGAAGGCGCCCAATGCGCGCGTTTTGGGCGATAAAGCCCTTATGCCTGCTGATAGTGCAGGTGCTTCTCGTCGATATCGGCCAGGTCGCGGTCGAGGTAACGGCGCGCGAGCCAGTTAGCCATGGGAAGGTTCTGGTCCAGGTAGTTGCCGCACTCCTCGGGAGCGGCACCGGGGACATCGCCCTCAAAGTCGGCGACAAACTCGAACAGCTCACGCACGAGCGGCAGGATCTCCTCGCTCGTCACCTCACCAAATACGACGAGGTAAAAGCCCGTGCGGCAGCCCATGGGGCCAAAGTAGACAATGCGGCTCGACCACTCGGCATGATTGCGAAGGAACGTCGCGCCCAGGTGCTCAATGGTGTGGCACTCGGCCGTGTTCATGACCGGCTCCTTGTTGGGCGTGGTCAGGCGCAGGTCAAAGGTGGTGACGGCGGCGCCGGTCGCCGGATCGCGGTCGATGCGGCTCACATACACGCCGGGCTCAAGCAGCAGATGGTCAACGGAAAAGCTGGCGATGCGCTCCATGGCAGATCCTCTCGATAGTCAAATTGGGACGGGGCTCTTTTAGCTGGTTCGATTGGTCGCACCAATCATACCAGTCAAAAAGCCCCGTCCCAAAAAGACAACTTAGCCAAGGACACGGGCCATACGCGTCTTGAACTCGGACAGGAAGCGCGGAGCATCCACGGTCAGTGCCACAAGCGCGCTCTTGTCCGGATCGGACAGGCGACGCTCATCGCAGATGGTGCGACCGCGGTACTCGCCCAGCAGATCAACACGCAGGTTGCAGCCGAGCGCACCTACGAGCGTGGGGTCGATCGCCACGGCAACGGCCAGCGGATCGTGCAGCGCGCAACCACCCAGGTAGGGTGCGTTCATCTCGTACGAGCCAATGTAGTGCTCGACCATGCTCGCAAATGCGCAGCCCGCCATGGTGCCCGAGCCCGTCCAGCCGGCAATGTCGCGGCGTGTGAGCACCACGCGATGCGTCACGTCCAGACCCACCATGGTGAGCTTACGGCCCGAGCGCAGCACCGCGTCGGCTGCCTCGGGGTCGCTCGCCATATTGGCCTCGGCGCCCGCGCTCACGTTGCCGGGCACGGTAAGGGCGCCGCCCATCACGACCACGCGGCCGATGGACATCATCGCCGCCGCATCGCGCTCCAGGGCGAGCGCCAGGTTGGAGAGCGGGCCAGTCGCTACGTAGACCAGATCGGGACCATAAGTGCGCGCGGCATCGATCAGATAATCGACCGCAGCGTTGCCGTCGGCCGAGGTCGCCCCCACCGGCTCGTAGGGCGACGCGGGCACACTCGCGCCGCCGATGCCGTTCTTGCCGTGAATGAGCGCGGTGGACGCCGGCGGCGTATAGGGCTCAGTCGCCTGCAGGGGACGGTCGGCGCCCAGGTACACCGGCACCTCGGGGCGACCCAGCAGATCGAGCACCGCCAGGCAGTTGTGCGCCGATTGCTCGACGCGCACGTTGCCAAAGCACGTGGTGATGCCCACGAGCTCCACCTCGGGGCTCGCGATGGCATAGGCCAGCGCCATCGCATCGTCCACACCCATATCCAGATCAAGGATCAGCTTCTTGATTGCCATTGTTCTACTCCGCTTCTCCGTCTTTATCGTTTAACTAAACCAATGTTCAACTTCGGCGCTCGTGGGAATCGATTGCTGAGCGCCCAGGCGCGACACCGTCACTGCCGAGGCGCGAGCGCCCGCGGCCATGCACTCAAAGAGCGGCAAGCCCTCTAGGCGAGCCGCCGCCAACGCGCCGATAAACGTATCGCCGGCGGCCGTGGTATCGACTACCGTGCTCGAAAGTGCCGGCATGCGCAGCAGCTCGCCGTCATCGCCGAGCGTAACCGACCCGGCGCCGCCCAACGTGATGACCGCAGCTCCGGCGCCCTTGTCGAGCAGCGCTTTGAGCGCGGCGACGCAACTCACATCATCCGTGGGCAGAATGCCCGTCAGAACCTGGCACTCGGTCTCGTTGGGACAGACCAGGTCGACCGCAGGCCAGACCTCCGCAGGCAGCTCGCAGGCAGGCGCTGGATTAAAGACCGTATAGAACCCCAGCTCGTGAGCGCAAACAAGCGCCTCGGCCGTCGCCGCAAGGTCGCATTCGCCCTGGGCGATAAAGACGCTTCCGGCAGCCGGGGCAATCTCGCTGGCGCCGCCGTCGAGCTCATGGGCCACCAGACGCCTCAGCGCGCAGGCAACGTCCGCGCCCGCAAGCGCATGGTTGGCGCCCGGTGACAGTATGATGCGGTTGTCGCCCTCGCAGCGAATGATGGTCGCCGTTCCCGTCTCCACGTCATCGCGATGCACTACAAAGTCACAGTCCACGCCGGCGCCTTGGAGCCCCGCCACGAGCGACGCGCCGAACGCATCGCGACCGACCGCGCCGATCATGTGCGTGCACGCGCCCATACGCGCGGCAGCTACGGCCTGATTGGCGCCCTTGCCGCCGGCGTTGGTGATAAACCCGCTGCCGCCGACGGTCTCGCCCGCACGCGGTATGCGCTCGCACGCCACCGAAAGGTCCATGTTCATGCTGCCGAGCACCGCAACGATGCCGCGATCTGCCATGGAAACCTCCTCATCTGCGGGCTTTGCACCCACCGTCGACCGTCGATTGCGCGCCTTCGCACCTCTATAACTTTAGTTCACTTTGATGTGAACGCACCCTTGAGGTTGCGCCAGCAGCAAGCATTCACAGGAGCAGGCAGCTACAATGAATACGTGCTGATTATTCTCGTCATTGGATGATGTTTTATGGAACAATTCTCGCAATCGGGCTCGCGCGGTCGACGCCGCACGGGCAACGAGCCGGCGCCGCACGAACGCGTGAAGAGCGAACGCCGTGCCAACGAGCCGCGACGCACCACGAGCCCCCATCGCGCTTCTGCCAACAACGCGGGCCGCGCCAACACTCCCGCCGCGGAGCAGACGCCTGCTCGCCCCAAGTCCCGCTACATCCCTGCCCTTGACGGCCTGCGCACGCTTGCCGTCGTCGCGGTGGTGCTCTATCACCTCAACCTCACGTGGGCGCAGGGCGGTCTGCTCGGCGTCACGATCTTCTTTGTGCTTTCGGGCTATCTGATCACACGCCTGCTACTCAACGAAGTCGCTAAGACCGGCCGCATCGACCTCAAGAGCTTCTGGATCCGCCGCATCCGTCGCCTGGTCCCCGCCGTGGTAACCGTCGTGGTGGTGACCTGTGCGCTGTGCACCGTCTTCAACCACGTGATGCTCACCAAGATGCGCCCCGACATTCTGCCGTCACTGCTGTTCTTTAACAACTGGTGGCAGATTGCCCAAAACGTCTCGTACTTCAATGCTCTGGGCGACCCCTCGCCGCTCACGCACTTTTGGTCGCTTGCCATCGAGGAACAGTTCTACCTGATTTGGCCGCCGCTGCTGTTTGCCATGGTATCCATGCATGTGAGCAAACCCAACACGCGCCGCGTGGTTCTAGGCCTTGCCGCGGTATCTGCCCTTGCCATGATGGTGCTTTACAACCCTGCCGCCGACCCCAGCCGCGTGTACTACGGCACCGACACCCGCGTGTTCTCGCTGCTGCTGGGTGCCTGGATGGCCTTTATCCCCGATCGCGACCTGGCGCCGGTTCGTCTCGCCCATCGTTTGGGGCTCAATCGCCTGGCTGGCGCCGCCAAGCACGGCAAGAACGCCGAGGGCAAGCCTGGCGAAAAGGCCGACGAATCAGCCGAGACCGCCCCGGCACAGCCGAGCGCCCCCGTGCGCTTTTGGTCCTCGCCCGCATCCATCGATGTATTGGGCGTCGTGGGTCTGGTTGGCCTTGCCGCCATGGTCGCGCTCACCAACGGCTACACCGCGTTCCAGTATCGCGGCGGCACGCTGTTATGCTCCATCCTCACGCTCATGGTCATCGCGGCCTGCGTGCAGCCCCAGGGAATGGTTGCTCGCGCGCTGTCCGCCGAGCCGCTCGTGTGGGTTGGCAAGCGCTCATACAGCATCTACCTGTGGCACTATCCGCTGCTGTTGCTTATGAACCCGGTCGCCAACATCAACGATACACCGTGGTGGCGGTACATTTTGCAGGTGCTGTTGGTGGTCGCCGTGGCCGAATGCTCATATCGCTTTATCGAGACGCCGTTTAGAAAGGGCGCCTTTGGGCGCACCGTATCCGAGTTCCGCGACGGCACCGCCACGCCCGCCAACTGGGTGCGCGCGCACGTCCCTGCCTGTGCAGCCTGCGCTGTCGTGTTGGTCGTTGCACTGGGCGGCCTGATCTTTGTGCCCGAGACGTCTGCGCTGAGCGGCGAGGGCGCCGAAGTTCTGAACAAGGAAGCCAAGAACGCCGCACCCACCGACCAGCAGGCGGCCGACGACACCGACAAGGACAACGACGGCTTCCCCGACGGCTCCTACGACCTGTTGATGATCGGTGACTCCGTGTCGCTGCGCGCCGTTGATTCCTTTGACGGCGTGTTCCCGCACAGCCATATCGATGCCGAAAAGGGCCGCCAGTT
>CAUBTS010000091.1 GCA_958438955.1 uncultured Collinsella sp.
AGTTTTGAAAGGAGCCGCTGGTGGTCACGACGACGTTTGCTTCGCCTTTGGGCGAAATCTTGCTTGCCGCTGATGGCCGCGGTCTGACGGGACTTTGGTTTGAGGGGCAGGAGCATTTTGGCTCCACGCTTCTCCGGGAAGACTCCGAACATGTTGAAGGCGCCGATGCGGTTTCTGGTGCTGGCGGCATGTCTTCGGTGAATCCGACAAACGGTGCTGCCTCGTCGGTACTTGAGCGTTCTTGGGCTTGGCTGAATGCTTATTTTGCGGGGCAGGAGCCTCGGTTTACGCCGCCGTTGCATATGATTGGTACGGCGTTTCAGCGCGAGGTTTGGTTTGAGCTGCTTTCTATCCCGCGTGGCGAGGTCGCTACGTATGGTGAGATCGCCCAGCGTGTTGCGGCTCGACATCGTGTACCGGGAAACGAAGCACCCGTTGCGTCTCCCCGTGCCGTGGGGGCCGCGGTCGCGCGTAATCCCATTTCGATTATTGTGCCGTGCCATCGCGTGGTTGCCGCCGATGGTTCGCTCAACGGATATGCCGGCGGCCTCGACCGCAAGGAGTGGCTGCTGCGGCTTGAGGGCGCGTACGAGGAGTAACGCTCGAGCACTTTGCATAACTAGGACGCCGTGAAAGGACGAGTCACTGTCCCTTCGCGCTCGGTATGCGTCCAAGCCCTCGGCATCTGGGCCTTAAGTTTGGCTAAGCCATATCCTGCGTATTTGAAAACGTGCAGGTTGAGCAGCTAAGGCTGCGCTAAGGCGGCTGGCGGTGCGCTATCATCGGCAATATCGAAATCTGTATAGCCGCGCGCCAAAGGAACAACTATGAAGCTGATGCTTGCCGAGGACGAACCCGGCCTCTCCCGTGCCCTTACCGCGATTCTTCAACATAGCGACTACGAGGTCGACACCGCCCTCGACGGTCTGACGGCGCTCGAATATCTGCTCGCCAACGACTATGACGCCGCAATCCTGGACATCATGATGCCCAGCATGGATGGCATTGAGGTGCTCAAGCGCACACGCGCCGCCGGTAAGCGTCTGCCCATCATTATGCTCACGGCAAAAAGCGAGGTGTCCGATAAGGTCGAGGGCCTGGATGCCGGTGCCAACGATTATCTGACCAAGCCGTTTGCCGCCAAGGAGCTGCTTGCGCGTATTCGTGCCATGACGCGTGCCGCGACGGCAATTGACGCCACGACGCTCAGCGTGGGCAACGTGCGTCTCGACACGGCATCGTGCACGCTCGTGGGCCCTTTGGGCGAGGAGCACCTGGCCAATCGTGAGTTTCAGCTTATGGAGCTCTTTATGCGCAACTCCGGCACGCGCATGCCCACCGAGCGTCTGATGCTCGGGGTTTGGGGTGAGGACGCGCCCGAAGGCGCCAACGTGGTGTGGGTCTACATCTCGTACCTGCGCAAAAAGCTGACGGCGCTTGGTGCCAACGTGGCCATCCGTGCATCGCGCAACCAGGGCTATTCGCTCGAGGTTGTTGAGGAGGGCGAATAGGTGTGAGCGCGAGTGCGTGGTGGAAGCGCACGACGGCAAAGCTCGGCATGGGCGCGGACTCGGGTAATCCGGGGCGCGCCGATGCTGCCAGTGCAATGGGACGTCGCCTGCGTCGTAAGTTCATCCTGGTTGCCATGGGTGCCGTGACCGCCGTGCTTACGCTTATCATCGCCGGCATCAATATCGTCAACTACTCGCATGTCTGCAAGATGGCCGACGCTCGTCTGGGCTATATCTTGGCGGGCAAGGACGGCATCGATTGGACGGATGAGCCTAAGGCCGATCCCGGTCAGGATGCGGTTGCCGGCAAGGTTGCTACCGGTAACCGGGCAGCCGTTCGCGATGGGCATTTTGAAGGCATGACGGCGGAGTCTCCCTTCGACACGCGCTACTTTACGGTGTCGATTGCCGGCGGGCAGGTGACCGATGTCAACACGGCTCGCATTGCCGCGGTGGGCGCCAAGCGTGCCGCCCGCATCGCTGCAGGACTGTATTCCAAGGGTTTGACCTCGGGCTTTTCTGGTAACTACCGCTATACGGTTACGGTTCAGGGCGACGAGACAACCTATGTATTCGTCGACTGTTCACGCGAGCTCACAAGCTTCCATTCGTTTTTAAGCGCGAGCGTGGCCATCAGCTGCATTGGCTGGCTGGCGGTGTTGGCAATTGTGGCGGGTGCCTCGGGCGCGGTGATTCGACCGATGGTCGAGAGCTACAGCAAGCAAAAGCGCTTTATTACCGATGCGAGCCACGAGATCAAGACGCCGCTGGCCGTGATTGATGCCGCTAACGAGGTACAGGAAATTGAGAGCGGCGAGAGTGAGTGGACGCAGAGCATTCACGAGCAGGTCGCGCGGCTGACGGCACTTACGGAGCGTCTGGTATTTTTGGCTCGCATGGACGAGGGCTCGGCGGGCTTTGCCATGACATCGTTTGATCTTTCGGAGGCGGTGGACAAGGCGGCGGCGCCGTTTGAATCGGTGGCGGTTTCGCGCGGCAAGCGGCTGTCGACGTCGATCGCGAGCGGTGTGCGGGCCCATGCCGATGCCGCGGCAGTGGCGCAGGTTGTTGAACTACTGCTGGACAACGCCACACGCTACGCAAGCGAAGACAGCGTTATCGAGCTGAGCCTGCGTGCTGTTTCGCGCGGTGCGGGCAAAGGCTCGGCCGAGCTTGTCGTTTCGAACGCCGTGGACGAGCTGCCCGAAGGCGATCTAGATCGATTGTTCGACCGCTTCTATCGTGCGGACGTGTCGCGCAGCTCCAAGACGGGCGGCTCGGGCGTGGGCCTATCCGTGGTGCGTGCCATCGCCGAAGCCCATGGTGGGAGCGCTTCTGTCTGCGGCCACGGCAACCAGATCACCTTCACCGTCCGCCTCTAAAACCTGCCAAAATGAACCTGTCCCTTTTTGGTCGGTGCGAAATGGGTAATACTAAGGAGTTATCCGACCAGATGGGAATTAATCGATGGCTTATATCGAATTCAAAGACGTCATCAAGGCGTACGGCGAGGGCGATGCCCGCATTCACGCGCTCGACGGCGCGAGCTTTACCGTTGAGCGCGGCGAGCTCGCCATCATTCTGGGTGCTTCGGGTGCCGGTAAGACCACGGCGCTCAACATTCTGGGCGGCATGGACACGGTAACCTCCGGCACCGTAACGGTGGACGGGCGCGACGTGAGTGCTGCCAACGAGGCGCAGCTTGTGGAATACCGCCGCGCCGACGTGGGCTTTGTCTTCCAGTTCTACAATCTGGTTCCCAACCTGACGGCCCTCGAAAACGTTGAGCTCGCAGCTCAGATTTGCCCCGATTCGCTCGATGCCGAACAGACGCTTCGCCAGGTTGGCCTGGGCGACCGTCTTGCTAACTTTCCGGCGCAGCTTTCGGGCGGCGAGCAGCAACGCGTGTCCATTGCCCGCGCACTGGCCAAGAACCCCAAGCTACTTTTGTGCGACGAGCCCACGGGTGCCCTCGACTACAAAACTGGCAAGCAAATCTTACAGTTGTTGCAGGACACCTGTCGCAAGCAGGGCATTACGGTCATTATCATCACCCACAATTCTGCACTGGCGCCCATGGCCGACCGCCTGATCCGCTTTAAGAGCGGCCGCGTGGAGAGCGAGACGGTCCAGCAAAATCCCGTGCCTATCGAGACGATCGAGTGGTAGCGCCCATGGATCAGGACCGCCAAAACAGCCAAAGCCGCGACGCGCAGAACACGGAGCGCGAGCAGGATTTTACGACCTACCGCGCCGCTCAAAGCTCAAACGATATGGTGCCGACGGTATTTCGCCGTGGCATCTACCGCACGATTCGTGGCAGTCTTAAGCGCTTCCTATCTATCGTGGTCATCACCGCGCTTGGCGTGAGCGTGATGTGCGGCCTTAAGGCAGGCTGCGAGGATTTGTGCGATTCGGTCGACGCCTATTTTGACCAGCAGAATGTCTATGACATTAACGTGCAGTCGACCTATGGCCTTACGCGCGACGATCTTGCGGCTATCCAAGAGGTCGACGGCGTCGAGACGGCCGAGGGCATTTACACCGAGACCGCCTACACCGCCGTGGGCACAACGCGCGAGCGCGTGGTTGTGCAAAGTCTTTCCAAGGAGAACATCGATCAGCCAGTGCTCGTGAACGGCGATTTGCCCGAGAGCGCTGATGAAGTCGCGGTGACTTCGAAGTTCCTGAAGGCATCGGGCAAGAAAATCGGCGATACGGTGAGTTTTGCCGCCAATGACGCGAGCTCGTCCAATCAAAGCGCCAAGGACCAGTTTGCCGCGGGCGATTACACCATTACGGCCGAGGTCCTCGACCCCACTGATGTGAGCTCCGACTCGACAGTCAACGCCTTTCGCGCTGCTTCGGCGGCGGACTATAAGTTCTATGTGAGCGAGGACGCCGCGACATCTTCTTCCTACTCCGCGGTCCACGTGATCGTCGAGGGAGCCAAGAGCCTCAACTCCTATTCGGATGCCTACGCGGCAAAGATCAACAAGGTCAAGGGCAATATAGAGAAGATTCGCGAGGAGCGTGAGAAGGCGCGCGCTCAGGAACTGACGGTCGACACGCCGGCAAGCTTGGATGCGGCCGAGCGCCAGGCGAATATGCTCTTTGGGATTGAGCAGGACAACATCAATCGCATGGCAGAGGGCAGCGAGGAGCGCGTGCAAGCGCAGACCGACCTGGATCAGCGCCGCGCCGCCGCCGACCAGCAGTTTGCCGATGCCCGCGCCGAGCTTTCCGACCTAGGCGAATGCACCTGGTACATCCAGGACCGCGGCAATATCGCAAGCTACTCGAGCGTGGAAAGCGATAGCTCGTCAATTGAGGCCATCGCCACGGTGTTCCCGTTCATCTTCTTTATCGTCGCCGTGCTCATCAGCCTTACCACCGCCACACGTATGGTCGAGGAGGAGCGCACGCTCATCGGCCTGTATAAGGCGCTCGGCTATTCGCGCGGGCGCATCCTGTCCAAATACGTGGACTATGCGCTGTGGGCTTGTCTGATCGGCGGCGTGCTCGGCAACATCATCGGATTTGTGGGCCTGCCGCTGTTCCTGTTTACGGTGTTCGACGACATGTACTCACTGCCCCAGATGCTACTTTCGTACGACATCGTGTCCTCGATCGTTTCGGTGGCGCTGTTTGCCGTGGGCGTGGTGGGCGCCACGATTATCGCCTGCCGCCACGAGATGGCCGAGACCCCTGCCTCGCTCATGCGCCCCAAGGCGCCGCGTGCCGGCTCACGCATTCTGCTCGAGCGTATCGGATTTATCTGGCGCCGCATGGGCTTTTTGAACAAGGTGGCAGCGCGTAACCTGTTCCGCTACAAAAAGCGCGCCTTTATGACCATCTTCGGCATCGCCGGCTGCACGGCGCTCGTGATCTGCGGCATGGGCATTCGTGATACGTCGGTCGCGCTTTCGCCCAAGCAGTACGGCCACATCACACGCTACGACCTGCTGGCGGTTGCCAATCCCGACGATTTTTCGCAGACGTGCGCGGCGCTCGACGAGCGAAGCGCGGTCAAGGATTCCGGTGTGACCGTAACTTCGACGCTGCCGATCATGACCGACAACGTCACCTTTACATTCGGCGGAAAGAGCGAGACCGTGCAGCTGATCGTGGTGCCCGATGACCGCACGAACGATCTGGACGACTATGTTCGCCTTGAGGATGAGTCCAAAGAGCCACTGTCTTTGCGTGACGGAGACGTGTATCTGAGTAAGAGTTCACAGCTGGTGCTGGGGATTCAACCGGGCGATACGGCGCACGTCCAGGATTCGTCACTCAACGTCGCCAAGGTCAAGGTCAGCGACATTTCGCTTAACTATCTGGGCAACACGCTTTACATGACGCAGAGCACCTATGAGCGCGCGTTTGGGCGCAGCGTTCGCCTCAATGGCATCTTTGCGCTGCTCAAGGGTTCGTCGGCCGACCAGATTGCGTTTAGCAAGAAGCTTAAGAGTGACGGCTGGCTTTCGATTTCGAGCACGGCCGAGCATTGGGAGAACTTTGAGGCGAACTTCACTATTATCAATTCCGTCGTGGTGCTCGTGACCTTTATGGCGGCGTGCCTGTCGTTTGTGGTGGTGTTTACGCTGTCCAACACGAATATCTCCGAGCGCGAGCGCGAGCTGGCGACCATCAAGGTGCTTGGTTTCCGCCGTGGCGAGGTGCACCATTACGTCAACAAGGAGACGTTGATCCTCACGGCAATTGGCGCCGCGCTGGGCGTGCCACTGGGCGGCTTGCTGGCCGAGAGTTTTACGTACATTTTGCAGATGCCGTCGCTGTACTTTGATGTTGAGGTCGAGCCGCTAAGCTACGTGCTCGCCGTGGTGCTTTCCTTTGGCTTTACGTTTATCGTCAACCTCGCCACCAATCGTACCCTCAACAAGATCGACATGGTCGGCGCCCTCAAAAGCGCCGAGTAACCTGCCCTGGGATTCAAGTTCTAGCGAGCTGCCGACGCGCCCGCAGCAGCATTTTTGCATAAACCGCCCCGCCAAATTCATACTTTGACGGGGCGGTTGCTTTTTGCCCACAGGTACCCCAGGGGGCGCCGTGCAAATTCCGGAGTATTCAGCGTCCCGGGGTCCGCGGGCGCGGGGGCGGGGGTGCAAAACTGCGCTGAAAGCCCCGATTCTGAGTCCCAACGCCTCTAGAGCCGCTCGTTTTTTTACAGGATGCGGCCCATGGTGCCTGCCTTTCGCCCAAAATCCAGTATGCAGGCACCCTCGGCTGCTGAATACTCCCAAAAATGCACGCCGCATCCTACCC
>CAUBTS010000092.1 GCA_958438955.1 uncultured Collinsella sp.
ATCGGCGACGACAAGGTGTTCTACCTGATGAGCCGCGGTATCTCGGAGGAAGAGGCCCGCACCATGATCGTCAACGGCTTTGCCAACCCGGTCTCCAAGGAGCTGCCGCTGGAGTACGCCGTCGAGATGAACAACCTGATCAAGCTCGAGATGGAAGGAGCGATCGGATAATGAATCAGACCACCAACACCGCTGCTACCACCCTTGAGCAGGTCAATGCGATGCCGGCTGCCACATGGGGCTGGCTGAAGATGAATCAGACCAAGCTCGAGCTCTCTGACGAGCTTGCCGCCGCTCCCACCGAGACCGTTGAGGTCGAGGGCTTGGAAGAGCAGTTTACTGGCGTGGCAGACGCCTTCGACACCGCCATGGACGCCATGGCCGAGCGCTTCCCCGAGCGCCGCGCCTCCGCGCCCGGCGATGCCGCCGACCGCGCCCGCATCACGCCCGAGACCGAGCTCGACGTTCCCGCCACCTCCGTCTACCAGGCCGGTGCCATTAAGCTGGAGGAGGAGCTCTCCCCCGCTGAGGCCTTCGAGACTGGCATGGGCGAGGCTGCCTACACCTACCTGGCTGACCACGCCACCAAGCGCGTCGTCATCGATGTGCCCGCATACAAGCACGCCACGGTTACCGTGCGCGTGAGCGGTGTCGATGCAGCCGCGGCCATCGCCGCCATCGACGTCGTCGCCCGTCCGCAGGCAACACTCGATCTGCGCATAGCCCTGGACTCCCCCGTCAACGGCCAGGGCGTCGTGGGCTCTGTGCTACTCGTGTGCGCTTACGAGTACGCCACCGTCAACGTAACCTGCACGCAGACGCTCGACGATAGCTGGATCGCGCTCGACGACACCGGCCTGTTCCTGGACGAGGGCGCGCGCGTCAACGTGCAGCACACCGTCCTGGGCGCTGGCGCCAGCGCCACCGGCCTTGCCGGCGACCTGCTAGGCGATACCGCCAAGGTCACCATCGATACTGACTACCTGGGCGCTCGCGAGCAGGTACGCGACTTTAACTACGAGCTGCGCCACCGCGGTCGCAAGACCGAGTGCGAGATCGACGCCAACGGCGTGCTGACCGGCACGTCCAAGAAGGTCTACCGTGGCACCATCGACCTCGTGCACGGCTGCAAGGGCGCAACCGGCACCGAGCGCGAGACGGTGCTTTTGGCCAACAAGGGCGTCGACAACAAGACCGTTCCCGTCATTCTCTGCGACGAGGACGACGTCGCCGGCAACCACGGCGCCACGATCGGCCACGTTCGCGACGAGCAACTGTTCTATCTCGCCTGCCGCGGCCTTGACCAAAACGCCGCCGAGGACCTGTTCATCCGCGCCAAGCTGGAGGACGCAGCACTTACCGCCGCCGACGAGCGCACCCGCGCCGCCGTCGTCCGCTTGGGCAACAACCTGATCGACAACTTTGAAGAGGAGCTCGCATGATCGACACCGAGCACGTTAAATGCGATACCTGTACCGCACCGGAACCTATGGAGCTCGACGCCAGTGACGAGGCCTCGCGCGGCTGGCCCACTGTGGACATCGAGACCAACCCCTACAAGGCACAGTTCCCGCTGTTCCAGCAGCACCCCGAGATCGCCTTCCTCGATAGTGCCGCCACCGCGCAGCGCCCTGCCTGCGTGCTCGACGCCGAGCGCGACTTCTATCAGCGCATGAACGCCAACCCCCTGCGCGGCCTGTACTCGCTGTCCGTCGAGGCCACCGACGCCATCGCGAAGGTCCGCCAGCAGATCGCCGACCTCATCGGCGCCGCCCAGGCCAACGAGGTCGTCTTCACCCGCAACACGAGCGAGTCGCTCAACCTGATCGCCAAGAGCTTTGCACCCACGGTGCTCGAGCCCGGTGACGAGGTCGTCATCACCATCATGGAGCACCACTCCAACCTGATTCCGTGGCAGCAGGTCTGCCGCGAGACTGGCGCCAAGCTCGTCTACCTCTACCCCACCAAGACCGGCCAGCTCACCACCGAGGAGGTTCTTGCTAAGGTTGGTCCCAAGACCAAGATTCTGGCCGTGGGTCAGGTTTCTAACGTGCTGGGCGTCGAGAACCCGGTCAAGAACCTCGGCAAGCTCGTCCACAAGTACGGCGGCTATCTGGTCGTCGACGGAGCGCAGTCGCTGCCGCACATGCCGGTCGATGTGGCCGACCTGGGAGCCGACTTCTTTGCCTTTAGCGCACACAAGGCCATGGGCCCCATGGGCATCGGCGTGCTGTGGGGCAAGATGGACCTGCTGAACGCCATGCCGCCCATGCTCACCGGTGGCGAGATGATCGATTCGGTCACCGAGCAGGACGCCGTCTGGGCGCCCGTTCCCGAGAAATTCGAGGCCGGCACGCAGGACGCCGCCGGCATCTTCGCCACGGGCGCCGCCCTTGATTACCTGGTCAACACGGTGGGTTACGAGAACATCCAGGCCCGCGAGCAGGCACTCGTCCACTATCTGATGGGCGAACTCATGCAGCTCGACTTTGTCCAAATCATCGGTTCCATCTACTGGGACAACCACCACGGCGTTGTGAGCTTTAACGTCAAGGGAATTCACCCGCACGACGTCGCGAGCATCATGGACATGGACGGCGTCTGCATCCGCGCCGGCCACCACTGCGCGCAGCCGCTGCTCACCTGGCTGGGCGTCGAGAACCTTGCCTGCTGCCGCGCCAGCGTGGCCTTCTACAACGACAAGGCCGACATCGACAAGTTCGTCGCCGGCCTGCATCACGTTTGGAGCACGTTCAATGGGTAATCTGTACACCTCCACCACGTTTATGGAGCACAACTCGCACCCCGACTATAAGTACGAGATGGATGCTCCCACGCACGAGCACGACGGTATCAACCCCAGCTGCGGAGACGAGCTCACCTTGCAGCTGCGTGTCGAGAACGATGTAATCGAGGAAGCCTCGTTTACCGGGCACGGCTGCGCCATAAGCCAGGCCAGCGCCGACATCATGGCCGACCTCATCACCGGCGAGACCGTCGAGGAGGCGCATCGCTTGGCGGGACTCTTCCTCGCCATGATCCGCGGCGAGAAGCTCTCCGAGGACGACCTGGAAGACCTGGACGAAGCCGCCCAGCTCCAGGACATCTCGCACATGCCCGCCCGCGTCAAATGCGCCGAGCTCGCCTGGCGCACCCTCGACGGCATGCTCGAGGGGCAAACAAACCAGTAGTTTATGCCCCGAATCCAAGTTTTTTGATTGCCGAGCCGCCCGATACGGGCGGCTCTGTTTTTACCTAATGAGCGCGAACGCACAAAGTCCGCGCGTCCGGCGCCCCGTCTGACATTTGCCACACAGCCAGACGCGAGCACGGGCGTTTTCCACAGCACCAAAGGCCTGCGGCAGGGCCCCGGGCCCGCCAAGCAATGCGCCAAGCCCCGTTCCACGAAGCTCCGACTCGCTTCGCGCCTGCCGCAGACGGGTCCCATAGGGAGCGGCGTGCATTTTTGCGAGTATTCAGCACGCCAAGCTGTGTGTATACGCATCGAAAGCGTTAATCAATGTCTTTAGGCGCATATATATTGTGTTTTAGAACAAGCATCGCGGTCTGACGGGACGCAGGCACGTGCTTCGGGGGCGCAACGGCAGGAATCAATAGCTTCGGGGTCCACATGTTGCAAGATTGCGTCGGTGCCGACAGCACCACGATGCTGAAAACTCCGTTTTTTGCACGGCGCAGACGGGGGTAGGCACGGGCAAACCCGGACTGAGCCGTTATTTTATGCAAGATGGCGATTGTTCTATGCATATTAAGAAGTGCAGTTACCTCACCAAGCTTTTGAACGCTGGTTGCGGCGTATGGACGACCCCAGCTGCGGTGAAAAGGCGACCTTACATCACGTTTCCGCCAGCCCGCATCGCCGTTCGCGCGCGGGCGCGCACGATACGAGAGACGGTACTTTTGCCAATCCCGGTATACCGCCCAATCTGGCGCACCGTAAAGCCGGCATTGTTCAATCCAACAATAACAGTATCGCGCTGCGCCGGCGGTGCAGTTTTAACCCCGTTGAGCGGAACCCCGAGACTCTTCGCCAACTTGCCGGCAAAGGCATTGCGTTCCCACTCTGTCTCTTTCATATCGCACAGCGCTGGCTTGCTGCCGTCGGGCGTCGAAAGCGAATAGGCAATAAAGCCCTCGGCAGAACCAAAAAGCTCAAGCACGCAAGAAGGATCAGAAAATCCCCTCGCGACATCAGCCGCGTCACCGTCGTAAGCGCACAAATGCTCCGCAAAGCTACTCCAGGGATAACGCTCGATTAGGCTAACGCCCGCCTCCTGCGGATCGGCGTGTACGGAGCGAATAGCCTCCATCACCTGCCAGTCGGTATCGAGCGAGCGCCGGTCAAAACGGTTCTGGAACAGATGGCCTGTGCGCCTCGTGCGTTTATTGAACCGCCGCGCGTACGTCAAAAGCAGCCGGTGCATCGCCGCGCTCATCCTGTCCTCGTAATCTGCAAGCACCAAATGCACGTGATTGCCCATAAGGCACCAAGCGATAACCGTCACACCCTCCTCGCGGCAGCACTCGCGCATCAGCTCCAAAAACTCCCACCGGTCCTCATCGCCCTCAAAGATGAGCTGCTTGCCCGTACCGCGGGCACAGACATGGTAAAAGCCGGTAACCGTTCTCCAAACGCGCTGCATGGCGCTCCCTTCGCCGGGATCTGCTTGCCATCCAATACAGCACGATTGAAGCGTGCCATCAAAACATTCACGCAAAACAATTCGCTCGCGCGGCCAAAGGCAGTAAACAGGCGGCGAACGGCACCGTTGCAACAGGTCAACCCCTGCAACACTTACAAGAGCTGACCAAAAGCTCGCCCAAAACGGACCCCCTCTACGGAAGTTCACGACCACAGAACATAGAGTTAAACCGTTTCAATTCAAACTTCCGGACTTCTCGCTACGAAAACTGAGCCGTTCGCCGAATATTCCGTGCATTTCGCGGTATTATAGGGGCTGCATGTCATGTCCCTTTCGAAGGGTCGCCCGGCAATCGCCAGCCACGACCCCCAGACGGGACGCCAACACGATAGAGAGGAGAGGCATGCAGTACTCACAGGAAGTGGAGAACATGTGCCCCGTTGCCAAGGGTGCATACCACGGCCCCGCACCCATCCCCGAGGAGGGCAAGTGGGTCCAGGCTAAGGAGATTTCCGACATCTCCGGTCTTACGCACGGTGTGGGTTGGTGCGCACCTCAGCAGGGCGCCTGCAAGCTCACGCTGAACGTCAAGGACGGCATCATCGAGGAGGCCCTCGTTGAGACCATCGGCTGCTCGGGCATGACCCACTCTGCCGCCATGGCTTCCGAGATCCTTCCCGGTAAGACCATCCTCGAGGCCCTCAACACCGACCTCGTCTGCGACGCCATCAACGTTGCTATGCGCGAGATCTTCCTGCAGATCGTTTACGGCCGCAGCCAGACCGCGTTCTCCGAGGGCGGCCTGCCCGTGGGCGCCTCCCTCGACGACCTCGGCAAGGGCCTTCGCTCTCAGGTCGGCACCATGTTCGGCACCAAGGCCAAGGGCGCTCGTTACCTCGAGCTCGCTCAGGGCTACGTCACCCGCATGGCTCTCAACGACAAGAACGAGATCATCGCATTCGAGTTCCTGAACCTCGGCAAGTTCACCGACGCCGTCAAGGCCGGCAAGACCCCCGAGGAGGCCATCGCTGGCGCTATGGGCCACTATGGTCAGTGGGAGAACGCTGCCAAGTACATCGACCCGCGCACCGACGAGGAGACTCACTCCGTCGCCAGCGTGTTCCCGGTTCACGAGTAGAAAGGGAGGGAAATAACTATGACTGTTACGTTCGAAGGTTACGAGCGCCGCGCTGACAAGATCAACAAGTGCCTCGCCGACAACGGCATCGCCTCCCTCGAGGAAGCTCTGCAGATCTGCACCGACAAGGGCTTCAACCCGCGTGAGATCGTCAACAACACCCAGTCCATCGCCTTCCAGAACGCCGAGTGGGCCTACACCCTCGGTTGCGCTCTCGCTGTCAAGCGTGGCGCCAAGTCTGCTTCTGAGGCTGCCGCCATCATCGGCGAGGGCATCCAGGCCTTCACCGTTCCCGGCTCCGTCGCCGAGGACCGCAAGGTCGGTCTGGGCCACGGCAACCTGGGCGCTATGCTGCTCTCCGACGACACCGAGTGCTTCGCCTTCCTGGCCGGTCACGAGTCCTTCGCTGCCGCTGAGGGTGCTATCGGCCTGGCTCTGAACGCCAACAAGGCTCGCAAGAAGCCGCTGCGCGTCATCCTTAACGGTCTGGGCAAGGACGCTGCTCAGATCATCGCCCGCATCAACGGCTTCACCTACGTGAAGACCCAGTTCGACTACTTCACGGGCGAGCTCAAGGTCGTCGAGACCATCCCCTACTCCGATGGTCCCCGCGCCGCCGTCAACTGCTACGGCGCTGACGACGTCCGCGAGGGCGTTGCCATCATGTGGCACGAGAACGTCGACATCTCGATCACCGGTAACTCCACCAACCCCACGCGCTTCCAGCACCCCGTCGCTGGCACCTACAAGAAGGAGCGCCTCGAGGCTGGCAAGAAGTACTTCTCCGTCGCTTCTGGTGGCGGCACTGGCCGTACCCTGCACCCGGACAACATGGGCGCCGGCCCTGCCTCTTACGGCATGACCGACACCATGGGCCG
>CAUBTS010000093.1 GCA_958438955.1 uncultured Collinsella sp.
CCGGCGGCTCCAAGCGCGACGACGAGAGCATCCAGGCCTGCAACGAGCATGGCATCGCAATGGTCTTTACGGGCGCCCGCCACTTCCGTCACTAAGTTTCGCCCTGGGACAAAATAATCTCCGCAAAAGACGGCTGCTCCGTTTGGAGGGCCGTCTTTTTGGTATAAGAGGACGGAATGACTAACACGAAAGGTACAACCATGCCCCAGATTGATGATGCCGAGCTGTTTGGTAACGCCGAGGATCAGCGTGCGTACGAGGATTTTTGCGCCAATCAGGAGGCGATCGAGAAGTTCACGCTCGACAAGCCCGCGCTCATCTGCCGTTGGCGCATGTCCAACAAAAAGGTGCCCATGCTCAATCGCCACATCCGCGCGCTATCCGAGCGCCTGGTGCAGGGCGAGCCACTTACCCATAACATGCTCAGTTGGGCCAAGCAACACGTTGAGTGGTCGCTTGCCGAGGGCGACTACACCGCCCGCGACGGTGTGCTCATGCTGGTGATCGACGTTAACGGCAACGCCGCCATGACGGTGGGGGAGTACGAGCCGCTGGCCGATACGTCGGCCAAGGCGCTGCGTGCCCGTTCTGCCGAGGCTCGCTCCGAAGCCGACGAGACCGGCGTGGCGCCCGAGCTGCTCGCCGCCGTCAACAATGGCGAGCTTGCCTTTGTGGCGCCGGCGGACGAGTTCCTGTGCGGCACGGCGACGCTCATTGAGCAGCTGGCCCAGACCAAGGGCATCCCAGTCACGCGCGTAGACATTCCCGCGCAGCTCAAGGGTGCCTTGTTCCTGGTGAGCGACGAGCACGGCGTGGTCCCCGCAACCGAGACGGACGCCGCGGAGGCCGACGCCGCCACGGTCGCCTTCTTCGCCGACGGCTACGAAAAGCTTCGCGCCCGCCGCTAAATGATGTTTCTGGGACGGGGATTAAAAACTCATTTAATTCCCGTGCCCGTTGCGAGCGAGGGGCAAGCCCCTGCCGCTCGCGAACAGTTCTGTCACCTTGGCACCGCGCGTGGTGCATACCTGCAGGTTCGCAGCCATAATGGTGGCAAGACAACCAAGAGGGGAGCGGAATCCATGGCGCTGATCTATATCGTTGAGGACGACGAACCCATTCGTCGTGAGCTTGTCGACATTCTTGCCCGCGCCGGGTTTGAAATCGAGGCCTGCGAATCGTTTGAGCATGTCTCGCGCGATATTCTCGCCGCCGCGCCCGACCTAGTGCTGCTCGACCTCACGCTTCCCGTCAAGGACGGCCAGCATATCTGCCACGAGGTTCGCCGCGAATCCGAGGTTCCCATCATCGTCCTCACGTCGCGCACGACCGAGATCGACGAGGTCATGGCCATGACGCTCGGCGCGGACGACTTTGTTCCCAAGCCCTACAGCGCCCGTGTGCTCGTGGCGCGCATCAACGCCCTGCTGCGTCGCACCGCGGCGGCAGGCGAGCGCAGCACGCTCGTCCACAAGGGGCTGGAGCTCGACCTCGCCCGCTCCATGGTCACCAATACGGCAACCGGCGACAGTACCGAGCTCACCAAAAACGAGCTGCGTATCCTCTCGCTGCTCTTGGGTCGCGCGGGCAAGATCGTCTCGCGTCCGGCCATCATGCAGGACCTGTGGGACTCCGATGCCTTCGTGGACGACAATACACTCACCGTCAACATCAACCGCCTGCGCACCACGCTCGAAAAAATCGGCATCAAGGGGTATTTGACCACGCATCGCGGTCAAGGCTATTCGGTCTAGGGGCCGGCTATGTCGTTTGCCAAGTTCTTTAAAGACGCGCTGCTTCCCGTCGCCGTGTGGACGTGCGGCGTGCTGCTGAGCTGCTTTGTGCTGACGGTCGCCGGCGCACCCGTTTCTATCGTGGCCGTGGCGGTCGGCGTGTCCTTTATCTTCGGTATGCTCGGCATCGTGATCGAGTACGCGCGTCGTCGTCGTTTTCTGCGCCAGCTGGAGCGTGCGACAGAGGAGCTCGAGAGTCCCGCATGGGTGCAGGAGATGGTGCAATGCCCGACCTATGCCGAGGGCGAGCTCGAGTACGAGGTCTTGCGCCGGGTGGGCAAAGCTGCCTGCGACGAGGTTGCCGAAGGCCGGCGTCAGACCGATGACTATCGCGACTATATCGAGAGTTGGGTCCACGAGGCCAAGTTGCCCCTGGCGGCGGCTCACCTGATTTTGGAAAACCTGGACGGCAGCGAAGACGACCTGTCGCGCGTGGACGACCTGGGCCGTGAGTTGGCTCGCGTGGAGCGCTATATCGACCAGGCGCTGTACTATGCGCGCTCGGAAGTCGTGGAGCGTGACTACCTGATTCGCCGCTGGGATCTCAAGACCTTGGTGACGGGCGCGATCAAGGCCAATGCGCGTGAGCTCATCGCGGCACACGTGGCGCCGGTGTGCGAGAACCTCGACTTTGAGGTCTTTACCGACGAGAAGTGGTTCGAGTTTATTCTGGGCCAGCTCATTCAGAACAGCATTAAATACGCACGTGAGGATGGTGCGAAGATCACGTTTTCGGGCGCGTTGCTGGACGAGGGCCTGGCAAGCGAGCGCATCGAGCTTACCGTTGCCGACAACGGCTGTGGCGTGAGCGCGGCCGACCTGCCGCGCGTGTTCGAGAAGGGTTTTACCGGCGACAACGGCCGCAACACTAAGCGCGCAACGGGCATCGGCCTCTACCTGGTGGCGCGTCTGTGCTCCAAAATGGGCATCGACGTCACCGCAGCGTCCGAGCCCAGCGAAGGCTTCGTCGTTACGTTTGCTTTTTCAACGAACAAGTTCCAATACTTCGAGTAACGCACGCGGCAGACGTCCGCCCAAACAAAAACGTGCCGCTCCAAACAAAACGTGCCGCCCCAAACGGGGCGGCACGCCATTTTTCTTATCAGCCAACTCGCTGAAGTACGGTGACGAAGGCGCAAGGCCGGGAGGGGTTATCTAAGCCGACATCCCGCAGCCGCGAAGCGGCGAGGACGTCGGCGTGATAACCCCGCAGGCCTTGCGCCGGCGGGAAGGAACCTACTTCACGACCAGAATGTCGCAGTCCGTATTGCGCAGCAGGAACGTCGAAATCGAGCCCAGTAGCGCGTACTTAATTGAGGACAGGCCGCGGGCGCCGCAGAGCACCAGATCGGGCTTGACCACGTCGAGCATCTCATCCTTGAGCGTCTCACGAATGCGGCCGGTACGAATCATGACCTCGACCTCGGGAATGTCGGGATTGGCTTTGGCCTCCGCGAGCTGCTTGGCGATGGAGTTGTTAAAGGCCTCCTCCAAGCCGTTGACCAGGTCGACCGGATAGGAACCGGCGCTCTCGAGCGCGGTGGAGTCGATAACGTGGCCGATGATCAGCTTAGCGCCGTTGTTCGCGGCGACCTTGATGGCGCGTGCGAGCACAAAATCCTGCTGCTCAGTACCGTCGAGTGAAACAAATACCTTGGTGTAGCCCTCGTTCATGGTTTCCTCCTTGGTCTATCGCACGGGCGCGGGGCTCGTGCGTCGGGCGGGCGCGGGCGCGTTGGCCGCCGGACACTTTATCTTGTTGCAGTTATACCCAAGGATTCGGATTTGACCGCTCGCAATTCTGTGAACGGGCGAGTTTTTTGGTAAGGGTAGGCACAGGCGTGCCGCCAACGGTTGATAATGGGACATCGCCCGCACCGTCCGCAGAACAATATCGGCGGGTGTCTAACGAGGGGGTCCCTTTGGATATCATCGAGCTTCTAAAATCTGCCTTCATGGGCCTGGTCGAGGGCATCACCGAATGGCTGCCTGTTTCGTCGACCGGTCACATGATCTTGGTGGACGAGTTCGTCAAGATGAACGTGAGCGAGACGTTCTGGAATATGTTCCTGGTCGTGATTCAGCTTGGCGCCATTTTGGCTGTCTGCGTCCTGTTCTTCTACGACCTTAACCCGTTTTCTCCCAGCAAGGGCAAGGAGGGCCGTCGCGACACCTGGGTGCTGTGGGGCAAGATTGTGCTCGGCTGCATTCCCGCCGCGGCGATCGGTCTGCCGCTCAACGACTGGATGGAGGAGCATTTCTACAATGCTCCCGTCGTGGCGTTGGCGCTCATTGTGTACGGCGTACTGTTTATCGTGATTGAGAACTGGCGCGCGAGCAAGCGCGAGGAAATGGCCGTTGCCGGTTCGTTTGGTTCGCGTGCTGTGGTGGCGGGCGGACGTCCCGCCGGTGCGCACTTTGCGGCGCCCGCCGCGGCTACCGCTGAGGATGAGGACGATGACGAGAATTTGGACTTTGGCTCCATCGCCACGCTCGAGGACCTGAGTTGGAAGACTGCGCTGGGTATCGGCTGCTTCCAGGTGCTTTCGCTGGTGCCTGGTACGTCTCGTTCCGGTTCTACCATCATCGGTGGCCTGCTTTTGGGCTGCACGCGTTCGGTGGCGTCCAAGTTTACGTTCTTCCTGGCCATCCCTGTCATGTTTGGCGCGAGTGCGCTCAAACTGGTCAAGTACTTCATCAAGGGTGGTACGTTCGGCGCCAACGAGGTCGCCATCTTGGGCGTGGGCTGCGTTGTAGCCTTTGTGGTTTCGCTCATCGCCATCAAGTGGCTCATGGGCTTCGTCCGCCGTCACGACTTTAAGTGCTTCGGTGTTTACCGCATCATCCTGGGCATCGTAGTGCTCGCTTACTTCTTTGTCCTGGAGCCGATGCTCGGCCTCTAACTTAGTAGTCGCTCTGGCAGCCGCTCGCTGCCGTATTCGAATACGCGATATCTATCGGAGTTGTGGTGAAATAGGGATTAAAAGGCCTTGTTGAAGGCTCCAACAGTCCCTATTTCACCGCAACTTTTTTGGTGCATTGGGGTCAAGTTACTTTGCACCAACTTGGTACAGACAAACCCGACCTCTTTGCACTAATTATTCGGCCACGGTGTGCTTGGGCTTGCGGTTAAAGACGAGCTTGTCTACTACGGCCTGTAGCGACATGTGACGGACGGTGTCGTAGGCTTCCTGCGTGCTGTAGGCGCAATGGGGTGTGACGATGCAGCGCGGATGCGCGATCAGGGTCTGGTTGGGCGCGGTCTCGTCGGCGAGTACGTCGAGCGCGGCGCCGCAGATGCCGCGCGTGCCACCGCTGGCGATGCCCTCGTTCAACGCGGCGACCAGGGCATCCTCATCCACGATGGGCCCGCGGGCCGTGTTAATCAAAAATGCCGTGGGCTTCATGAGTGCAAGCTCGCGCTTGCCGATGAGTTTTTCGGTCTCTGGAATCAGGGGACAGTGCAGACTGACGATATCCGATGTGCCGAGTAACTCATCGAGCGTTTGTGCTTTGGCACAGCCTGCCGCAGCGAGCTCTTCTGCACTCTTGGTCGGCGCCCACACCAGCACCTTCATGCCAAGCGCTTGTGCGATGGGCGCCACGGCACGCGCGATGCTGCCAAAAAAGACAAGCCCCAGTGTGCGACCCTGCGTGCGGTGCATGGTATAACCGGCAAGTGGATTCCAAACGCCGTCACGCACATCGCGGTTAAGAAACGTAACTTGGCGCATCAGGTCAAGCATCAAAGCGATGGTGTGTTGAGCGACGTCGTCTGAGCAGTACCCAGGGCAGTTGGTGACGGTGATGCCATGAGAGGCTAGGAGTTCGACGGCAACGTGGTTAAGGCCGATAGACATGTTCGAGACAATGCGCATCCCCGTGGCGGCCATGGCGTCGGCACATGCATCATCGACGGGGCCGAACTCGCCGACAAAGCCCTCGCAGCCTGCCAGCTGCTCGACGGTGGGGCAGACATTGGGCTCGTGCGCGCAGCCCACCAGCTCAATCTGATCGCCACCTTCGATTGTGTCGAGCGCCGCCTGACCCGCCTCGGTCGAACCATCGACCATGTAATAGAGCACCCTATGCTTCACAGCAACCCTCCTGCCATGTGGGGACGGGGTAGAAATGGTAGATATTCTATCCCTCCGAGCCAATCGTAGTTGCGGTGGAATAGTTCCTGTTTGGGGGCCAGAAGGCTGGTTTCAGGAACTATTTCACCGCAACTTATTTGGTGATGCTTGGGTGGTGGTGGCGCACGGAGTCGTGGTGTGATTTGCGTCGGTGTCCGCGCGGCTCGGTATACTGGTACGGCTCAAACTATGGCGCTGCCCGCAGGCGCGCCGTCCGTCAGATGAGGAGTCGCCCATGACCCAGCCCCTGCCCTGGGAAAAGAACGCCGCGGTACCCGTGCCGCCCGCGCCGGAACCCGTGCCGCTCGATGCATACACCGCCCCTGCAGCGCCGGAGCCCGAGCTCGTCCCGCTCGACATCTACGACGCTCCCGCGCCGGCGCCCAAGCCCGCCAAGCCGCTCGTCGACATTGACAGCCTTAATCCCGCCCAGCGCGAGGCGGTCCTGTCCACCGAGGGTCCGTTGCTGGTGCTCGCCGGCGCCGGCTCGGGCAAGACCCGCGTCTTGACCTTCCGCATCGCACATATGCTCGGCGACCTGGGTGTTAAGCCTTGGCAGGTTCTTGCCATCACGTTTACCAACAAGGCCGCGGCCGAGATGCGCGAGCGTCTGGCGGCGCTCATTCCCAGCGGTACCCGCGGCATGTGGGTGTGCACCTTCCATGCCATGTGCGTGCGCATGCTGCGCGAGG
>CAUBTS010000094.1 GCA_958438955.1 uncultured Collinsella sp.
GCCTCGGGCGCCTTGATATAGATGGGATGATGCGTCAGCAGCACGTTGGCGCCGGCTTCTTGGGCGCGGCGAACATTAGTTTCGGTCGCATCGAGCGCGCAGGCGACGCCGGTAATCTCCGCGGCAGGGTTGCCGACGGAGAGTCCTATATGGTCCCAACTCTCGGCATCGGTCTCGGGATAGCGTGCCAGCAGCGCGCGCTCAAGCTCGGCGACGATCATGCGGCACCCACGATCGAGAGCAGCGTCTGGGCAAACTCGTCCAGGTCGGCTGGGTTCACGCGGTCATCGAAAGAAATGCGCAGTGCACCCAGGGCCTGTTCGCGGCCAATACCCATGGCGCTGAGCACATGGCTCGGATCCATGCTGCCGCTCGAGCACGCCGAGCCTGCCGATACCTCAAAGCCAGCGGCATCGAGTTTGATGATGAGCTCTTCGGAATCCATGCCGTCAATGTAGATCGAAACCATACCCGGCAGACGATCTGCCTGGGCGTAGTCGCCCATCGTGGCGTGAATGCGAGGATGGGCCGTAAGCGTGGCGTAGAGCTTATCGGATAAGGCTTGCAGCGTTGTGCGCTCCTGGGCAACATTCGGCAACAGTGCGGAAGCGGCAGCGGCAAAGGCCAGCTGCGTGCGCAGGTCCTGCGTGCCGGCACGACGTCCGGCTTCCTGTCCACCGCCAAAGATGCGCGGACGCAGCGGCGTGCGGTTCTTAAGGTAGAGTGCGCCGGATGCTACGGGGCCGCCGATCTTGTGCGCGGCAACGGTCATAGCATCGACGCCCAGCTCGGTGACATCGAGCGGAATATGCAGATACCCCTGGATGGCATCGGTGTGGAACAGGGCGCCCACGGTATGCGCGGCCGCGGCAAGCTCGCGGATGGGCTGCACCACGCCGGTCTCGTTGTTGGCGACCATAATGCTCACGAGCGCCACGTCATCGCTCAGCAGCTCACTTAGCGTGGCAGGCTCAATGTAGCCCATGCGGCAGGGCTG
The DNA here is from genome assembly GCA_958438955.1 of uncultured Collinsella sp. Taxonomy (GTDB): domain Bacteria; phylum Actinomycetota; class Coriobacteriia; order Coriobacteriales; family Coriobacteriaceae; genus Collinsella. The sequence continues at coordinate 998 of CAUBTS010000094.1, forward strand.
CACTAGGTCGACGCTAAAGCCGGCGGCACGCAGCAGCGGCAGGTTGTCCAGAATGGAATCGTGCTCGATGGCAGATACGATCACGCGGTTACGCTTACGGTCGCGCTGGCGAGCGCCCTCGGCAAGACCGAGGAGCGCCAGTTGGTTGGCCTCGGTGCCGCCGTTGGTCAGGACGATCTCGGACGGGCGGACGCGTGCGCCAAAGCTACGGGCGATCTCGCGACGGGCAACTTCCAGGCGTGCGGCGGCCTTACGGCCGAGCGAATGCAGCGAGTTGGGGTTGACGCCGGCAAGCTCGCTGTCGTCGTACTCGCGCTGCGCAAGGAGCGCCTCGGCGCGCATGGGCGTCGAGGCGGCATAGTCAAGATTCACGGGTATGCGGTTTTGACCTGCGGTCATAAGGGTTTATGCCTCCTGTGCGGCCTCGTTGCCCAGCTTTTGCAGCAGCGCAACCTCGGCGGCGGGATCTTCGGACTTAAATACGGCGGAGCCGGCTACGAGCACGTTGGCGCCGGCCTTAACGACCTCGGCGATGTTTTTGGAAGAGATGCCGCCGTCGACCTCGATCATGGGCGACACGCCGTGGCGCTCGCACATGGCTTTGAGCTCGTGGAGCTTGGCGATGGTGCCCGGGATAAAGCTCTGGCCGCCAAAGCCGGGGTTTACGCTCATCAGCAGCACCATATCGACAACGTCGATGATGCTCTCGAGCACGCACACGGGGGTGGCGGGGTTGAGCACCACGCCTGCCTTGACGCCGCGCTGCTGCAGATGCGTGAGCGTGCGGTGCAGGTGCGTGGAGGCCTCGTAGTGCACGGTGATCATGTCGGCACCGGCGTCGGCGTACCAATCGACCGTCTCGTCGGGGTTCGACACCATCAGGTGCGCATCGACCGGCACATCGGTGGAGCGCTTGACGGCCTTGAGGATATCGACGCCAAAGGTGAGGTTGCCGGTAAAGTGGCCGTCCATGACGTCGAAGTGCACGCAGTCGGCGCCGGCGATCTTGTCGAGGTCGCCCTTGAGGTTGGCCATATCGGCCGAAAGGATGGACGGAGCGATTTTAATGGAACCCATGGTAGAAGCCTTTCTGCGCTAGTCGGTGAGTCCGTAGAACTCTTGGGAGGGTACGCGGTCGGTAAGAATCTCGAGCGCCCTATCCAAAGTAACACCGTTGTAGAGCGTTTGCTCCACGGCAAAGGTGAGCGGAATGTCTACGCCCAGTGAACGGGCAAGCTCGCTGACGCTGCGGGCCGCGACGGCGCCCTCGACCACCATATGCGTGCGCGTCTGATACTCGTCGAGCGACACGCCGTGGGCAAACTCGTAGCCAAAGGTGCGGTTGCGCGAATGCTCCGAGGTGCAGGTGGCAATGAGGTCACCCATGCCGGCAAGTCCCATGCAGGTCATAGCTTGACCGCCGCGGGCATGCACCAGACGGCTAATCTCGGCCAGGCCGCGCGTCATGATGAGGGCGAGCGTGTTGTCGCCGGCACCGGTGCCGGCGGAGATGCCGCACACGATGGCGATGACATTTTTCATGGCGCCGCAGACCTCGACACCGGTCATGTCTTGCGACAGATAGATGCGGAAGGCCGTGGACAGGAGCAGGTCCTTAAAGGTCTCCCCTATCTGCGGATCTATGCTGGCGATGACGGCGGCAGAAAGCCCGCCGCGGCAGATCTCCTCGGCATGGTTGGGGCCCGAGAGCGCCGCCACGCGCGCCTCGTTGCCGATCTCGCTGGCGATGACCTCGCTCATGAGCAGGCCGGACTCGGGCTCAATGCCCTTGGTGAGGCAGAGCACCGGGGTATTGGCTGCGATAAAGGGCGCGGCCTGGTGGCACACGCTGCGAAGGTGCGTCGAAGGAACGGCGAAGATGATGGCCTCGGCGCCGTCGAGCGCCTGTACCAGGTCCGTGGTGGCGACGACGTTGCCGGGCAGCTCGTAGCCCACCAAATACCGGGGGTTGCGGTGCTCGCCATTGATGCCGGCGGCCGTCTGCTCGCTGTGGGCCCACATGGTCACGCGCTCGGCTCGCGCGGCGGCAAGGCCGGCGACGGCGGTTCCCCAGGAGCCGGAGCCAATCAGCGCAACATTCATGACTCTCTCCTACTTATCGTCGGGCTCGGTGACGCGCTTGGTAAACGAGAGCTTGGACTCCTTACCGGTCATGAGCTTTTTGATGTTCGCACGATGGGCCCACACCACGGTGATGCCGATCATCGCCATGCAAAACCTAAGTCCCAGGCTGCTGTACGGAAAGACCGCGCAGGCAGCGATGGGAAGACCGATGGCAGCGGCAAGCGAGCCCACCGACACAAACTTGGTGATGGCGACGGCCACGATAAACATGCCCAGCAACGACAGGCCAATAGGCCAGTACCAGGCGAGGATGACGCCCAGACCAACCGCGATACCCTTGCCGCCATGGAAATTGAGGTAGGGCGAGAAGATATGGCCCCACACAGCTGCCAGGCAGATGACGCCGAGCATCCAGTCGCCGGCGGCGCCGGGGGCCATAATGCTCACGGGGAAGCCATAGCCCAAGTCGGCGATAAGCGGACGCGCGATAAGGACGCAGATGGCACCCTTAAGGCAGTCGAGCAGCAGCGTGAGCGCGGCCACCTTGGGGCCGGCCACGCGCAGCGCGTTGGTGGTGCCGATGTTGCCGGAGCCCGCCTTGCGAATGTCCGTGTGGTTGAACACGCGGCCCAAGATCAGGCCAAACGGAATCGCTCCGATAAAGAACGAGACCACGGCGCAGACGGCGGTCAGCAGAATCGGATTATGCATCCTTTTGCTCCTTCTTTCTAAAGAAGAGTCGAATGGGCGTGCCGGCAAAGTCGAAGCTCGAGCGCATGCGGTTCTCCACATAGCGCTGGTAGGTGTCGTTGACCAAGTCGCAGTGGTTGACGAAGAACGTGAACGTCGGCGGGTTGACGCCCGTCTGAGTCACGTAGTGCATGCGCAGGCGGCGCTTGCCGTCCACCACGGTATGACCGAACTCGCGCAGGTCGGTGAGGAACGTGTTGAGGCGCGAGGTGCTGATCTTTTGCGAGCGCGTCTTTTCGGCGGCGTCGACCATCGCCCAGATCTTCTCGACGCTGCGGCCGGTCAGGGCAGAGATGCGCAGGTACTGGGCCCAGGGAGCCATAACGCCCAGACGGCGGTCGATGGTCTCCATGCAGGCCGCGCGCTTACGGTCGTCGTCGAGCAGATCCCACTTGTTGAGCAGCACAACGATGGCGCAGCCGCGCTCGATGGCAAGACCCATGACCTTTTGGTCCTGCTCGGTAACGCCCGCGGAGGCGTCGACGACGAGCAGCGCCACGTCGGCGCGATCGATGGCGCGCAGGCCGCGGACCATGGAGTAGTACTCGATGTTCTCGTACACGGTGCTCTTCTTGCGAATGCCCGCGGTGTCGACCATGCGGTAGTGCTTGCCGTTGCGCTCGACGACCGTGTCGATGGCGTCGCGCGTGGTGCCGGCAATGTTGGACACGATGGAGCGGTCGGCGCCCAGGATGCGGTTGAACAGCGAAGACTTACCGGCGTTGGGGCGGCCGATGATGGCGACGTTCAGCGCGTCGGGGAACTCGTCGGCGACTTCGTCCTCTTCCTCGGGAAGCAGGGCCACGATGTCGTCGAGCAGGTCGCCCGTGCCGTGGCCGTGCAGGGCCGAGAGCGGCGTGGGCTCGCCGATACCGAGCGAATAGAACTCCCAGATGCTGTCGTTCTCGCGATCGGGGTTGTCGAGCTTGTTCACCAGCAGAAAGACCGGCTTGTCGCAGCGCTTGAGCATGCGGGCGACCGACTCGTCCTCTTCGGTAACGCCGGTGCGGCCGTCGACCACAAACAGGATGACGGCGGCTTCCTCGGCGGCGGCGAGGGCCTGGTCGCGAATGGACGTGGCGAAGACGTCATCGCTCTTGAGCGGTTCGATGCCGCCCGTGTCGACGATGGTGAACTCGCGGCCGTTCCAATCGGCCGTGTGGTACGAGCGGTCGCGCGTGACGCCGCGGGACTCGTGGACGATGGCGTCCGAGGTCTGGGCCAGGCGGTTAACGAGCGTGGACTTGCCCACGTTGGGGCGTCCGACGACGGCGACGATAGGTTTCATCTGCTCTCCTTTAATGGGTAGGGTCAGTGGAAGTGTTAGAGTCTGCGGGCACAATGCCAAGGATGTGTTCCAGGGTATCGAGCAGCTCATGCGGCATGGTCGACACCACATGAACCTCGGCGCCGCGACTGGTAAGGCTTGCGAGTAAATCGTCACGATGATACTCGTCAAGCGTCATGCCGTCAGCGTTGAACATGAGCTTAGGCACAAAGAGCATAACCCCCGACAGGTCTTGGGGCAGCTGCTCCAGGATGTCACACGCGACGATGAGGCCGGTCACGTCCACATTGCCGCCAAAGTAGCGGTTCTTGATGGCTGTGACGGTGCCGGCGAGACCATACGGCGACTCCACAAAGCGCGCCACGGTGTCGCGTGCGCTGGCGCCTGAGAGACATAGAAGCCGCTGGTTGCGGGCGGCGACGGCCTCGCGGACGCGGGCCAGACGCTCGGCGTCGGTAGTCAGCACGTCGTCGGTCTCGTCCAGATACGAGCGGATCATGCCGATGCCGTCGTAGTACTGCGGGTAACCGTCGTAAAAGTCTGCCTCGGGAGGATCGATGCCGGCGTCCAGATAGAACTCGTCGCTCATCTGGAAGGTGTGGCGGCCAAAGCGTTCGTAGGCACGATCCTGGTAGGGACGGATCATGGCAATGGTCTCGCGTGCTAGCTCGGGCTTGTCGCTGTAGGACCAGCTAAAACGGTTCTGATGCTTGGTAAAACCGAGCGGCACAATGCCCAGGCTTGTGATTTGCTCGTGCTCCTCGCAAAAGCGCAGGGTCTTTTCCAGCTCCTCGCCGTCGTTCATGCCGGGGCACAACACGATCTGCGCGTGAATCTCGATGCCGGCGGCCATGATGGTCTCGAGTACGTCCATGCCGCGCTGGGCGTTGCGGCCCATCATACGACGGCGGACGTCGGGGCTCACGGCATGGACCGACACGTTCATAGGGCTCATGTTGCGTTGGATGACGTTTTGCACGTCCTCGTCAGTGAGGTTCGTGAGCGTGACGAAGTTGCCCTGTAAAAAGCTCAGGCGGTAGTCGTCGTCGCGAATATAGAGCGTGGAGCGGCCGCCCTTGGGCAACATGGTCATAAAGCAGAACACGCAGGCGTTCACACAGGTACGCATGCCGTCAAAGATGGGGCCGTCGAACTCTAGGCCCCAGTCCTCGCCCGGGAAGCGGTCGAGCTCCACGGGCGTGACGGTGTTGTCGCGGGGATCGAATACCTCCAGCTCGACGGTGTCGTCGTCTGCCTCCCAGAGCCACACGATCATGTCGGTGAGCTGCTCGCCGTTGACCGTGAGCACGCGCATGCCCGGCTCGATACCCACATCCCATGCGGGCGATTCGGGACGCACGTTCTTTACGAGCGCGCCCTCACCCGGCTCGGGGTCGCGGCTGCGCCCGTAATCGGCCACCTCGGCGGCGTATGCGG
>CAUBTS010000095.1 GCA_958438955.1 uncultured Collinsella sp.
ATCTTTTCCACGCGAACGGCGTTTTCCTGGGTGAGCGCAGCGCCCGTCAACGGGTCCCAACGCAACGGCGTATGGTCGAGCGGACCCACGCCCAAGGCTTGAGCGCCACCGACATCGGCGCCAAACGAACGCCCGCCGGGAGCGGCCGAGGTGAAGATGCACGCCGGATGCAGATACGGCGTCGTCTCCACGCGCACGCGATCGCGGCCCATATCGCTCACGAGTTCGACGACCTCGCCGTCGGCGATGCCCATGTGCGCAGCAGCATCGGCATTCATCTGCACGGCATCCAGATCCGAGCCCGCCTCGGCGGCACCCGCCGCAGCAAGTCTGCGCGAAGTGTGCGACTCAAAGGGTCGGTTGCCGCTAATGAGGCGAAACATCCCCGGCCCTGGCTCCACCATCGGGGCAATCCAGCCGGGCACACGACCCAGGCCGGCGCGCTCCCATACATCGCTTACCAGCGCAATCTTGCCGCCGTCGAGCGGAATCACAGGCTCGCCCGTACGCGGCGGCAGTTGCACGCCCGTGTCAGCCCAACCGCGCTCCTTGAGCGCAGTGAGGTCGATCCCAAACGGAGCCACCTGGGCAGCCGCCAGATCGTCAGACGTAAACTGGAAGTACTCGCCCACGCCGCAGGCCGCAGCCAACCCGGCAAAGATCTCCCGACCGGGACGCGTGTCGCCATGCAACACGGGCAGCACGGCGTTGCGGTAGAACACGCGCGCGTCGTTGCGGCCCACGACCGTTCCCACACCGCGGTCGGCCTCCAGATACGTCACGTCGGGCAGCACGAAATCAGAAGCACGCGCCGTCTCGGACCAGCGAATATCAATCGTCACGAGCAAGTCGAGCTGCTGCAAAATACTCAACCAAGCCTGTGCATTGCCATAGCCCGCACCGGGGTTACTGGCATAGACGATGAGCCCACGCAAATCGCCGGCAAGAATCGACTGGCCGATGGTCGTGCACAGGCCGCGCACCGGATCGACCAGTGGATAGCGCTCGGACCCCAGCTTGGGTCCGCGAGGCACCGGCGGCGTCGCAAAGCGTGCGGGATCGAGGTCGCCCAACACAAGCGGCGTGGGCGGATTGAGGGCGCCGCCCGCGTGTCCGATGCAGCCCAGCAGCACATCGACCAAGCAGATAGCGCGCGCGGTCTGGGTGCTATTGGCATACGCGATACCGATGCCACCATGAAAACCCGCATCCACCACAGCGGCAGGCGCGGCGGCAGCGAGATCGCGCGCCGTGGCGACAATCTCTGCGGCCGGCACGTCGCACATCGACTCGGCCCACTCGGGCGTCCAAGCACTGGCCGCCTGCACCAGCTCGTCAAAACCCGTGGTATAGCGGGCAACGAACTCGTGGTCGTACAGGCCCTCGGCAATGAGCACGTGGACAATACCCAACAGCAGCGCCAAGTCGCAGCCCGGACGCACGCGGAGCCAGCGATCGGCAAGCGCGGCCGAACCGCTGCGCCGGGGGTCAACCACGATGATCTTCGCCCCGCGCCGGCGCGCATCGTTGAGCGCATCGACGGCCCCCATCGTCGATGAATCGACGATGGAACGCCCCAGGTACATGATGCAGTCGGTATGCGCCAGGTCGGAGGCGGGGCTGTAGCCCAGGCTGTGCTCCCATCCGGTGAGACGACTTACCTCGCAGGCACCATCGGCACCGTACACGTTGGGCGAACCCAGCGCATGCATAAAGCGATAGGCCCAGTAGCGGTCGAACGAGGGAACGCCGAGCGTCATGCCCAGTGCACGAGGCCCGCACTCGTCAACAATCCCCAAAAGACGCTCGGCAATCTGCGCGAACGCCTCGTCCCAGGTAATCGCATCGAACCCCGAGCCATCCCGGCGGCGTCGCATGGGGTGCACAATGCGGTCACGCTCGTCAAACGGCATTGCCAGGCGATGCCGTCCGCGGGCGCACAGGGCACGCGCCGCGCACGGATGCCCCGGCACCGGCAACTCGGCCACCACACGTCCATCCTCAACATGGGCCGCAAAGGCGCAATCGGCATAGCATCCCCCGCATGTCGTCACCACGGAGCGACCGTCATGCATAGTTCTCGATGCCATCTCGATTATTCCTTCCAGCTCAGGGGTTCAGGCCCCACCGCACCACAGCTCTGCCGCCAGCTGCCGCGACGCAAAGCCCGCAGCATCTACCGCAGCAAGACATGAAGAGCCTCCCAAAAGGCAAACGCCCCTCGGGAGGCCCGTACGTCATTCCGGCTTATTACGCCTCGGACTTCTTGGCGTAGACAAACCAGTAGCCGAGCGCGACCAGAACCGCGCCGCCCACGATGTTGCCCAGCGTGGCGGCGGACAGGTTAAACGCAATGCCCGCAGCGTTGAGCGCATCGGCGCCGGCGACGTCGGCACCGTAACCGCATGCATGCATCACGGCGCCCATAGGCAAAAAGTACATGTTGGCGACGCAGTGTTCAAAACCGCAGGCCACAAAGGCAGCGATGGGCAGCAAAATGCCCACAACCTTATCGACCACGGTCTTGCCGGCGGTACCGATCCACACGGCCAGGCACACAAAGATGTTGCACAGGATGCCGCGGAAGAAGATCGTCACCCAGTCGATCGTCACCTTGCCGGCGGCGACGCTCACCATGGAGTTGGCGACCGCCTCGCCGTTGAGCTTATAGATGCCGGCCATGTACACCAAAAAGACGATGAACAGAGCACCGACAAAATTGCCGACCCACACGACGATCCATGCCTTAAGCATCTGGACCAAGGTGATCTTTTTGCTCTTGAGCGCGCAGACCATAAGCGAATTGCCGGTGAACAGCTCAGCGCCGCACACCAGCACCAGCACCAGGCCCAGGCAAAAGCACAGGCCGCCCACGACGCGCTGGGCACCCCAGCCCAGCGTGCTGTCGCTCAAAAACACCGTAAAGAACAGGCCGCCGAAGGCGATAAACGCGCCGGCGAACATTGCCAACAGAAAGGCCTTAGCGACCGGCAGGTTAGCCTTGGTCACGCCGGCGGCCTCGGTCTTGGCCTCGATCGCGGCGGGCGCCAGGCAATCGGGAGCGGAATATTCTGCCTTGGAATCTGCCATGTCAATCACTTCTTTCCTAATCAGCAGGGACAAGCGCTCCTATAGCTCCTGCCCCAAGCGGACAAAGTGGGAAAAGTCGTTGGCGGCCACGGCGTCATACACGGCGTCGACGGCCTCAAAGACCTCCGGGGACATGGGGTTATAGAACTCCGTATCGCCCGGCTGAATCCCTATGAAGACGATATCTTCGCACGATTGCTCGATTTCTTCGATCAGAATCGACAAGGGAAGCGAATGCGTGGTGAACATCGACTTGCGGGCCACGTCACGTTTGTCGAGCAAGCGGATGGCGCCGACGGGCAGCGCCATGTCGGCGGCATCGACCAACACCAGGCGCGGCGGACGCTCGCGCTTGACCTCGATGATGTCGTCCTCGGGCGTTTGCCCACCGTCGATGGTGTACCAACCGGCGATGGGCGTGTCCTCCATCTTTTTGGAGAGCACGGGGCCGGCGGCATCGTCGGCGCGCAGCACGCTTCCCGCCGTGAGCACAATGCCCGCAAACGGGGCGCCGTTCACACGGCCATCCACAACGCGACCCATTACTGTAGCCTCCCCGTCAGATACACGCCCGACACATCGCGCACGCGCTCAACCAGATCGCGAAACTTCATTAAGAACGCGACCTGCTGGGCATGCAGGCCAAAGTCGTCATCGAACACCGAGATGCCGGCCTTGGCCGAACCGCGAAAACCGCGATCGTCGAGCAGCGTGTCGCAGGCCTCGAGCAGCGACGGCACCGCCGCCTTGTCGAGCTGGCACTCGCCAAAGGAGCGGATGGCCTTGAACTTGGTCTTGGCCTCCCCCTCCGGCAGCGCGTCGACGAGCGAATAGAACACGTTCACCGGCACCGACAGGCGCGGCTCAAAGCAGTCGAGCACGCCGGTGTGGTGGCCCACGGCGAGCGTGTAGTACAGCACGTCGCAGGCCTCCTGGGGAACGTCTTCCTCGGTCTCCACAAACTTACGCGTGAGCTCATAGAAGACCACCTGGTCGGGCGTATGGCCCAGGCAGGGGTCGGCGACGCCCTCGGCGGCCTCGTCGCTTGCGCGCGAGGCATCGCCAAAAGAGCCGCCGAGCATGCCGGGACCCGCAAAGTAACCAGAGCGGTCCGTGAGCTCCATCTAGCGACCTCCGGCCAGCACCAGATCCTGCAGCGCCGAGTACACCTCGACGCGGCGCGGATCGTCCTGCTTATCGATGAGCAGCGCCATGGCACCGCGGATATCGCCCTTGGGCGCGCCCTCGAGCGTATCCATAAACTCGTTGGCCAGATCGCGGCCGTAACGGTAGCCGCTCATGGCGCGAGCCTCGCGCTCGATGGCAACGCGCAGCTTGTACGGCACGCCGGGGTGCAGGATATCGGCCTGCTCGCCGGCGGCCTCCACCGTGGTCTCGGCATGGAGCTTTTGGTCCAGCAGACCGAGCGCCATGGCAAAGCCGTAGACGGTCTGCGCAGGGCTGGGCGGGCAGCCGGGAATGTAGACGTCGACCGGCAGAATCTTATCCGTGCCGCCCCAGACGCAGTAGTTGTCGTAGAAGATGCCGCCGGTGCAGCCGCACGCGCCATAGGACACCACGATCTTGGGATCGGGTGCGGCCTCAAACGCGCGCAGGGCCGGCATGCGCATGGCACGCGTCACGGCGCCGGTGTACAGCAGCACATCGGCGTGACGGGGCGAGGGCACGACCTTGATGCCAAAGCGCTCGACGTCAAAGACGGGCGTGATGGAACCGAAGATCTCGATCTCGCAGCCGTTGCAGCCGCCGCAGTCGACACGGTAGACGTACACCGAGCGCTTGATCTTCTTAAGAAGGGTCGCCTTGGCCTTCTCGATGCTCTCGTCGAGCTCGATCTTGGTCGGGCGGTACTGAAGCCGCTCGGGCAAAAGCGTGGGTTCGGCCATGGTTACTCCTCCTTCGTTTCAAAATCCATGATGATGCCCTCGACCGGCGCCGGACCGGCGGGAATCTCGGGCGCATCGGGGTTGAGCTCGCGGTCGATATACTCCGGGTTCACACCGTGGCCGCCCAGATACTCCATGCCGGGGCCCTGGGGCTCACCGGACGCAAGCGTCTCGTTGGCAGCCATGCCGTGCGCGTTGCCGGTCTTTACGGCCGAGGCGGCGCGCAGGGCGTCGAGCTCGCGCTTGCACTCCTGGCACATACCGACGGTACGGGCGGCCTGCTCGGCCTCCATGCCGCCGGCCTTTTGCAGCAGGCGCTTGGCGTAGTCGATCTCCTTGTGCGGGGCGAACGGCTTGCCGCAGCGCGAGCAGTGCTCGAGCGTGTAGACGCTCTTGCTGGTGAGGTCGTCCTTGCTCATGACGGCCAGCTCAAACTCCTCGGTGAGCTTGATGGCCTCCATGGGGCAGGCTTCCTCACAGCGGCCGCAAAAGATGCAGCGACCGTAGTCGATCGACCAGGTGATGGTATCGGCCGCAAGGTCGGTGTCCATGCGAATGGCATCGGCCGGGCACGCCACGCCGCAGGCTCCACAGGCGATGCAGAGCTCGGCATTGTGCTCGGGCTTGCCGCGCATGTCCTTGTTGGTGGGGAACGGCGCAAACGGGTACTTGACCGTCGCGTCACCGGCCTTGGCGTTAACCTTCCAAAGCTTCAGCATATTAGAGCGCCTCCTCATCGAGCGGAGCGGCCATGGTGCCCTCGCCCGCAAGCGGCGACTTGTCGCGCCAGACGTTCTCGAACTGCTCCTTGTCGAGCACGTGGTCGCGCTTGGCGGCGACATCGGTCACCGTCACGCGGTCGGTGCAGGAGTAGCACGGGTCAAGCGAGCCGACGATCAGCGCCGCGTCGCCCACGGTGTTGCCGCGGAACATGTAGCGCAGAACCGGCCAGTTGCTGTACGTGGCGGCCTTGGCGCGCCAGCGATAGCACTTCTGGTTATTGCCGAGCATGGCCCAGTGCACGTCCTCGCCGCGCGGCGCCTCGGTGGCGCCGATAGCGTACTTGTGCGGGGTGTACTCCCAATCCGTGGTGAGGATGGGGCCCGACGGGCAGTTCTCGAGCATGGTCTCGATCATGTCGATCGAATCGTAGACCTCCTGGATACGCACGGCGGTACGGCCGAAGGCGTCGCAGGTGTCGGCCGTGGCGGCATGCATCTTCATGACGTCCGGATCGAGGTAGCCGTCGAAGGGATGGTCGAAGCGCACGTCGCGGGCATAGCCCGAACCACGCATGAGCGGGCCGACCGGCGAAAAGTCGCGGGCGATCTTACGGTCGAGAATGCCGATGCCGCTCGTGCGCTCAATAAAGTTGGGCGTGGAGAGCAAAACGTCGACGAGCTCCTGGACCTCGGAGCGCAGCTGGTGGATGGTCGTGAGCGTGGAGAGTTTCTGCTCGGCCAAGATGTCGCGACGCACGCC
>CAUBTS010000096.1 GCA_958438955.1 uncultured Collinsella sp.
CGACGCCGATCGTCTGGTAGGCGCGGAACAGAAAAATCCAGCTGGCGCCCAGCGCAGCTCCCGAGAGGAGGAGGGCCGCGGCTTCGCGGGGACGAGATGGCGCCTGCAACTTATGGTGTTGGGTAGTGGCGAGGATGGTTATAAGCGAGAGGGCTCCCAGAAAAGTGCGCAGCAGCACGATATCGGAGCTCGGCAGTGCGATAGCTGCGGCGATGATGCCGTTAGAGCCAAACAACAGTAATGCTGCTAAGTATGTAAACAGTCCGTTGTTCGTGCGCTGACATCCCCTCTATATCCGAACATGTTCACTATGGGTGAACTGGCTTTAGAAGAAAAGCGAATATAATGCATGGAAAACATGACAAAAACTCATGCAAGGGTGGGGACGTGCCGTGGAGACCAATATCCAAAAGATGCAGGTGCTGCTGGAGACGGTGCGCGCCGGAAGCTTTACGCGTGCTGCCGAGCGCCTGAGCTATTCGCAGTCGGGCGTGAGCCGTATGGTGGCCGATCTTGAGGCCGACTGGGGTTTTAAGGTGCTCGACCGCAGTCGCGAGGGCGTGGCTCTTTCTGCCGATGGACGGCAAGTTATGCCTGCGGTTGAGGCGTTATGCGAGGAGTTTGGCCGCCTGCAGCGACGCGTGGATGAGATGTGTGGGCTCATGCGCGGCAAAATCTGCATCGGTACGTTTTCGAGCGTGGCGACCCACGTGCTGCCGCCGGTGATTGCGCGCTTTCGCGCCGATCACCCGGACGTCGATTATGAGTTGCTGATGGGCGATTACTCAGAGATTGAACAATGGGTGGCGGAAGGCCGCTGCGACCTGGGCTTTATTCCGCGCGAACCACGCGGCGCCGGCATGGCGTCGCGGCCGTTGGTGCAAGACGAGCTGATGGCCGTGGTGCCAGCGGACTCCTCGCTTGCCGCGGCGGAGGTCGTCTCTCTTGCCGATTTGGCCAACGAGCAGTTTATTCTGCTGGAACGCGGCACCGATGACGAGATTACGCCGCTCTTCCGTCGGGCGGGACTGGCGGTGCGCTCAAAACTGTCGACTTGGGATGACTATGCGATTATGGCTATGGTCGAGGACGGCTTGGGCGTGAGCATTCTTCCCGCGCTCATCTTGCGCCGCTGTCAGTTCGATGTTGCCGTGCGACCACTCGAGGGACATCCCCATCGGCAGATCAATGCCATATATCGAACGGCCGACGTTTCGCTTGCCGCCGCCCGTTTTCTCGAATACCTCTAAACGTGTACACGCCATTGTTTGCTTTGGGCAGATCTCGGAGTCCGATACATTTTCTTATGAAATTGAACTTTCGAATGAAGCGCCGCGTTATACTGCTTGCTAAATTGAACCATGGTTCAATTCGTGTTCTATAAATTGAACTTTGCCAGCAAGGAGGTTCTAGTGGCCCAAGAGACGTTTAGCGATCGCCTGCGACAGGCTATGTCCGATCGCGACGTTCGCCAGTCGGACGTGATCCGCGCATCGGAGATGCTCGGCAAAAAACTCGGCAAGAGTCAGATGAGCCAATATGTGAGCGGCAAGACGATCCCGCGGCGCGATGTGGCTGAGCTGCTCGCCCGTATTTTGGAGGTCGATGTTACCTGGCTGCTTGCCGGCGACGCCGATCAAGGCGAGGCATCATCACCCCGCAACGATTCCAAGCCCGAACCCCATCCCTCAGCTCAAATTGCAAGGAGCACCACCATGCGTACTTTTTCTAAATCCACCAAGCTCGATAACGTCCTGTATGACGTGCGCGGTCCCGTCGTCGACGAGGCTGCCCGTATGGAGGACGAGGGCGAGCGCATCCTCAAGCTCAATATCGGCAACCCGGCGCCCTTCGGTTTCCGCACGCCCGACGAGGTCATCAAGGACATGCGCCAGCAGCTGCCCGACTGCGAAGGCTATTCCAACTCGCGCGGCCTGTTCTCTGCGCGCAAGGCGATCATGCAGTATTCGCAGATCAAGGGCCTGCCCAACGTTCAGATGGAGCATATCTACACGGGCAACGGCGTGTCCGAGCTCATTCAGCTTTCGATGAACGCGCTGCTCGACAATGGCGACGAGATTCTGATCCCCAGCCCCGACTATCCGCTCTGGACGGCGTGCGCAACCCTTGCCGGCGGTCATCCCGTACACTATCTGTGCGATGAGCAGGCGGATTGGTATCCCGACCTGGAGGATATGGAGTCCAAGATCACGAGCGCGACCAAGGCCCTCGTCATCATCAACCCTAACAACCCCACGGGTTCCGTCTATCCGCGCGAGGTGCTCGAGGGCATCGTCGAGATTGCACGCAGGCATCAGCTGATGATCTTTGCCGATGAGATCTACGACCGCCTGTGCATGGACGGCTACGAGCACGTCTCGATTGCCTCGCTCGCCCCCGACCTGCCCTGCGTTACCTTTAGCGGTCTGTCCAAGTCGCACATGATTGCGGGCTATCGTATTGGCTGGATGGTGCTTTCGGGCAACCAGCGCTGCATGAGCGACTTCATCATGGGCATCAACATGCTCTCCAACATGCGCCTGTGCTCCAACGTGCCGGCTCAGTCGATCGTTCAGACGGCACTCGGTGGCCATCAGTCCGTTAACGACTACATCCGTCCCGGCGGCCGTGTCTACGAGCAGCGCAACTTTGTGTATGAGGCGCTCAGCAAGATTGACGGCATCTCGGTGGTTAAGCCGCGCGCGGCGTTCTACATCTTCCCCAAGATGGATGTGAAGAAGTTCAACATCACCGATGACGAGCAGTTCGCCCTTGACCTGCTGCACGAGAAGAAGATTCTGATCACGCGCGGCGGCGGCTTTAACTGGGCCGAGCCCGATCACTTCCGCATCGTGTACCTGCCGCGCATGGAAGTGCTCAAAGAGTCCCTCGAAGACCTCGCCGACTTCTTTGACCATTACCGCCAATCGTAGGGGATTAGGTGCCTGCCGCCGCAAGAATCGAGGCGTCGCAGGATAGACATACGACAGCGAGCGAGCCGCATTTGCGCCAAGGTGACGTGAAATGAGAGGGCGCTGACCTTCTGGTCGCGCCCTCGAAATTGAACGTCAGATTGGCGTGAATGCGGCTCGCGCAGCGTCAAGTGGTCCGACGTTCGGTAGAACGGCGGAACTAAATAACAATCCCGTTGCAGTGGTCGATTTCGTGCTGGATGATTTCGGCGGTGTAGCCCGAGAAGTTTTTGATGCGGTGAACGAAGTTCTCGTCCAAATACTCAACCTTAATGCGGCGATAGCGGGTACAGGGACGCTCGCCGATCAGCGAGAGGCATCCTTCGCTCGTCTGATAGGCATTGACCTGTTCAAGAATTTTAGGGTTGTACATCAGGAGCGCCCTGTTGCCGTCCTTTACGCAGATGATGCGTTTGCGCACACCGATCATGTTGGCGGCGAGCCCCACGCACTCGCGCTCATGCTCGTGGAGTGTATCCAGGAGGTCCTGCCCGGTCGTGGCATCGTCGGGTCCCGCGTCTTCGGAAGGCAGGCGCAAAAAGAACTCGGATTTCATGATGGGCTTAATCATGGCGGGCTCCTCATGTCTTATGCTTTCGTGGACTTTTAATAATAGCGCGGAAGGAAAGCTGCGCGTCCGCGTTACAATCTTTCAACGTTGGACCATGTTGCCAGATTCGTCGTGTACGGCGTCTGGCGTAAGTCTAGGGCTCATTTTTCGCCCTGGACTGTTCCTCTGGGGCGATGCGACTGTCGTTCCAAGAGGAAGGAAATGCATGGGGAGCAAATCTCAGCAACAAGTTCAAGCAACGCCATCGGCCGCTGCGGCGATTCTCGTCGTTATGTATATTGCAGCCTTTGTTGCCGCGTTTAACGAGAACATCATTAACGTGGCATTGCACGACATCATGGCGGCGTTTTCGGTGAGTGCCACCACGGCACAGTGGCTCGTCTCGGGCTACATGATCGTGACGTCGATTTTTACGGCCATCATGGCCTTCCTGTCCGGCCGTTTCTCGACGCGCAAGCTGCTGTTTTTCGCATGCGGATGCATGGTCGCCGGCGAAGTCCTGTGCCTGGTCGCTCCGTCGTTTAGCGTTTTGCTGCCAAGTCGTATTTTGCAGGCTGCGGGATCGGGCATCTTGTTCCCGCTCATGATGAACGTGGTGCTGTCTTGCGCCCCGCGCGAGAAGCTCGGTCTGTATCTGAGCCTGGGCGGTGCCTGCATTACGCTAGGGCCGGCGTTTGGACCCGTAATCAGCGGTCTTATGTGCACCCTGTTTGGCTGGAGGGCGGTGTTCGTAGTGCCGCTGGTGGGCGGCATTGTGGTCGCTGCGGCGGGCGTTAAGCTTGTTCAGAATGTCGGAGAGCGCTCGAATACCACGCTTGATATTCTGTCGGTTGTTTTGCTCGCCGCCGGCATTACGGCATTTGTGTATTCCGTAGGCGAGTTCTCGACCAATCTGATTGCCGGCATCGTGACGCTTTTCGCCGCCATTGTGCTGCTCGGCCTGTTTGCGGCCCGCCAGCTCAAACTCGAGCATCCGGTGCTTAACGTGCGTCCCATGGCGAGCGTTCGTTTTTGGCCTGCGTGTTTGCTTGTGGTGGTGTCGATGATGACGACGTTCTCGATGAGCGTTTTGTTGCCGCTCTATTTTGAGGGCGCATACGGCATGACCGCACTTGTTGCGGGCCTGCTCATTTTGCCGGCAATTGCCTGCAACGCCGTGACCTCGATTGTGGGCGGACGCGTGATGGACGCTCGTGGCGCATGGCCGCTGCTGCCGGTCGGCTTTGCCCTGATTGCCGTGGGACAGATTGCAATCTCGATGACGGCGGCAAGCATGAACATCGGCGTCGTCGTGGCGCTGACCGTTGTGGTGTATGCCGGAGTCGGTTTGGTGCTGAGCCCCTCGCAGACGGCCGGCTTGGAGACGCTGCCTGCCGCTGAGCATCCTCACGGAACGGCATTGCTCAACACGTGGAACATGATTGCCGCATCGTTTGGCCCGTCGCTGTTTATCGGCCTGCTCTCGAGTTCTGCTGCGACTGCCGGCGCGGCTGGCGCTGCGACCGACGTTGCCCAGGCGATTGGATTTGCAGCTGCCGTGCGTGTGGCGGCTGTAATTGCCGTGGTCGGGTTCGCGACGTCGCTGGTGTACGCTCGTCGCGAGTCGCACATGTCGCATTAATGTGTGCACATAGATTCTGCAGCTAGATTGGATGGCGACACCATAAACTAGTGGACGTTTTGCCGAGAGGCATGAATGTTTAAAGCGCAAAGAGTGCGCGACGGGCCCCGCGAATGGGGCGATGATGCCCGAGAGGGCCAAGAAGGAGTCTCATGTCCGAGAACGAAGAGATCATGAACGAGACCGAGAACGAGACCATGGCTGCCGAGGTTGAGGCAGTCGAGACCGTGGAGACCGAAGCTGCCGAGGTTGAGGCTGCTGACGAGGTTTCCGCCGAGGAGGAGGCCGAGGTTGTCGAGGCCGCCGTTGATTACGATGACGAAGAGCTGATGGACAAGATGCAGAAGGCCGCCCGTCTGCTGCGTAGCCGTCGCTTTGCTATTTCCAAGGAGGAGGAGGCCAAGGCCGAGCGCATGGCGAACATCGAGCGCGCTATCAAGCTTCTTGACCTCAAGCCCAAGATGGAGCAGAAGGAAATGTCCGACCTGCTGGGCATGCGCCTTCGTGAGCTCGATGGCCTGATGGCCGAGGCCGAGGCTGCCGATCTGGTCGGCCGCATCGACGACGCCGAGGGCGATATGCGCAAGATCGTCGTCTTCGCCGCCGAGGATGCCGCTGAGGGCCTGGTCGAGCTTGCCAACAAGAAGGAGAAGCTCCTGCCCGAGCTTTCTTACGAGGAGGCCACCGAGCTGATGGCCGCTCTCGATAAGGTTATCGCTCCGCTCGTCGCCATGGGTCTGGACGAGGATCGCGGTCCTCGCGGCGGCCGTGACGACCGTGGTGGCCGTGGCGGCGACCGTGGCGGTCGCGGCGGCTTTGGCGATCGTGGTGGCCGTGGTGGCGACCGCGGCGGTCGCGGTGGCGATCGTGGCGGCCGTGGCGGTTTTGGTGACCGTGGCGGCGACCGTGGCGGTCGCGGCGGCTTTGGCGGCAACCGTGGTGGCTATGGCGATCGCGGTGGCAACCGTGGCGGCTTTGGCGGCAACCGTGGTAACGACCGTGGCGGTCGCGGTGGCGACCGTGGCGGCCGCAACGGCGGCGGCTTCCGCGGTAACCGTTTTTAGTTACGGCGTTTTACCAAACGCCGTAACGGGCCGACGCTGCGCGGGCCGCATTTGGACAATCTGACGTTCAACTTCAAGGGCGC
>CAUBTS010000097.1 GCA_958438955.1 uncultured Collinsella sp.
CTGATCGTTTGGGCTGTTGGCATGGGCATGGGCGGCATCACCGGCTTCGCCATGAACCAGGCTCGTGACCTTGGTCCTCGCATGGCCTATCAGGTGCTGCCGATCAAGAACAAGGCTGACAACAACTGGAAGTACGGCCTGCTCGTTCCTGGTATCGCTCCGTTTGTCGGTGCCGCTCTGGCCGCGCTGTTTGTGCATGGTTTCTTGGGCATGTTCTAGTCTGAGGCTACATAGTTGTCCGCTGGCCGCATGGGGTAACTTCCCAGCGCGTCCTCGGACATGCAAAAAGGCTCGCTGCGCACTTCGTGCGGCGAGCCTTTTTGCGTCCTGCGGAATGCGCTGGGAAGTTACCCCATGCGGCCAGCTGCAGGGTCTTTGCTGCGCCCGAGCAAGCAACCCAACATATATATCTGAATTTGGATGTGGTGGGCGCTTGGTTGTTGGGGGCGTTGAGATGAGGGCGATACTTTGGGAAGGGATGACGCCTTGGGAGGAGGCGTCTATCTGAAGAGGGGCTTTATGGCTGATAGGTAGTCTTTGGCTACGTCCTCTTTTGGGGCTTGGAAGTTGTGCCAGGCCCACCATTGGACGGTGGCTACGAAGCTTGAGGCTATGTGGTGTAGTAGGAAGCTTCGGTCCATGGTGGCGGCGGGGCCGTTTGGGTCGGTAGGGACGGTTTCGGCTGCGCGCGACATGATGGTCTTGCGGAGGCTGTCGGCGAAGACGCGTGAGCCGGCGCCGGCTACCAGTGCCCGTACACCCTGCCGACGATTCCAGAGGTTGTTGAGGATATGCTCGACCTGTACGAGTGGGTCATCGAGGGGCGTACCGTCATCGTCGAGGGCATGGGTGCAGATATCGCGCACGAGCTCAGCGAGTAGGTCATCTTTGCTCTTGAAGAGGCCGTAGAACGTGGCCCGACCCACATGGGCGCGAGCGATGATGTCACCGACGGTGATCTTGCCGTAGTCCTCTTCGCGCAGCAGCTCGGAGAACGCCGTAACGATGGCGGCGCGGCTTTTTGCCTTGCGGGCATCCATGGCTAGGCGTCCGCGTGAACGAGCAGGCAGCGGAGCGTACCGGAACAACCCTCGTAGGGGCGCTTGCCGGCGCCGTAGCCGACGGCTTCGATGCGGTAGCGTGAGGGCAGTTGGTCGGACGTGCGCAGCGCGGTGACGATGGCGGCGCCCGTGGGCGTCACGAGCTCGC
The DNA here is from genome assembly GCA_958438955.1 of uncultured Collinsella sp. Classification (GTDB taxonomy): domain Bacteria; phylum Actinomycetota; class Coriobacteriia; order Coriobacteriales; family Coriobacteriaceae; genus Collinsella. The sequence continues at coordinate 1,210 of CAUBTS010000097.1, forward strand.
CGGCGACCGGTGCGGGCATGAGGGTGATATTGCCTGCTTGGCATAGGTTGACGACAGCGGGGACGGGAATGGGCATGAGGCCGTGGGCGCAGTAGATGGTTCCGTGGCCCTCGGAGAGCGACTCGACCACGATATCCTCAATACCCAGGTCGTCGAGGCAGATGGCGACAGAGCAGACGTCGACGATGGAGTCGACGGCGCCCACCTCGTGGAACATGACGGTCTCGGGCGTTTTGCCGTGAGCCTTGGCCTCGGCGGCGGCGAGCGCGGTAAAGATGGCGAGGGCGCGACGCTTGGCGCCATCACTTAGCTGCGAGCCATCGATGATGGCGGTGACGTCCGCCAAAGAACGGTGATGATGGTGGTGGGCGTGATGGTGATCCTCGTGGCCATGACCATGGGCCTCATGGTCATGCTCGTGGCAGTGCTCGTGCTCGCCATGGTCATGATGGTGGTGCTCGTGCTCATGCCCATGTGTGTGCTCGGCGGCTGCTTCGTTACCGTAGAGCCAGGCCATATCGTGATCGTGGTTCTCGAGCTCCTCTGCCAGCTGAACGTCAAAGTCGCAGGCGTCGATGCCGTGCTTGTTTACGCGCGTGACAGCGATCGTAAATCCGTCGACCGGCAGCGTGGCGAGCTGTTCGCGCAGATGCTCCTCGCTGGCGCCCAGGTCGAGCAGGGCCGCGACGGTCATATCGCCGCTGATGCCCGAGGTGCCGTCGATGATAAGCGTGTGCTGATGGTTGGACATGGAATGCTCCTTAACGGGCGCAGGGTGTGCCGGCGCTCAGATGATTGATAAGACTTGCCTGGTAGGCGGCACCAAAGCCGTTGTCGATATTGACGACCGAAACGCCGCTGGCGCAGGAGTTGAGCATGGCGAGCAGCGCGGCTACGCCACCAAAACTTGCGCCGTAGCCCACGCTGGTGGGAACGGCGATGACCGGACAGCTCACCAGACCGCCGATAACGCTCGCCAGGGCACCCTCCATGCCGGCGATGGCGATGACCACCTGCGCCTGGGCAAGTTCCTCGGCATGCGCGAGCAGGCGGTGCAGGCCTGCGACACCTACGTCGTAGAGGCGGTCGACCTCGTTGCCATAGAACTCGGCCGTCAACGCGGCTTCCTCGGCGACGGGCAAGTCGCTCGTGCCGGCGCAGGCGACGACGATGCGTCCGTTGCCGGTAGGGGAGGGCTTACCGCCCACGAGGGCGAGCTGTGCGTCCGGGGCATATCCCAGGTCGATTTCGTTGCCGAGGAGCTCCGAGGTGCGGGCTGCCTTTTCGACGTCCAGGCGTGTGACCAGGATGCGCTCCTGGCCGGCATCGCACAGCGTTTTGATAATGGCGGCAATCTGCTCGGCGGTTTTGCCGGCGCCGTAGACAACCTCGCCGGCTCCCTGGCGCACCCCGCGCGAAAGATCGAGCTGCGCAAAACCCAGATCGGCGGTCGGCGCCGTCTGGATGCGTGTAAGGGCATCGGCAGGGGTGACTGATCCGCCGGCAACATCGCTCAGCAGCTGCTCAAGATCTCGCTTATCCATATATGTTCCCTTCGACGGTGCAAAGTCTAGCACGAGAAAGGGAGTTTCCGAACATTAGAACAAAATTGTTCGGAAACTAGATATAGCGGAGTGATTTGATTGTTGGGCGAACTTGCTAGTCACGCAGGATGATGTCCATGGCGAGCATCAGGTTGCGTTCGTCGATGGTAAACGGGGCGGCTTCGCGCGTCTTGGGCTTGGCGCAAAACGCGATGCCCGTGCCCGCGGCCTGAATCATGGGGATGTCGTTGGCGCCGTCGCCGATCGCGACGGTGTGGGCCATATCGACACCGCACTCAACCGCCCAGTCCAGCATCTGGATGAGCTTGGACTCCTTGGTCACGATGTCTGCCGCCAGCTTACCGGTGAGCTTGCCGTCCACGACTTCCAGGCGGTTGGCCAGGCAAAAATCGATGCCCGCGGCGGCTACGATCTTATCGGCGACCTCGTGAAAGCCGCCGCTTACCACGCCGACCTTCCAGCCTTTGCTGTGCGCCGAGCGCACAAGCTCCAGCGCGCCGGCGGTAAACGTCACGCGCTCAAAGGTGCGCTCGAACACGTTCTCGTCCAAGCCGGCAAGCAGCCCCACGCGCTCCTCGAGCGCCTGCTTAAAGTCGAGCTCGCCGCGCATGGCGCGCTCGGTGATCTGCGCAACTTGCTCGCCTACGCCGGCCTCCTCGCCCAACAGGTCGATGACCTCCTGGTTGATGAGCGTGGAGTCGATATCCATAACGATGAGGCGTGCAGTCATGGCGGGCCTTTCCGAGTGCAGTTGTATTGGGGCACATTGTCGCACGCGGCGCGCCTTGGCGACGGCCGCGGTGCGTCAATTGTTTCGTCTCCGTCAAGTCTTTGGACAGGAGCTACTTTTTCGCGGCACATCGACGCGGGTGCGATAAGATAGAACGCCATGTCCGGCTGCGCGGTTTACGCAGGCTGGGCAAATCTGTACGACGCCGCCCGGAACGACACGGGGCGGCACAGATCCATAAAGGAGGATCACTGGTATGAGCCAGACCCGTCCCATCGACGAGCATTCCATGCACACCCATACCTGCGGCGAGCTTCGCCGCGAGAACGTGGGCGAAGAGGTTGCCCTCACCGGTTGGGTGAGCCGTCGCCGCGACCACGGCGGCCTTATCTTCTGCGACCTTCGCGACCGCGAGGGCATCACGCAGCTCACCTTCGACCCCGAGCACTCTGACGGCGATGCCTTTAAGATCGCCGAGACCATGCGTCCCGAGTGGCCCATCAAGATCCATGGCGTCGTGCGCGCTCGTGGCGAGGAGACCACCAACACCAAGCTCGCGACCGGCGAGATCGAGGTCCTGACCGACCACGCCGAGGTGCTCAACACGTCCGTCACCCCGCCGTTCCAGATCGAGGACGGCATCGAGACCAGCGAGGACACCCGTCTGCGCTATCGCTATCTGGACCTCCGTCGTCCCGAGATGATGGCCAACCTCAAGCTGCGCTCCGACTTTACCTTTGCCATTCGCGAGGCGCTGCACAACCGTGAGTTCATGGAGGTCGAGACGCCCTCCCTGTTCAAGTCCACGCCCGAGGGCGCCCGCGACTTCATCGTTCCCAGCCGTATTCAGCCGGGCAACTTCTACGCCCTGCCGCAGTCCCCGCAGCTCCTGAAGCAGCTGCTCATGGTCGGTGGCGTCGAGCGCTACTACCAGGTTGCCAAGTGCTTCCGCGACGAGGACCTGCGTGCCGACCGTCAGCCCGAGTTCACCCAGGTCGATATCGAGATGTCCTTCGTGGACCAGAACGATGTCATGAGCGCGCTCGAGGAGGTTCTTGCCGATGCCTTCGGTCGCATGGGTGTCGAGATGCCCACGCCGCTGCGTCGTATGGACTACTGGGAGGCCATGGACACCTATGGCTCCGACAAGCCCGATACCCGCTATGGCATGCACCTGGTCGACCTGACCGACATCTTTGCCAACTCCAAGTTCAAGGTCTTTGCGACTGCCGCAAACGAGGAGGGTTCTGTCGTCAAGGCCATTAACGCCAAGGGCGCCGGTGCCTGGGCACGTGCCAAGATCGATAAGCTTGCCGGCGTGGCCTCCACGTTTGGCGCCAAGGGTCTGGCCTGGATCGCCTTCCGCGAGGACGGCTCCATCAACAGCCCCATCGTCAAGTTCTTCTCGGACGAGGAGATGGCGGCTCTGCGCGAGCGCATGGACGTCGAGCCCGGCGACCTTGTGATGTTCGCCGCCGGCCCGCGCCTGCTCTCCGACGAGATCCTGGGCGGCATGCGTTCTCACATGGCCAACGCGCTCGAGATCAAGCGCGAGGGTCACGACTTCCTGTGGGTCGTCAACTTCCCGCTGTTCCACTGGGATGAGGACCGCAAGGCTTACGCTGCCGAGCACCAGCCCTTCACTCTGCCGACCGAGACCGACATCGCCAAGATCGAGGCTGACCCGCTGGCGGCCGGTTCTTGCACCTACGACTTTGTCATGGACGGCTTTGAGGCCGGCGGCGGCGGTATGCGTATCCACAACGCCGAGATGCAGATGTCCATGCTCAAGCTCCTGGGCTTTACCGAGGAGCGTGCCGAGTCGCAGTTCGGCTTCCTCATGGAGGCCCTCAAGTTTGGTGCGCCCCCGATGGGCGGTTTCGCTCTGGGCCTGGACCGCGTGTGCATGCTGCTCACCGGCTCCGACTCCATCCGCGACGTCATGGCGTTCCCCAAGACGGCCAGCGGCTCCGACCTCATGTCGGGCGCCCCGAGTGCCGTTTCCGGCGCCCAGCTCAAGGACGTCAGCCTGCGCCTGATGTAGGCGAGCGGCTACATATTGCCCGCAACGAGGGAAGGACGCGTGCCTTCCCTCGTTTTTTGTGCGCGGGCGTTGCGAGGGCATAGGTTGACTGGGCGTCGCGGAAACTGTAACCCGGAATTTGCGTCCAAAACGGGTCGCAGTTTCCCAAACAGCGCCCTTTGGGAAACTGCGACCCAGAACCCAGCCAAATAACGGGACGCGCTTTCCGGTTGAGCCTTCTGGCGGAAACTGTGTCCCATCATTGACGCTCGAAATGGGATGCGGTTTCCGTCCCACCCTCAACAAGCATCTAACGCTACAATAACTACCACGTGGCTGGGTTTTGCCGGCCGATGTGCGATGTCGCGGGAGGGGACATGGTCGAGTTTACGAAGACGATTAAAGATCCATTGGGACTACATGCCCGCCCGGTTGCGCTGCTCTATGACATCATTGCCAAGCATCGTAGCGACGTGTC
>CAUBTS010000098.1 GCA_958438955.1 uncultured Collinsella sp.
ATGCAGCAGGGGCTCTCAATGTTTTTATGTCCTGCTCATATCGTCTGTGCCGGCACTTTGGGACACTCCTTGTCATTGGTGCAAAGCAACCTCTCCTCATTGCGCCAAGCGACGTGTGCCGTTAAGCGGAGAGGCGTATTGTTGACCCATCGTTTGGGCATACAATGGCTATTAGCTTGCTGCGGTGAAGGCTCGTCCGCTCCGCAGCTGTTTTCTACGGTTAAAGGAGTATGTATGTCCGTTGAGGTCATGAGGTCTGTGATCGAGGCCGCCGAGGGCCGCGTTCCCGTCGACACGCTGTTTACCAATGCGCAGATTGTCGACGTGTATGGCCAGCGTGTGGCGCCCGGTAGCGTTGCCGTCAAGGACGGTGTGATCGTCGGCGTGCTCTACAACGGTCGCGACGATGCCTCCGGTACCTACGAGGCTGCCGAGGTTATCGATTGCCAGGGTCGCTATCTCGCTCCCGGTTTTATTGACGGGCATCTGCATATCGAGTCTTCGAACATCCGTCCCGCCGAGTATGCTCGCATGGCCGCGACGCGCGGTACTACCACCGCCATTGCCGACAGCCACGAGATTGCCAATGTTTCCGGCCTGGACGGCCTGCGCTTTATGATCGAGGACGGCCGTCGCGCGCCCATTTCCATCAAGTACATGATGCCCTCGTGCGTGCCCGCGCTGCCCGACGAGCAGGCCGGTGCCGTCATCACCGCTGCTGATATGCAGGCGTTTTTTGCCGAGCATCCGGGCGATGTCTTTGGCCTGGGCGAGATGATGAACCTGCCGGGCGTCTTTATGGCCAATCCCGAGACCTGCGCTCGAATCGACGCTGCCAACCAGACGCCGTCCAAACAGGTGGACGGTCACGCCCCGCTCGTTGCCGGCAAGGATCTCAACGCCTATGCCGCGGCTGGCATTATCGCTGACCATGAGTCGACGATTCCCGAGGAGGCACTCGACAAGCTGTCCCGCGGCATGTACGTGATGCTGCGCGAAGGTACGTGCAGCCATGACCTGGCCAACCTGTCGCCGATGCTGCTGGAAAACCCCGCCCGTGCCCGCCGTTGCTGCTTTGCGACCGACGACCGCGCTCCTTCCGATGCGCTTGCGACCGGCATGATCGACAACGCCTGCCGCGTGGCTATCGAGGCGGGCATCGACCCGGTGGTCGCTATCTCCATGGCGTCCCTTTCCACGGCTGAGGCATTTGGCCTGGACCACGGCTGCCGCGACCCGCACGAGCTCCGCGGCGCCATCGCCCCGGGCAAGCGTGCCGACCTGCTGGTGCTCAATGACCTGACGTTTGCCACGGCTCCGCATCGCGTATACGCCGCCGGTGCTCTGGTGGCGCAGGACGGCACCTTTGTGGGCGAGATCGCACCCGAGATGGCCGAGGTCGCAGCCCTTGCCGACGAGCTGCGCGCGTCCGTTAAGCTGCCGAAGCTTTCGCTCGACGTATTCGACTATGCCTTTAAGCCGGGCGAGGCCGTGATCGACGTGGTGCCGGGTAAGGCCATCACGGGTATGGTTCGCCCCGAGAGCGCCGAGGGCCTGCGTCGCATTATGCTGATTGAGCGCCACGGCCGCGGTGTGTCGCTGCAGGCCGAGGGCGCCGACGGTGATGGTCCTGCGGGCCTGGGCCTTGTCGGCAAGCATATCGGTCGCGGCTGGGTGCGCGGCTTCACCATCACCGGTGGCGCCATTGCCTCCACGATCGGCCACGACTCGCACAACGTGTGCGTCGTGGGTGATAACGCTGCCGATATGATGGCTGCTGTTGAGGCTGTGGGCCAGGGTGGTCACGTGCTGGTGCGCAACGGCGAGGTCGTGGCGCGCATTCCGCTGGCGCTCGGCGGCCTGATGAGCGAAGGCACGGCCGAGGATGTCGCCGCGCAGCACGACGACTTTATGGTCAAGGCGCGCGCCATGGGTATTGAGCCGCCGCTCGACCCCATCATGGGCATCATCTTCCTGCCCCTGCCGGTGATCCCGACGCTCCGCATCCGCCCCGAGGGCATGTTCGACGTCACGACCTTCACCTACGCCGACTAGTCATTGGGGACGTTCTTAAACGGCTAGTCGCCTGCGACACTCTTTGACGTGTTGCCTGGCGCTGCGAATGTGGGACCCCTGGCGCGCGTGAGCTATTTGCCAGGTCCTTGTAACGTTTGCGCCCGCGGAGTCTTACCTGAGCTCCCTTTGGGTACGTTGGAATTGGATACACGTTCGATTCCAACAAGCCCGAAGGGAGCTTTTCTATGTTTAAACTGATTGCATCCGATATGGACGGCACGTTGCTTGACGAAAACAGCCAGGTACCGCCCGAGACATATGAGCTGATTGAGGCCCTGAGCGAGCGCGGCGTGCACTTTGCTGCGTCCTCTGGCCGCCGTTACGACCGCCTATGCGAGTTCTTTGCGCCCGTGGTCGACAAAATGGACTTTGTCGCGGCGAATGGTGCGCAGGTCTATGCAGAAGGGGTCGAGGTCGATCGCGAGGTATATTCGCATCTCGCCGTCCGCAAGCTCGCACGCACGGTCAAGATGTTTCCTAACATGCATCTGGCACTCTTTGATCGCACCAAGTCCTTTTTGCTCGACGACGAGGACAAATTTGTCCGCGAGATCGACAAAGATCTGCCCAACGCCGAACGCATTTGGGGACTGCCCGATCCGCATGTGAATATCATCAAGGCATCGATTATCTGCGATGACGGCAACGTGATGGACAACGCCTACGTGTTGCAGCGCGAGCTGGGCGGCCTGTTCTCTTTCGCGCCTTCGGGCAACGCGTGGATCGATGCCATGCAGCCCGGTGTGTCGAAGGCCTCGGGCATCGCACAGCTCATGGAGCACTATGGCGTCGAACGCGACGAGATCATGGCGTTTGGCGACTCGATGAACGACTACGAGATCATTCGCTTTGTCGGCACGGGCTGCGCGATGGAAAACGCGCGCCCCGCGCTCAAAGCGGTTGCCGATCGCGTCGTAGGCTGCAACCGCGACCACGCCGTTCAGCAGGAGCTCCGTCGCGTGCTGGAGAGTCTCGCTTAATCCGGCAGATGGGGACGTTCCTTTTTTGCCGGGTTGCTGCTGCTAGGCGAGGGCGTCCATGATGGTGCGGGCGACGCCGTCGTGGTCGTTGTCGTATTCGGTGATGGCGTCGGCGGCCTCGCGGTCCTCGGGCTCGGCGTTGATCATGGCCATGCCGTGGCCCGCTGCCTGCAGCATGGGGATGTCGTTGATGTTGTCGCCGAACGCCCAAGCGTCGGCGAGACGCTCGCCCAAGTGCTCGCATAGCCACGTGAGGGCCGTTCCCTTGGTGGCGCCCTCGCCCATGACCTCAATGTTCATGGCGTACGAGCGCGTGACCTCGATGCCCTCGAGCGTGTCGAGTGCCGCCATGATGGCATCGCGATCGGCGGGATCGTGCCAGTACATGGCAATGCGTTCGAGCGTTTCGACCTCGTCAATCTTGCTATCGACGTCCACGTCGATAGGCGTGCGCGTTCGCCTGAGCGAGCCGGCAATATGCGGATCGCCGCCGCAGAACTCGTCCAGGCGCTCGTAGAGCGAGCGGGGGAGGAAGCACCGACCGTCGGCGAAAATGTCGAAGGTGACGTCGTGGCCGGCGGTAATGCTGTGGATGCGGTGAGCGATGCCGCGATCGAGCGGACGGCTCAGAATGCGCGTGGCGCGCGAGGCATCGGTGGGTACATTCTCATCGAGCTGCCAGACGCTGGCGCCGTTGGCACAGACTGCGTAGTGCACGGCGGGGTGGGCGAGGATCGGCTCAAAGACGCCCGACAGCGGGCGGCCCGTGCAGGGCACAAACTCAATGCCACGACGTGCGAGCTCGTCGAGCATCGCCCAGGTGGCGTCGCTCACCTGCTTATCACTTGTCAGCAGCGTTCCATCCATATCGGAAAACACAATCATTTGATGCAGCCCTTTCTACTGGCAAAAAAGCGTGGCCGAGGGCTTGGGTGCCCTGGCCACGCCTAAGATCTATAACGGTACGCGTCCTAGCGGTCGGCGAGCGGCTTGTACTCCAGCGGCTCGATCACCGGGCGATACGCGGGGCGGATGATGCGGTGCGCACAGAAGAGCTCTTCCATGCGGTGTGCCGACCAGCCAGCCATGCGGGCGACGGCGAACAGCGGCGTAAAGAGCGTCTCGGGCACGCCAAGCATCTTGTAGATGAAGCCCGTGTACAGGTCGATGTTGGCGCAGATGGGCTTAGTCATGCCGTGGTCGCGCATCACCTGCGGGGCCAGGCGCTCGATGCGCTCGATGAGCGCGAACTCCTCGCCCAGGTCCTTCTTGGCCGCCAGCGAACGCGCATAATGGCGGCACACCTCGGCGCGCGGGTCGCTCAGCGTGTAGACGGCGTGGCCCATGCCGTAGATGAGGCCCGTGCCGTCGAAGGCCTGCTTGTCGAGGATCTTGCCCAGGTAGGCTGCGACCTCGTCCTCGTCTTCCCAGTTGGAAACATGCGCGCGGATATCCTCGTGCATAGACACGACTTTGGCGTTGGCGCCGCCGTGGCGCGGGCCCTTGAGCGAGCCAATAGCCGCGGCGTAGGCGGAATATGGGTCGGTGGCCGAAGAGGACAGAACGCGGCAGGCGAACGTGGAGTTGTTGCCGCCGCCGTGCTCGGCATGGAGCATAAGCATCACGTCGAGCAGCATAGCTTCGTCGTGGGTGAATGCCATGCCGCCGCGCAACACCTGCAGAATGGTCTCGGCGGTGGAGAGGCCGGGTGTGGGGTGCGGTACATGAACCTCGGAGCCGCGGCGCTTGGCGACCGAGGCCATGTGCGCGAAGGCGGCGATGCGGGGGAGACGGGCGAGCATGGAGATGGCGACGTCGATTTCGTGCTCGGGTGTAATGGCGTCGGGCTCGGCGTCAAAGGCGTAGAGCTGCAGCACAGCGCGCTGAAGAACATTCATGATGCTCGACGACACCGTGGTCATGGGGAACTCGCGGACGTATTCGTCGCTCAGGTGCCTAAAAGCACCCAGGCGTCCGCAAAAACCGTCGAGCTCTTCCTTGGTGGGTAGAGAGCCCGTGATGAGCAGATAGGCGACCTCTTCGTAGCCGTAGCGGTTCTCGGCCTGGGCGTTGTTGACCAGATCCTCGATGCTGTAGCCACGAAGCGTGAGTTTGCCCTGATCGGGCACGACCTTACCGTCGACCTTGTTGTAGCCATGCACATCCGAGATGCGAGTGAGGCCCGCGACCACGCCCGAGCCGTCTGCATTGCGCAGGCCGCGCTTGACATTGTGTTCGACAAACAGGTCCTCGTCATAAGGGTCGGTCGGCAGGCCGTGGTAGAGGTTTTCGCTTTCGGGCGAAATCTGACGGCTCGCCTCGTAATCCAGAACCAGGCGGCTCAGGTGGTCATCGAAGCGGTAGTAGATTTTCTTGGCGTCGTAGGCCATGCGCGCTCCTCTCCGGGCCATGTGGTGACGTTGCGCCTGGGCGCACCTTGGGCCGTCGCCACGCGGCTTGTTCGCTACAGGCGGTACATAAAGTTAAAGACGTCCTCGCGCTGGATGGACACGTTGACGCCCGAAAGCTCGCCGGCCTCGGCCAGGGCCTTCTGCAGCTCGGCGAAGTCGAGCTTGGACTCGGCGGTATCGGCCAGCATGGTCATGGTGAAGATGTCCTCGATAATGGACTGCGTGATGTCGCGGATGTCGACGTTGGCCTCGCCCAAAACACGGGTGACGCCGGCGACGATACCGGGGCGGTTCTTGCCAAGGACGGTGATGACGATGCGGGAGGACGAGATCTCGGCCATGGGAAACCCTTTCGCGTGGTTGCGGCGCGCGGGGCGCTCCGCTACGGTACAGTGTTCATCATTGTACCTGTCTGGCGCAAAAA
>CAUBTS010000099.1 GCA_958438955.1 uncultured Collinsella sp.
GCTGTCGAGCTTGGAGAACTTCTTAAAGCAGCCCTCTTCGGTGGCGCGCTCGTATTCATCGAGCGTGAATGACGGCGTGCCGAGCGGGTGCGTGCTGTCGGCGCGCAGAGCAACGTAGGGGTTGCCGGCGTAGTCGGGAATGCTGCTGAGATATACGCCGCGGGCGCGGTCGAGATCGGGGTTTTCGACCTCGTCGATGGGGGTAGCGGTACTGTCGGCGGAGCCGTCGTCACCGGTGTCGGTCGCGGCGGAATCGGAGCCATCGTCAGAGTCTTGGCTATTTTGAGAGTCCGAGGAGCTCTCTGTTCCCGATTCGAGTCGGGCAACCAGGTCTGCCTCGTCGTCGGTGCGGCTGGGACTCTCGTTTTGTTTCTCGGCCAGAGCTACCGCCTGCTCATCGCTTTGCGGCGACAGCAGCTTGGGCGCTCCGTCGAGCGACCCCGTGAACAGCGCAAACCCCAGCACTACGGCGGTGCCGATGGAAAGCACTTGCTTGTAGGCGGACTTGCGCGACATTGAGGCTCCTGGATGGACGGTTGGGAGTCTACCAGTCTAGCAGGAGCCGGCAGAGGCCGTCCCGCCGAACAAATACTCAAGATTTGGAATAGACGCTGCTGATTCATTTGCCTCATATGGAGCTGCGGCGGTTGTTGATGTGGGGCTCGGCGTTTCCCCAGATAAAACCTACCAAAATAAACCTGTCCCTTATTGGCAGGTTAATCGTGAGTTATTTCACCGCAGCTTAAGGTACGGTTGGGATGTGCGCACTTTAAAGAGAGGAGCCCATGATTAGAGAGGTCGCGCTCGTCTCTCTAAATGTCTCTCTAAAGAGAAAGCCAGTAAAAGAGATAACATTAGGCAATCTAGCAGTGAATTCGATACATCTTTCTAAATTTCTCTCTAAAATAAGGTGCTTATCTCTCTAAAGTTAGGGAGATATACTATACTTTAGAGAGATAAATCTATCGTTTTAGAGAGACGGAATGCCAATGCTGCTGGATGAACCTCTTGGCCTTATCGTTGAGCGCCTTCGCAGGCGGGGGACTGATGACGCATCGGTAGAAGTTAAAGCCTGCACGAATAAATTGAGCGCAGATGTATGGGAGACAGTGAGCGCTTTTGCGAACACTGCGGGTGGGCTCATTATTTTGGGCCTAAACGAAGCCGAAGGATTTGTTCCTTCGGCTAACTTTGCTATCGATAGGGTGCGCGATCAGTTTGTTTCGGGTATCGGAGACGGAGGCTCAGCAGCAGTGGTGGCCCATGCGCCGCGGTACGAGCTTGATCGAGGCGAGGTCGACGGGCTCCAGGTGCTTCTGGTGCGTATCTTTGAACTTGAGCTTAAAGCGAAGCCTTGCTATATCGGCGCGCGCGGCGTACAGAACGGTAGCTACAAGCGCGTGGATGATAAAGATATCAAGATGTCACCCGCTGAGCTATATGAGCTGCAGAGTGCGTTGCTTCCGAGCGATGCAGACGGCACGGTGGTTTCGGAGGCAACGGTCGAGGATTTGGATCCAGATGTCGTGCGGTCTATTATCGCAAATCGCCGGCTGCAGACCCCCCGCGTTTTGCGCGGGGCCGATACGCTGGAAAAGCAGCTGGTCAGACTCAATATCACTACAAAGGATGGTGCGGTGAAGCTCGCAGGGCTTCTGTCGGCGGGAATTTACCCCCAGCAGTTCTATCCCAAACTCATGATCGATGTCGCTGTCCATTCCGATGTGGAAAAATCTGCACCCGGGCAACCCCGGTTTATTGACCGCCAGTTGTGCGATGGCCCGATTCCGGCTTGCATCGAAGATGCCCTTGCCGCGATTGGACGGAACTTGCGCAAAGCGGCGATAGTGCAAGGTGCTGGCAGAAGGGAGGATTGGGAAGTTCCCCAGGAGGTTTTGCGCGAGGCCTTGGCAAATGCCTGCATCCATCGAGAATATTCGCCCATGTTTGTGGGGCAGGCCGTGAGTGTCGATATCTATCCAGACAGAATAGAGATCAAAAACCCCGGTGGGCTTTGGGGCGGAAAGACGGTGGACAATCTTGCAGACGGGGAATCGCGCTGCCGAAACCCAAAGCTCATGAGCCTAATGGGGGCGACGCCGTTAGAGCATGCCGAGGGGGCCGTTGCAGAAAGCCAGGGATCTGGTATCCCGGCTATGATTCGCGAGATGGAGTCTCGTTCGCTTGGAAGGCCGAAATTTATCGTTAAGGCCGATTCGTTTACGGTGCTGCTTTCCCGGCACGGGGCGGAGCTTGCTGAAAACCGCACGTGGATTCAGAGCCATGTGGGCACCGAGCTGACGGATCGCGAGGAAACATTGCTCATGTTTATGCGGGAGCATGGGTGCGTATGCGATGTTCAAAAAATACGAGAGGCCCTGAAGTGGGATTCGGATGACATTCGCCTGATCTGCGGGGATCTTGTCGATAAACATGTCCTGTCAAAATGTGGCAAAGACACGTTTGAGATTATCGATATGAGCAGAGAATCGTCAGCTTCGACAGCGGATAGGATCCTGGAGGCTCTCAGCGCCGAAGTGGATATGACGGCGCGAGAAATAGCGGTTGCATCGGGGGTCAAAATTTCGTCCGTCCGCTACCATCTGCCAAAAATGGCGGATAAAGGACTCATCGAAGTAATGGGTTCGTCGACGAGCCGCAACCGCCGCTATCGGAAGAAGTAGATGCAGCCGAATTGCCCCTCTACCGTCTCTCGAAGTTTGATGGGTGCTAGAGGGGCGACTGCCTCGCGATATTTTCCCAAGATAAAACCTGCCAAAACAAACCTGTCCCTTTTTGGCAGGTTACTGATTCATGTTGCCGTGGATGTAGGGGGTGACCTCGGGGAAGATATGGCCGCAGCCCAGCTCGCGCAGCGCGGACTCGATAACGGCGGGCAGCGGGGTTTTGCCCTCGGCATCGACGGCGTTGCCACCGAGGGCAGCGATCTTGGCGACATCTGCGGGTGCGGCCTCGATATGCATGTAGCCGCAGATCAAACGCGCGCGTACCTGTGCCAGATCAAGATCGTGCAGGTAATCCTCGCAGGCGCGGATTAAATCGACTTTATCGCGCGTAAGCTCCTCGCCCGTGGGGACGCGGGTGGCAAGACATGCTCCCGCCGGTAGGTTCCAAACGGGATAGCCCCATGCGCGCAGCAGCTCGCGCTCTTCGTCCTTGGTAAAGCCGACCTCCATAAGGGGTGAGCGTACGCCGAGCTCTTCTGCCGCACGCATGCCGGGGCGGTAGTCACCGCGATCGCTTGCATTGCTGCCATCGATGACGGTGGGAAAGCCGAGCGACTTGGCGTGGTTGACGATGGCGGTAAAGCCGGCGTGCTTGCAGTGGTAGCAGCGATTGGCATCGTTGCAGGCTACTTGGGGGAGCTGCAGCTGATCGACCGAAAGATTGAGCACGGGGAGCTTAAAATGCGGTCCCTCATTGGTTTGCCCGTCAACGGATCGCTCAAACGAGATCTGTTCGGGCGTGCCGATGAGCGGCGTGGTGAGGTGAACGAGAAGCGTGCTGGCAGGCATGATGCGGGCGCAGACCGCGGCCAAAAAGCTGCTGTCGACGCCACCGGAAAAGCCGATGGCGACGCGTCCGTATGCCAAAAGCAACTGCTCGAGCGTCGTGAGTTTGTCCTGAAGCTCCTCTGCAGGTGCAGTAGTGTCTGAAAGCATGAAACGATCCTTACCATTGAGTACTCGGTCGAAAACTATAATCCTACCGAGCTGCCTGTCATAAGACTTCCGCTTATGTAACGAAAGTGCAATATGCTATATACGTTATATACAAGTTTGTAAAGTGCGGTAGAGTGGCAGTAATGCAATCCGGTGAGGGGATCGATATGATCAAGGCTGTTATTTTTGACATGGACGGAACGCTGGTCGATACCGAGCGTTTGGGCATCAAGGCATGGAAGGCGGGCGCCGCTGAGCTGGGGCTCGCGATTGATGAAGCGCTGATCCATCAGTTTATCGGCCGCACGCTGCCCGATGTTATGGACATCCTTGATAAGCATTACGGCAGCCATGAAACCACCGAGGCGATCTATCGTCACCACAAGGAGATTCGCGACGAGATGGTCAAGACCGAACTGGAACTTAAGGCCGGTGCCGCCGAGTGCCTAGACGAGCTGCTAGCTGCGGGCTATCACGTGGGCCTAGCGACGTCGTCGCGCCTCGTTACGGCCGAGCGCAACCTTAAGATGGTCGGTCTTTTTGACAAGTTTGAAACGGTAACGTGTGGCGAGGACGTCGTGCACGGCAAGCCCGACCCCGAGATGTATCTGCTCGCCTGCGAGCGCGCGGGCTTTGCTCCCGAGGAATGTGCCGTGGTCGAGGATTCGCGCAACGGCTGCGTCTCGGGCATCACGGCCGGCTGCCATGTCTTCGCCGTCCCCGATATCGTGCCGCTGCCGCAGGACGTGGTGGATGGCTGCGAGGCCGTGCTCGATACGCTGTTCGATCTGGCGGCGGCGGTCAAGGCCGTGCGCTAGACAATTGCGGAGCTGAAACGAACAATCGGTTGACTTTGCGCTTAAGCAAAAGAGGTCCGGCAATGGTCGGGCCTCTTTTGCTTAAGCGGCGTTTTGGCATACTGGCCGACGTGCTATAGATACGCGCCGAGGTTGATGGCGGTGGCTTCGGCTTGGGCGCTCGCCTGGGTGCTGGCGCGCTCCAAGAGGAACGGCCGCACGAGTTCCTGGCGGTTGATGTCCTCGGCGGCTGTGACCGCAGTAACGGTTCTCGCTGCGGAACCAATGCGGATGTGCTTGGTTTTTGCCGGCTCCTTGTTCTCGATTTGCTCCATGAGCAGCTGGACACCCTTGCGGCCAATCTCGTAGCCCGGGGGTGCCACCGTGGTGAGGGGGACCGACCCGCTCCATGCAAGCGGGTTGCCGTCGCAGCCGGCCACGCGAACCTGTTCGGGGACGGAGATGCCTTTGTCGGTCAACGCCGAGATAACGCCCGAGGCCAATACATCGGTAAGGCCGATGACAAAATCGGGACGCTCGCCGGTAGAGCGCTCGGCAATCTGAGCGCCGATGCTGTAACCATCGGCAGCGGTATTCCATTCTCCGGCGTCAATGACCTCAATTTTGATATCGGGATGCAGGACGAGGGCCTTATGAATGCCAAGTACGCGCAGGGTGAGCTGCATAAATGCCGCTCTGCCCACAACGGTGATATGGCGCGCGCCGCGGGTGATGGCGAGCTCGGCGATAATGCGCCCTTGCGCCTCGTTGTCGGCGGCCACGTAGTAACCGGGTTCGGGGCAGTGGATGTCCAGATGGACGATCGGCACGGGCATCTTGGTCATTGCGGGGTGCCAATCGGGGGACGCCATAGGCTGAACCATGACGCCGGACATCTGCGTGCCCATAAAATAGCGCAGGTAGTGGTCCTCGAGGATGTCGTCGTTATCGGCGTTGGCGATGAGCAGGTCATAGCCGTGCTTGCGGGCCTCGTTATGGGCGCCGCTGGCAATTTGGAGCGAGAAGCCATGGTCGAGACGGGGGAGGACCAGGCCAAAGGACTTGGTGGCGCCGCCCGCGAGCTGACGAGCACTTTGGTTGGGCAGGTAGCCAAGGCGATTGATGGTCTCGTTGATGAGCTTGAGGGTCTCGGGGCGCAGCTTTTCGGGGTGGTTGAGCGCGTTGGATACCGTGCCCAGCGAGACTCCTGCCTCGCGCGCGACGTCGCTGATTTTTACCTTTGCCATAGCGGCCCCTTTGATGCGTTTCAAGTAC
>CAUBTS010000100.1 GCA_958438955.1 uncultured Collinsella sp.
GTTATGGAGCTTGGCGAGCCGGATGCAAGCGGCCGTCGCAGCCCCGTCGCCACGGGCGAGACCGTCGAGCTTCCCGCCACCACGGTGATCTGCGCCGTGGGCGAGGGCATCGACGCCAGCCTGTACGATGCCGCGGGCGTCGAGCACGACCGTCGCGGCCGCCTTGCCGCCACCTCCACCGGCGTCGAGGGCGTCTGGGCTGCGGGCGACTGCCGTCGCGGTCCTGCCACCGTGGTCGAGGCCATCGCCGATGCCGCCGAGGTTGCCCGTGCCATCGCCGGCGTGGACTTTAACAAGTACGCCGACCAGAATGCTCAGGCCGGCCGCGAGGACACCTGCTACGAGCGCAAGGGGTCGCTGTGCCGCGACAAGCGCAACTGCACCAAGACCCGCTGCCTGGGCTGCGGCTCGGTGTGCGAGGTCTGCTGCGACGTGTGCCCCAACCGCGCCAACGTGGCAATTAAGGTGCCGGGCCTGGCCAAGCATCAGGTCGTCCATGTCGACGGCATGTGCAACGAGTGCGGCAACTGCGCCGTGTTCTGCCCTTACCAGGAGGGTCGTCCCTACAAGGACAAGCTCACCCTGTTCTGGAGCGAGGAGGACATGGAGAACTCCGAGAACGAGGGCTTCCTGGCCGTGGACGAGGACCACTTTAAGGTTCGCGTCGCCGGCACGGTCCGCACCGTCTCGGTCGATGCCGTCAACACCGGTCTTCCCGAGGCCGTCCGCCTGACCATCAGGGCTGTGCGCGACAACTATTCGTACCTTCTTAAGAAATAGGCGAGTCTCTTATGGCCAAATCCATTCAACATAACGTGGCCTACGTTGCCTGCGGAAGCGGTTGCGCCTCCGCAGGCGGCGATGCCCGCTGCAGCGAAGGCTGCATTGGCTGTGGCGCCTGCGTCACGGCCTGCCCCCACGGCGCCATTGCGCTGGTCGATGGCATCGCCCGCGTGGACCGCTCCAAGTGCACGGGCTGTGGCCTGTGCGGCGTGGCGTGCCCGCAGCGCGTGATTGCCTTCGTCCCCGGCTACCAGAACATTCTGGTGCGCTGCAACAACACCGATAAGGGTGCCATTGCGCGCAAGGTCTGCGACACGAGCTGTATCGGTTGCGGTATGTGCGCCAAAAAGTGCCCTGCCGGCGCTATCCGCATCGAGGACAACTGCGCCCATATCGACGGCGTGGACTGCCTGTCGTGCGGCATGTGCGCCGTCGTCTGCCCGCATGGCGCCATCCACGACCGCACCGGCATCGCCGCCGGCGTGTAGAAGGGAATCACCATGGCACAGGAATTCACTTTTACCGTTAACGGTGTCGAGCACACGACGACGGAGAATAAACCACTGCTGCGCTATCTGCGCGACGACCTGCACATTCACTCCGCCAAGGACGGCTGCTCCGAGGGCGCCTGCGGCACCTGCACCATCCATGTGGACGGTGCGGCCGTCAAGGCGTGCGTACTGACCACTGCTCTTGCCGCCGGCCGTAACATCGTGACCGTCGAGGGCCTGCCCGAGGACGTGCGCGAGGCCTTTGTGTACGCCTTTGGCGCCGTGGGCGCCGTGCAGTGCGGTTTTTGCATCCCCGGCATGGTCATGGCGGGTGCAGCGCTGATCGCCGAGGACCCCGAGCCCACCGAGGAGCAGATCAAGTACGCCATCCGTGGCAATGTCTGCCGCTGCACCGGCTACAAAAAGATTATCGAGGGCATTTCGCTGGCAGCTGCGGTGCTCCGTGGCGAAAAGCAGATCGACGAGGATTTGGAGCGCGGCGACGACTACGGCGTGGGCAAGCGCGCCTTCCGCATCGACGTGCGCAAGAAGGTGCTCGGCGAGGGCAAGTATCCCGACGACATCGACGAGCTCGATCAGCCGGGTCTGACCTATGCCAGCGCCGTGCGCTCCAAGTACCCGCGCGCCCGTGTGCTCTCCATCGATACTTCCAAGGCCGAGGCCCTGCCCGGCGTGGTGGGCATCCTGCGCGCCGAGGACGTGCCGGTCAACCAGGTCGGCCACCTTATCCAGGACTGGGACGTCATGATCGCCCAGGGCGATATCACCCGCTGCGTGGGTGACGCTATCGTGCTGGTGGTTGCCGAGGACGAAGCGACGCTCGAAAAGGCCAAGAAGCTCGTAAAGATCGATTACGAGCCGCTGGAGCCCGTGCGCAACATTGTCGAGGCCAGGGCTGCCGACGCCCCACGCCTGCACGACAGCTTCTTTGCCTTTGGCAACACGGTGGAGCTCAAGGACAATGTGTGTCAGAGCCGTCACGTGACGCGCGGCGACGCCGCCAAGGCGCTGGCGGAGAGCGCATTCACCGTGACGCAGCGCTTTACCACGCCCTTTACCGAGCATGCCTTCTTGGAGCCCGAGTGCGCCGTGGCGTTCCCGTACAAGAACGGCGTCAAGGTGCAGTCGACCGACCAGGGTGCCTACGACACGCGCAAAGAGTGTGCCCACATGTTTGGCTGGGACAACGAGCCCGAGCGCGTGGTCGTCGAGACCATGCTCGTGGGTGGCGGCTTTGGCGGCAAGGAGGACGTGTCCATCCAGCACCTGGCCGCGCTCGCCGCATATAAGTTCCAGCGTCCCGTGAAGTGCAAACTCACGCGCGCCGAGTCGCTCGCGTTCCATCCCAAGCGCCACGCCATGGACGGCACCTTTACGCTGGGTTGCGACGCCGAGGGCAACTTTACCGGCCTAGATTGCGAGATCAACTTTGACACCGGCGCCTACGCGTCGCTGTGCGGCCCGGTGCTCGAGCGCGCCTGCACGCATGCCGTCGGCCCCTACAAGTACCAGAACACCGACATTCGCGGTTATGGCTACTACACCAACAACCCGCCCGCCGGCGCGTACCGCGGCTTTGGCGTTTGCCAGTCCGAGTTTGCGCTCGAGAGCCTGATCGACTTGCTGGCAGAGAAGGTCGGCCTGGATCCGTGGGAGATCCGCTACCGTAACGCCATCGAGCCGGGCGAGGTTTTGCCCAACGGCCAGATTGCCGACTGCTCCACGGCGCTTAAGGAGACGCTGCTCGAGGTCAAGGATGCCTACTATGCGCATCCCGGACACGCCGGTATCGCCTGCGCCATGAAGAACGCCGGCGTGGGCGTGGGCCTGCCCGATGCCGGCCGCTGCAAGATTCGCGTCGAGGATGGCCGCGCTGTGGTCTATGCCGCCACGTCCGACATCGGCCAGGGCTGCAACACCGTCTTTTTGCAGGACGTTGCCGAGGCATGCGGCCTGCCGCTTCGCTGCATTGCCAACGGCGAGTGCTCCACCGAGAACGCTCCCGACTCCGGCACCACGTCTGGTTCACGTCAGACGGTCGTGACCGGCGAGGCCGTGCGCGGTGCCGCCTTCCTGCTGCGCGATGCCATGCTTGATATCGAGGCCGGCAAGTCTGCGCCCGCCGCTCCCGTGAATGCGCATGGCGACGGCGTCAAGATCGAGTACGACGACGGTCGCGCCTATCAGCTGCACACGCAGGAGCTCGTCGCCGGCCAGGGTATGCATCCTCAGGATCCCGCGGCCGCCATCAAGGCGCTCGAGGGATGCGAGTTTGGCTACGTGTACCTGGAGCCGACCGACAAGCTGGGCGCCGACGTTCCCAATCCCAAGAGCCACATCTGCTACGGCTTTGCCACGCATGTGGTCATTCTGGACGATGACGGCCGCGTGAGCGAGGTCTATGCCGCGCACGATTCCGGCAAGGTGGTCAACCCCATCTCCATCCAGGGTCAGATCGAAGGCGGTGTGCTTATGGGTATGGGCTATGCGCTTACCGAGGACTGGCCGCTCAAGGACTGCGTGCCCCAGGCAAGGTACGGCACGCTCGGGCTGTTCCGTGCGCCCGAGATTCCGGATATCCACGCCATCTACGTGGAGAAGGACGAGCTACTGCCCGTGGCATACGGCGGCAAGGGCATCGGCGAGATCGCAACGATTCCCACGGCGCCCGCCGTACAGAACGCCTATCGCGCATTTGACGGCAAGCTGCGTCCGGATCTGCCCATGGTGGATACCCCCTACAGCCGCGCCCGTCGCCGCGGGTAGGGTAGAGCGTGGACGGCCATTGCTGATGGGCTGTTTGCGCTTAACACCAACTGCATATGCTGTGCCTTTGGCCTCGACTTTATCGCGAGCCGGGGCCTTTTTGTTTGGAGCGCCTCCGCATACGGAAACTGCGTCCCGGAATCCAGCCTCGGAACGGGATGAACTTTCCCAACGCTACCCGCATGCGGAAGCTGTGTCCCGGAATCATGCCTCAGAATGGGATGCGTTTTCCGCTGGCCGGTCGTTTGGAAAGCGCATCCCAGTTTGAGCGTTTATTCCGGGATGCGGTTTCCGCTGAAGGACTCAACCGGAAAGCCTGTCCCGTTCCGAGGCTGGATTCCGGGACACGCTTTCCGCTAGGCCCGCCATCCGGAAAGTGCGTTCCGTTTTGAGCGTCCAGGCTGGGACGCGCTTTCCGTTGGCATGGCCGTTGGGAAAACGCGGCCCAGATAGGGGGGATGCGATTCGGCGATGCGTGGCCTAGCAGCTCCTACAGCTCCACGTCGTTGAGCCATGTCGGCAGCGCGGTCTGCCGGATGCCTGCCGTCTGCAGCTTTTTGGCGAGCATTCCTGCCGAGCGGACCTCGTTCATGGTAAAGCGCAGCAGAGGGTGGCCGTAGAGCGATAGGTGCGCCTCGCGCTGTCGTTCGGCAACGAGCGCCTCGGCGGTGGTGCGTCCGGCCAGCATGGTCTGGCCGGTATATTTGATGAGCCCGTCGAGCTCGCCCAGCGTGAGTTCCCGCGCCTGGCGCTCCCAGGCAAAGTCCGTTCGTATGGGCTTGGCCGAATCGAAGGGGTCCGTCAGCTCGTATTGAAGCCAGTCGGGCGCAAAGCCCGTCTCGATCATGACGGCTCGGGCGACCGATTCCCCGCCGCTCTCGGCGCGGGCGTCGGCATATCGAAGCGTTGTGAGGGCGGTGCGAATCGCGCGACCATTGCGGGCAGTCGCTCGTTGCTCAACGGCCTCCATCAGCTGTTCCGGCGCAAGGCCGAGCTTTGAGATCGCCGAATCGGCAATGGGCATGCCGTCGACAAAACCAGTTTGCAGCCGGCAATCTGTGGCCGTTTGGATGGGCGGCGTTACCGATATGCCGGCTCTGCGTATTGCTCCGGCTGGCTCAATCTGGTGCCGCTGAATATGTGCGCCCGGACGAGCCGACGGCTTTGTCGAGCTGCAAACATGCACGACGTTCAGGTGTCGCCACGAGACCTCGAGCCCCAGCAGGCAAGCTGCCGAAAACGAGCAGAACGTCCAATCGGGATGGATGATCGCAAGGGCGCGGAGGATTTCGCAATGGCGTTGCGCTCGGTTGAGTTCATCCCAGCGCGTTTTTCGCGCAAACAACCCCGGCATGGGCGAGACAACCGTGCCGCCGGTGCGCCGAAGGAGCGCTTTTCGGATCGCCGTGCTCGGGGGAATCAGACAGCGCCCCTCTTGTTCGTCTTGAGTGAGCAGTTGGTCGATGAGCTGGTCATTGCAATGGGTCATGAGCTACCGCCTCCTTTTGGGTAGCAAAAACGTATCAGCTGGAACTTGCCGCTCAGCTGACCAAAAGCTGACCAAAATCTAACCATGCAGGTAGATG
>CAUBTS010000101.1 GCA_958438955.1 uncultured Collinsella sp.
TGCGCCTGCGCGAGCAGGAGCTGGTGGAAACGCGTCCCAAAAGCGGCACCTACGTCTCTAAGATCAGCATGGAACACGCCGAAAACGCCTGCTTCTTGCGTGAGAAGCTCGAGAGAAGCGTGCTTATTAAATGCTGTTCGGCCGCCACGCCCGAGCAAAAGCAGCGGCTCGAGCAGATTCTTGCCGAGTCCGAGTCGCTCGACCATAGCGAAACGCGTCGCTTTTTCGATCTGGACAACCTGTTCCATGAGACGTGTTTTGAGATTGCCGGCCGCCACATGTTGTGGGATTGGATGAAGAGCGTCAACACACATTTTGAGCGGTATAACTGGCTGCGTATGGTGTCGCAGGATCTGGATTGGGAGCCGATTCGTCGGCAGCATCGCCGGATTCTCGAGGCCATTAAGAGGGGCGATACCGATGCGGCGAGTTATCTGGCAGAGACGCACTTGCACCTGATGCCCGAGGAGCAGGGCCCGGTTATCGCCTTGCATCCCGACTATTTCGAGCTGTCCAAAGACTCGTCTATCTAGCCCATCACCGCATCTGCTCGAGACGCAAAAACGATGCTGCTCACCTACAGCGTTTTGCAACCGAGATTTTTAAAAAATGCCTAAAATGGCTCAGACTGCCGACATTGGGAAACGGGGTGCGCTATGGCGCAGATGAGAATCAAGGACATTGCCGCCGAGGCGGGCGTGAGCCCGGCCACGGTCTCGCGCTATCTCAACAACCGCCCCGGGCAAATGACCGAGGAGACCCGTGCTCGCATCGCGGCAGTTATCGAGCGCACCGGCTATCGCCCACGTGCCGCCGCGCGCAATCTGCGCAGCTCGCGTACGAACCTCATCGGTGTGATTCTGGCTGACATCGCCAACCCGTTCTCGAGCGCCATGCTCGAGGGCCTTTCCGCCAGCGCCGCGGCGCGCGGCTGCTCGCTCATGACGGCCATTAGCGGCAACGACCCCGCTAAGGAAGCGGAGTCGCTCACCAGACTTATCGATGCCGGCGTGGACGGCCTGGTCGTCAACACCTGCGGAGGCAATGACGAGGCGATCGCCGCGGCAGCGGGACGTCTGCCCGTCGTGCTGCTCGACCGCGACGTTGCCGACGGCGGTGTTGACCTGGTGACATCTAACAACCGTGAGCTGGTCGCCGGCTTGGTAGACGCCTTGGCAGCTGCGGGCAGCGAGCGTCTGTGCCTGCTCACCGAGGCAAGCGACGATAGCCCCGTGCGTCGAGAGCGCGCCGAGGCCTTTGCCGACGAACTTTCGCGACGCGGCCTTGCGGGTGAGGTCGTCACTCTGGCCGACGGTGGCGCCTCGGGCGTCGGCCGCTTGGACGAGACCATCCGCGGCTATGCAGGCAAAAAGCTCGGCCTCATTGCTGTCAACGGCCTGGTTTTCCTGCGTCTGACCGAGGCGCTGGCGCAGCTTGGTCCCTCGCTGCCGGCGGGGCTCAAAATCGCGACGTTTGACGACTACCCCTGGAACCATGTGCTCTTTGGCGGCGTGACCACGGCCGCGCAAGACACCCTTACCATCGCCGAGCGCGTGGTCGAGCGCCTCTCCGAGCGCATTGACGTTGTTACCACTACGGTGGGCGAGGCCGCAAAGCTGGCGCCCAAACGCATCGAGATTCCCGGTCACATCGAACACCGCGCTTCGACCTCGTGCTAACCGCTCGTTCGCAACTGCCTGTTCGCGCACGTTTTTTGAGCGCTTGATACGCTTTAACCCTGCGGAAACATTTTTCTGCGATAGTATCTGCGATATAGACCAGTCGAAACCCGCCCGAAAGAAAGGGGAGCGACATGAACCAGCAGAACATCGATTACGTACTCCGCTCCGTAGAGCAGCGTGACATCCGCTTTGTGCGTCTGTGGTTTGTCGACATTCTCGGCCGCCTCAAGAACTTTGCCATTAGCCCCGAGGACCTCGAGGTCGCTTTTGAGGAGGGTATTGGCTTTGACGGCTCCGCCATCGAGGGCTTTGCCACGCCCGAGGAAGCCGACATGCTGGCGTTTCCCGATGCTTCGACCTTCCAGATTTTGCCGTGGCGCCCGAGCCACAACGGCGTCGCCCGTGTGTTCTGCGATGTGTGCACCCCCGACCGCAAGCCCTTCGCCGGCGATCCGCGCGATGCGTTGCGCCGCATGTTCTATAAGGCCGAGAAGGCTGGCTACCTGCTCAACGTGGGTGCCGAGCTGGAGTATTACTACTTCCCCGACGAGCACACCCCCGAGCCGCTCGACAACGTGGGCTACTTCGATCTTTCGGTGAGCGATGCCGCTCGCGACCTGCGCCGCAACACGGTCCTCACGCTCGAGAAGATGTCCGTGCCCGTGGAGTACACCTTCCACGCCGCCGGCCGCTCGCAGCACGGCATGAGCCTGCGCCACGCCGAGGCCCTGAGCATGTCCGACGCCATCACCACGGCCAAACTCATCATTAAGCAGCAGGCTTACGAGAGCGGGTGCCACGCCTCCTTTATGCCCAAGCCGTTGGCGGGCGAGGACGGCAGCGCTATGTTCCTGTGCCAGTCGCTATTCGACCACGACGGCAACAACGTCTTTTGGGGCGAGGACGACGAGAAGTACCACCTCTCCGATATCGCCAAGCACTACATGGCCGGCATCTTGGCGCACGCGCGCGAGATCAGCGCCATCACTAACCCCACGGTCAACTCGTACAAGCGCATCACCACGGGCGGCGACTCCGTGCCGCAGTACGCCACGTGGGGCCTGCGCAACCGCGCGAGTATGGTCCGCATTCCGGTCTACAAGCCCGGCAAGCAGCTGTCCACGCGCATCGAGCTTCGCAGCCCCGACCCCATGGCCAATCCGTACCTGGTCAACGCCGTCACGCTGGCGGCTGGTCTGGACGGCATCGAGCGCAAGCTGGAGCTCCCGCCCGAGGCAACGGCTGAGACGCTCAAGCTTACCGACCGTCAGATGGTCGAGGCCGGCTACACGCCGCTGCCGCGCTCGCTCAAAGAGGCGCTCGACGTGTTTGAGGACTCGCAGTTTATGAAGGATGCCCTCGGCGAGCACATCCATAGCTTCTTCCTCAAAAAGAAGCGCGACGAGTGGCATAAGTTTGAGTCTACGATCACCGAGTGGGAGATTAAGCACTACCTGGCGAACTCCTAATCGCGCTGGCTTGTTCCAGTACGATTGAGCTCATTTCTTTGGAGGCCGATATGTCCGAAAAGAGTGCCCTGTTCATGGCGCGCACGACGCGCTTCCACGAGTTTGCCCGCAGCTTGACGACCACCCTGGGTGTCGAGGTGAGCCTGGCAACCCCCGATTCGCCGACTGCGGCGCACGACTTTGACCTGCTGATTCTCGATTCCGACGGCATTCGCAGCGACCGCATCGATCAGATTGCCAAGTGGCTTGACGATCGTGGCGGCGTCCCCATGCTGGTGATCGTCGACGACGAGGCGCTCGGTACCTTGCGTCTGCCCAATCACGCGCATGCCGACTTTGTATGTCCCACGGCGACGCCCAACGAGCTTAAGGCTCGTGCGCAGCGCCTGATGGGCGAGGAGGAGACCGTCGCCGCCGACGATGTGCTCAACATCGACAACCTCGAGATTAACCTGGCTACCTACCAGGTGACGCTCGATAACGAGCCCATCGACCTGACGCTGATGGAGTACTCGCTGCTGAGCTTTTTGGCGACGCATCCCAACCGTGCCTACAGCCGCGAGGTGCTGCTGCACCGCGTGTGGGGCTTTGAGTACTGCGGCGGCACGCGCACCGTCGACGTGCACATTCGACGCATTCGCTCCAAGGTGGGCCCGCAGATCGCGGCACACATCACCACCGTCCGCGGCGTGGGTTATCTGTTTAAGGACTAGATTTCCACCACAAAGGGGACAGGCACCTTTGTGGTGGTTTTGACGAAGGTACGGATTCCTTTCGGGTCTGCGGCAGAACTTAAGCCTTCCTAAAAGATTGCGTTCTCATACACTTGCGCCTGCATATTGGGGTACAACTCAACGTGAACAATGATGGCCCGCCACATGTTTGGCGGGCCTTTGGTTATTTGACGAAAGGATCGCAGCTATGAGCGAGAACGATTCCCAGCGTCCCCAGGATGCGGGCAACGCCGGCGAGACTCAGCAGCAGCCGCGCGTGCAGGTGGAGTCGACGCCTGCCGGTGGTAACAACATTCCCTATGTGCAGGCCTACGACACGCAGACCGGCAAGCCGCTGGGCGGCCAACAGGTCGTAAACAAGCACACGGTGGTCAAGACCAAGACCAAAAAGCTGCCGATCTTTATTACGGCACTCGCCGGCTGTGCCTGCGGCGCCCTGCTGGTCATTGCGCTCATTATGAGCGGCACGCTCGATATCGGCGGCGGCAAGAATGCCGTGACGGCGGGTGCTTCGGGTTCGTCGACGCAAAAGATCACGATCGACTCCGAGGACACCACGCTGGCCGAGGCCGTTTCTGCCAAGGCCTTGCCCTCCGTCGTTTCCATCACTGCCACTTCGAGCGGCAGCCAGAATGGCTCGCTTTCGCAGTCTGCTGATGAGTCGGACAGCTCGGGCAGCGTCGGTTCGGGCGTCGTGCTCGATACCGAGGGCCACATCCTCACCAACAACCACGTGGTCGACGGCTACGACCAGTACGTGGTGACCATGGACGACGGCACCACCTACGAGGCCGAGTTCGTGGGCAACGACGCCTCGAGCGACCTCGCCGTCATCAAGCTCAAGGACGCCGACGCCTCCAAGCTCACGCCGATTGAGATCGGTGATTCCTCCAAGCTCAACGTGGGCGAGTGGGTCATGGCGATCGGCTCGCCGTTCGGCAACGAGCAGTCCGTCTCCACGGGCATTGTGTCGGCGCTGTATCGCTCCACGGCCATGAGCTCTACCAGCGGTAACACCATCTATGCCAACATGATTCAGACCGATGCCGCCATCAACCCAGGCAACTCCGGTGGCGCGCTCGTTAACGACAATGGTGAGCTGGTGGGCATCAACTCGCTCATCGAGAGCTACTCGGGCTCCAGCTCGGGCGTGGGCTTTGCCATTCCGGTTAACTACGCCAAGAACATTGCCGACCAGATTATCGGCGGCAAGACGCCGGTGCATCCGTACATGGGCGCTACGCTTTCGAGCGTCAATGCGCTCAACGCCCGCACCAACAAGCTGAGCACCGATAGTGGTGCGTATGTGGCGAGCGTCGTTGAGGATGGTCCTGCCGCCAAGGCCGGCATTCAGGAGGGCGATGTCATTACCAAGCTGGGCGACGACGAGATTACGAGCGCCGATGGCCTGATCATCGCGCTGCGCAGCCACGAGGTGGGCGAGAAGGTCGAGATCACGCTCATGCGCGGCAAGGAAGAGAAGAAGGTCACGGTCGAGCTGGGCTCCGATGAGGAGCTGCAGAACCAGCAGCAGGATGACAGCTCGACCGACACCGGCAACGGCGGTATTACCGACGAGCAGCTGCGCCAGTACCTGGAGGAGCTGCTGGGCCAGCAGGGCCAGGGTCAAGGCTACGGTCAGGGTTTCTAACGAGCCGTATCGCACATATCGAAGTCAGAGGGGCTGTCCCATCAACGCGGGACAGCCCCTCTTTTCTTATTGATCCGTTGGGGACGGAGGAAAACGGATCA
>CAUBTS010000102.1 GCA_958438955.1 uncultured Collinsella sp.
GCGGCGATGGCCTTGTCCATGTCGTAGTACTTGTAGCCGCCCAGGCGACCGGCGAAGACCACGTCGCCCTCCTGCGCCGCCAGCTCCTCGTACTGCCTGTACAGGGCCTCGTTCTTGGCGTCGTTGATGGGGTAGTAGGGCTCGTCGCCGGGCTTCCAGTCGGCCGGGTACTCGCGCGTGATGACGGTCTTCTCCTGCGTGCCGAACTCGAAGTGCTTGTGCTCGATGATGCGGGTGTAGGGGACCTCGCGCTCGGTGTAGTTGACCACGGCCACGCCCTGGTGGTCGGCCTCGTCGAGCGTTTCGGTCTCGAAGCGCAGGCTGCGGTACTCGAGCGTTCCCAGCTTGAAGTCGTAGAACGCGTCGATGGGGCCGCAGTAGATCGTCTTGGCGGCGATGTCGGGCTCGGCGGCGGCCAGCTCCTTGTACTCCACGCCGCAGCGCACCTCGACGCCCTCGAGCATGTTGGCGACCATCTTGGTGTAGCCGCCCATGGGTATGCCCTGGTAGCGGTCGTTGAAGTAGTTGTTGTCGTAGGTGAAGCGGCAGGGGAGGCGCTTGATGATGCTCGCGGGCAGGTCCTTGCAATCACGGCCCCACTGCTTCTCGGTGTAGCCCTTCACGAGCGTCTCGAAGATGTCGCGGCCGACGAGCGACAGCGCCTGCTCCTCGAGGTTCTGCGGCTCGCCGATGTTCTCGGCGGCCACCTGCTCGGCGATCTTTGCCTTGGCGTCCGCCGGCGTGACGACGCCCGGCCACATCTTGGCGAAGGTGTTCATGTTGAAGGGCATGTTGTACATGTTGCCGTGGAAGTTGGCGACCGGCGAGTTGACGTAGTTGTTGAACTCGGCGAAGCGGTTGACGTAGTCCCAGACGTCCCTCATGGAGGTGTGGAAGATGTGCGCGCCGTAGCAGTGGACCTGAATGCCCTCGACGTCCTCGGTGTAGATGTTGCCGGCGATGTGGTCGCGGCGGTCGATGACTAGGACTGACTTGCCGGCGCGCTTGGCGGCGTTGGCAAAGACGGCGCCCGAGAGGCCGGCACCGACGACGAGGTAATCGAACTGGGACATGGATATGCTCCTTTGTATGTCAATTGGACAGTTACTTTAGTTTAGGGACAAATATTCCTGATGTGTTCGTATCAGGGGGGGGTTAGTGTAGCAGACGCTCCCTCAGCAGCTCCAGCGCGTGTGCGTAGCCCCGGTTTCTAGATGATTTAAAGAATCTGCTAATTCGTCTTCAAACACTCCGGCAAGACTTTCGATACGGCATTCATTGTCTGCGGCTTTAGGTACTGCTCGTTGAGCCGTGCCTTTCTGTATGCGTAGCGAGTGTCTGCCGAGTATTTGATCAACACATCGGTGAAAAACCGCTCCCAGCTCAGGTAGTCGCGGCTTTCGATATAGCTTGAGGGATCCTCGAGGATTTTTAAGATATCGTTACTGGGAATGAGGCCAGATTGCAGGAGTGTCCACTCGAATGATTCGGGGAGGAACAAGCGTACGTTCTTGTAAACGCGCTGTCCGAGCACCTTTTCGATGTAGGGACCAAATGCTGCTCCGTCTCCAATAGCAAGGATGTTTTGCTCGGGACATTCGTGAATCGTACGTTTTAGATTCGCAACGCCGGTGGCGGTATAGCAGGGGATCCCGAGTCGGTTGCAAAGAGCGTTGTAGAATTGATAGCCAGATTTGCTATCCTCGACAACTACGGCGTCGGGTACCTCGAATCCAACATTTAGATCCTGGTAAAGCATGTTTGCCGTGTGGCTGTATATCGGTTTTGTTACCGAGTAGAAGCGTTTATCGCTCTTTCGGCCATTGATTGTTTTACTCGTGGTGTTTACCAGCTTTAGGATCTCGTCGACACTGTAGGGGAGTTCGCTGGCGTCTCGGCGAGATATCAGGACAAAATAGTTGGACGACCCGTTAACGGCTTTTGCGAAGTCTTTTGAGTAGATAAATTCGTTACCCTCATCTAAAAAGATTATTGAGTCCTCGATAATCGAAAGCTCGCGTTCCCAACGCCTGCCAGATAGCGTTTCACAGGGAACGTCACAACTGAGCGTGACGCCGCTCTCCGGTCCACGATCGTTGTAGTCGCGAATCATCGAGATGAGTGTCGTTTTGCCCGTGCCGCTGTTGCCGCGTATAAAGGAAATATTGCGCTTGAACGTGAGTGTGTATTTGACCTTTGCACGCTCTACGACAACGGTATGCGTTCCCTTCATTATTCATCAACATCCAAAAAGTCATTCGTAGCACCGACGAACTCCTGCATGTTCCTGACGATGCGGCCGTCGTTATCGATGCGAATCTCAAAACGCTTCCAAGGGAACTTCATGATGTGGTATAAGGTCACCAGCACATCCTGCTCTTTGCCGATCTTGAGTAGCCAGCGGGCACAGTTGTCTCCGCAGGTAGATGCGTTGAACACCATATTTGGGAGATTGCGCACCAGCAGCAGCGTCTTGACGCCACCGGACAGTTCGAGTGGGGTGATCGAGCCCAGCTGCTTGCTTATGATGTTGTGGGGGCCGACGAGTTCCGACCCGTCTACGCCTTTAATGATCTGTGCGGCCATGGGATCTTCGAACCATGAATCTAGGTACGAGTTCCTAAAAAAGGTTTCGGTATCGTAGATGGAACCGGGGTAATCTCCCAGATGGATGCTTAACATGCGCGTCTCCAGACGTTGTGTGACTGCAATGATTATATGCCAGTAATAAAGTGCCGCCAGTAGCGAGGTTGCTGCTGGCGGCACTGGCATTATTAGCGTGTGAATCGCGTTGATGGATTTGCTCGCGAGGCTACTTTTCGAGACGTTTCCCCAGCAGCTCCAACGCGTGGGCGTAGCCCTGGAGGCCCTCGCCAGCGATGGTGGCGAAGCAGGCCAGGCGTGCATAGCTTACCTGGCGGAAGTCCTCGCGGGTCTCGACAGCGCTGATGTGGACCTCCACAGCCGGGATTGCGACGGCTTTGAGCGCGTCCAGGATGGCCACGCTCGTATGCGTGTAGGCGGCCGGGTTGATGACGATGCCGTCGACCTTGCCGTAGGCCTCCTGGATCTTGTCGACGATGCTGCCCTCGTGATTAGACTGGAAGACCTCGACCTCGTCGAAGCCCTGTGCGGCGCCTGCCTCCTGGCAGATCTGCACTAAGCGGTCGTAGTTGTCACTGCCATAGATGCCCGGCTCGCGAATGCCGAGCATGTTGAGGTTGGGGCCGTTGATGACGAGTGCTTTCATGGTTGCTTCCTTTGCAGTCGAGAAACCACCACAAAGGTGCCTGTCCCCTTTGTGGTGGTTTTGGTTAGAGAGCGGGTGGGAGGGTGTCGAGGAGGGCTTGGGCGGTATTGGCGGCGCAGTCGCGTGAGTCGATGATGTAGTCGGCCCAGGCGCGGTAGCGCGGCATGCGCTGTTCCGCCAGCTTATCGATGCCATCGCGGGCGGTGATGGGGCGACCCTTGTGGGCAAGTTCGTCGAGCTTGCGGTTGAGCATCACAATCTGGCTGTTCTGGTGCAGCAGCGGATAGTTCTCGTCCCGCGTGACCACGCCGCCGCCGGTGGAAAGTACCAGGCCGCTGCGCTTGGAGATGTCGGACAGCGCCGCCGTCTCCTGCTCGCGGAAGGCCGCCTCGCCGCGCTCGACGATATAGTCGGCACAGGGCATGCCCAGGCGCTCCTCGAGGGCGCGGTCCAGATCGATGTGCTCGCGGCCCGTGAGTTGGGCGATCTGCTCGCCCACACGGGTCTTGCCTGAACCCGGCATACCGATGAGCGCGATGTTCTGCTCGCGGCGTGACAAGCGCTCCGTTACATCCAAGATGCGCTCGCGCGGGGTGACTTGGCCGGTATAGCGTTCGACGGCCTGTGCCGCCTGTGCCACGAGCATCAGCAGGCCGCCGAAGCGGGGGATACCGCGGCGCTCGGCCTCGAGCATGAGTCCCGTGCGGGCGGGGTTGTAGACAATGTCGATAACCCCTTCGAGCGCATCGAGGCCTTCGAGCGTGCAAGGCGCGTCGGGGCAATGGGGGAACATGCCGGCGGGCGTGCAGTTGACGAGCAGGGCGGCGTCGGACTGCTGCGCGATGTTGCCGTAGTTGACCTCGCTCGAGCGGCCCACGGGCACGACTGTGGAGCCCAGATCGCCGAGCACCATACTGGCCGTAGTGCCCGCGCCGCCGGTGGCTCCGAGCACGAGAGCCTTCTTGCCGGCAACATCAACCCCCAGCTCCTCGACCAGGCACTGGAAACCGAAGTAGTCGGTGTTGTCGCCGCGCAGGCGGCCGTCGGGCAGGCGTGTGATGGTGTTGACGTTGCCCATGCGCTCGGCCAGCGGGCTCAGCTCGTCCAGGTATTCCATGACGGCGCGCTTGTAGGGGATGGTCACGTTGGTGCCTTCCCATTCTTTACCCGTCATAAAGGCCGCGAGGTCCTCGGGCTCGCGCTCAAAACGCACGTACTCGAGCCCCGCGAGCTCCTTGTAGATGGTCGGGGTGTAGCTGTGGCCCAGCACGCGGCCCAGCACTCCGTAGGGGCGGGTTGCGGCGGTATCGGTCATCTAGAGCACCTCCGTGTAGCTGCCAAAGTAGGTGAAGCTCTCGCACACGTCGTCGATAGAATCGAGCAGGTCGTCGAGGGCCTTGCTGCCAAAGGGGCAGTCCAGATCAAAGTAGAACATAAACTCAAAGTCGCGGCCGGGGATGGGGCGGCTCTCGAGCTTGATGAGGTTGATGTTGAGTGCGTAGAAGCGCTCGAGCACGCGATAGAGGGCGCCTGGCTCGTTGGCCGTGGTGATCATGAGCGAGGTACGGTTGGCGCCGGGGTAGACGCGCGGCTCGCGGCTGATGACAACAAAGCGCGTGTAGTTGTTGTCCGAGTCCTGAATGTTGGGCTCCAGCACCTCCAGGCCATAGAGCGCCGCGCAGCTGCGCGAGGCGATGGCGGCGACGTCGGTGCGCTCGGAGTTGGCGACCATCTCGGCCGACATGGCGGTGTTGGGGTACTTGGAGGCGTGCAGATTATGGCCCTCGATATAGCCAGCGCACTGCGCGATGGCCTGACCGTGGCTGTAGACCTCGCGTATGTCCGCGAGCTTGGTGCCGGGCTTGACGAGCAAGTTGTGGTCGATCTTGAGGCGAAGCGAGCGCACGATGTGGAAGTCGAACTGGGCGAGCAGGTCGTAGACGGCGTTGACCGAGCCGGCGGTGGAGTTCTCGATGGGCAGCACGCCAAACTCGCAGAACCCGTCGCGCACGGCGCGCATGACGCCCTCGAAGGTCTCGAAGAACGCAATATCCGGCACGTCGAAGAGTTTGCACGCGGCGATCTGGCTATAGGCACCTTCCACGCCCTGGCAGGCAACGGTGGCCGTTTGAGGGAAGGGCGTGTCAAAGGCTGCAGCCGTGGCGTGGGCCTTTTGCGAGACGGTGATGCCCTTGAGCTCGTTGATGTAGCGCTGCTGCTCGGCCTTGCTCATGCTCATGAGGAG
>CAUBTS010000103.1 GCA_958438955.1 uncultured Collinsella sp.
TATTAGAGATGCAGCACGCGGTCGCGGATCTCCTCGGTTCGACCCTGGTTCCAGAACTGGGTACCGATGTAGCCGCACGTACGACGGGCGACGTTCATCTTCTCCTGGTCGCGGTTGCCGCAGTTGGGGCACTCCCACACCAGCTTGCCGTCATCCTCGACAATCTTGATCTCGCCGTCGTAGCCGCACACCTGGCAGTAATCGCTCTTGGTGTTGAGCTCGGCGTACATGATGTTGTCGTAGATGTACTGCATCACGCGAACGACAGCCTTAAGGTTGTCCTGCATGTTGGGAACCTCGACGTAGGAAATGGCCCCGCCCGGCGAAAGCTGCTGGAACATGCCCTCAAACTTGAGCTTGTCGAAGGCATCAATCTCCTCGGACACGTGGACGTGGTAGCTGTTGGTAATGTAGCCCTTGTCCGTCACGCCCGGAATAATGCCAAAACGACGCTGCAGGCACTTGGCGAACTTGTAGGTCGTCGACTCAAGCGGGGTGCCGTACAGTGAGAAGTCGATATCGCTTTCGGCCTTCCACTCGGCGCATTTGTCGTTCATGTGCTGCATGACGGCCATGGCAAAGGGCGTGCCCTCCTTCTCGGTGTGGCTGTGGCCCGTCATGTACTTGA
This sequence comes from uncultured Collinsella sp., assembly GCA_958438955.1. GTDB lineage: Bacteria > Actinomycetota > Coriobacteriia > Coriobacteriales > Coriobacteriaceae > Collinsella. The sequence continues at coordinate 629 of CAUBTS010000103.1, forward strand.
CGCACTCATACAGACCGGCATACCCCAGGCTGATGGTGGAATAGCCGCCCACGAGCAGTTTGTCAATCGTCTCGCCCTTCTTAAGGCGCGCCAGGGCGCCGTACTGCCAGAGAATCGGCGCGGCATCCGAAAGCGTGCCCATCAGGCGCTCATGACGGCACAGCAGGGCACGATGGCACAGTTCAAGGCGCTCATCGAAGATCTTCCAGAACTTGTCCATATCCTGGTGCGAGCTCAGCGCGACATCAGGCAGGTTAATGGTCACAACGCCCTGGTTAAAGCGACCATAGTACTTAGGCTTGCTCGGGTCATAGTTCAGCGCGTTGGCGACGTTGTTAAAGCCGTTGCCCGAACGGTCGGGCGTCAGGAAACTGCGGCAACCCATACAGGTGTAGCAATCGCCGTTGCCGGCGGTCTCGCCCTTAGACAGCTTGAGCTCGCGCATCTTCTTCTCAGAGATGTAGTCGGGCACCATGCGCTTGGCGGTGCACTTGGCAGCCAGCTGGGTCAGGTAGAAGTACGGGGAATTCTCGTGAACGTTATCGTCCTCGAGCACGTAGATAAGCTTGGGGAATGCCGGGGTAATCCACACGCCAGCCTCGTTCTTAACGCCCTCGTAGCGCTGGCGAAGCGTCTCCTCCACGATCATGGCAAGGTCGTGCTTCTCCTGAGGCGTACGGGCCTCGTTGAGATACATAAAGACCGTCACGAACGGCGCCTGGCCATTCGTGGTCATAAGGGTCACGACCTGATACTGAATCGTCTGGACGCCGCGACGGATCTCGTCACGCAGACGGTCCTCAACGACCTCACGGACCTTCTCGGCAGACGCAGAGACGCCAAGCTCCTCGAGCTCGCGGGCAACCTCGCCGCGAATCTTCTGACGGCTCACCTCGACAAACGGAGCCAGGTGGGTCAGCGAAATCGACTGGCCGCCATACTGGGAAGAGGCGACCTGGGCGATAATCTGCGTCGCGATATTGCAAGCAGTCGAGAAGCTGTGCGGCTTCTCGATCAGCGTGCCCGAGATAACGGTGCCGTTCTGGAGCATATCCTCCAGGTTCACCAGGTCACAGTTATGCATGTGCTGGGCAAAGTAGTCCGAATCGTGGAAGTGAATCAGGCCCTCGTTGTGGGCATCCACGATCTCCTGGGGCAGCAGCACGCGCTGCGTCAGGTCCTTGGAAATCTCGCCGGCCATGTAGTCGCGCTGAACGGAGTTGACGGTCGGGTTCTTGTTGGAGTTCTCCTGCTTGACCTCTTCGTTATTGCACTCAATCAGCGACAGGATCTTGTCATCGGTCGTGTTCTTTTGGCGCTTCAGGCTCTGAACATAGCGGTAGATGATGTAGTGGCGAGCGACCTCGTAGCAGTCGAGACGCATAATCTCGTCCTCGACCAGATCCTGAATCTCCTCGACCGACACGGTGTGGCCCGCGTTCTCGCATGCCTCGGCGACGTTTTGTGCCGCGTAAACCACCTGGCGGTCGGTAAGGCGAGAGCCTTCCTCGACCTCCAAATTTGCGGCGCGGATCGCATTGACGATCTTATCGATGTCAAAGGTAACCTCGGTGCCGCTGCGCTTGATGATCTTCATCCTCTTGCCTCTTTCGCATCGTAGCCTCATTGCGCATCAGAGCCAAACGATGCCCGGCAGGGCTTGCCCCTGTCTTGCGGCGCCGTCGCGCAATCTGTGTTTTCGAAAACCATAGGCCCTCATGCGGACAATCCTCGCAGCCAATCAAGGGGCTCGAAGATCCATCCAAATGGGGCGAATAAGGTCCTCGTTCTCTGTCCGCCATCTATCATACGACAAAGAGGCATCTATATCCTGTATTCTTTTTTAGGTAAAACACAACATATAGTGTTTCAGCAGGTCAAAGCAATTAGTTATTTTGCAGACGCATTAATTATGAGGGGTTCTTGGCAAGTCGGTAAAACGTTACCAACACGGCTACCTGCATGGCAGTTATAAAACCCCCTTAGTCAAGCCGCTGACAAATCCTACCAAAACCAAGCCGCTCACGCCAAAAGAATCCAAAAGATTATGCTTGACCAACATGTTGCGGTCACGGTCGGCCAGGACGTATGCAACCTGCCGGCACCTCTACGGGGACCTTGGATCAATATTTGCTGGCATATTTGACGGCGTGCTTGGTAGCAAAACAAAACAGCTCAGAGGACATAGCCTCTGAGCTGCGAACATTTGGTGGGCGTTAGAAGATTTGAACTTCTGACCTCTTCCGTGTCAGGGAAGCGCTCTCCCCCTGAGCTAAACGCCCGAATGGAGCGGACAACGGGGCTCGAACCCGCGACCCCAACCTTGGCAAGGTTGTGCTCTACCAACTGAGCCATGTCCGCTTACGAGGATTAATCTTACGTGATGCCCGCATCCTATGCAAGAACTTTTTTTGAAAAGTTTTGCGACGCTCTCGCGAGGGCATCAGTCGTCACGAAAGGCGCGAACAAACGCAGGCTCGCAGCGAGATGCCCCTACATCTCACCGAGCATGATCCAGGCAGAGCTGTCCTGCGCGAGCCTGCCGTCTGCAAGCGGTGATGAGGTGAGCAGGACCCTGCCCGCCGGCAGCTCCACGGGTGCTGCACCGAAGTTCGTCACACACGCCCAGCCGTTATCGCGGCGATAGGCGATGACGCCGCCCTCAGCGCCCTCGGCACCATCCGCAAGACCGGTGCGCCCGTCAAGATCGAGCCACGCAAGATCGTTGGCGCACCCGCGCAGCTTGCGCCGCAGCCAGAGGGCGTCACGATAGAGCGCAAGCATCGATGTCGGGTCCACTTCTTCCCTATCGGCAGCATAATCGGAAAACCATGCAGGCTGCGGCAGATGGGGCGCCGCATCGGCGTCTGCCGGCGAAAACCCAAACGATCCGCCATGCGCGGGATCGTCCGCCGCCACCCACGGCAGGGGCACACGACAGCCGTCGCGCCCCTTCTCACGCTTCGGTCCGTGCGTATTGGTCGCAGTAGGGTCTTCGAGTGCAGCCCACGGGATATCAGCCACCTCAAAAAGGCCGAGCTCCTCACCCTGATACACGTATGCCGAGCCCGGAAGCGCCAGCTCAAGCAAAAGGGCCGCCCGCGCGCGGCGCTCGCCGAGTTCACGGTCCTCGTCATAAGACGACCCGTCGCGCAAGAGCCAGTCGAGCGCAATCTGGTGGTAGCGCGTCGCCTTGATTTGCGGCAGGGCATAGCGTGTCGCCACGCGCGGCACGTCGTGGTTGGAGAGTACCCAGGTCGAGGCGGAATCGGATTCGACGGCTGCCTTCAAGCCCTTCTCGATTGCAGTGTGCATGTCATCATAGGTCCAAGTGGCCTTGGCGAACTCAAAGTTGAATGTCTGGCCAAGCTCGCTGGGGCGCGCGTAGAGATACTGGCGCTCGGGCAGCACCCACGCCTCGGCAACGGCGCTGCGCGGCGGATTATAGCGGTCGAACACGCGGCGCCACTCGCGATAGATCTCGTGGACCTCATTGCGGTCCCACAGCGGATGGGTGCCGTCGTCAACCATGTCATCGCCCTCGGCGAGATGCCACAGGTCGAGGTCATCGCGGTCGAGATCCTTGGCGAGACCCTGCGCCACATCAATGCGAAAGCCGTCGACGCCTCGATCGCTCCAAAACGCCAGGACGTCGCAAAAGAGCGCGTGAACCTCAGGGCATGACCAGTCAAAGTCCGGCTGCTCGGGCGTAAACATGTGCAGATACCACTGACCGTCCGCAACACGCGTCCATGCGGGGCCGCCAAAGTTGGCATTCCAATTGGTGGGAGGCAGCTCGCCATGCTCGCCGCGACCATCGCGGAAGATATAACGGGCGCGTTCGGGCGATCCGGGGCCGGCGGCAAGAGCGGCTTTGAACCAGGGGTGCTGGTTGGATGAATGGTTGGGCACGATGTCGACGATGACCTTGATGCCGCGCGCGTGAGCCGCAGCGATCATGTCATCGAAGTCGTCAAGCGAGCCGAGACGTGGATCGACATCGCAGTAGTCCGCCACATCATAGCCGCCATCGACAAGAGGCGAAGGGTAAAACGGGCTCAGCCAGATGGCCTCGATACCCAGCCGCTCAAGATAGTCCATCTGCTGGGTAATGCCCGCGATATCGCCCAGACCCGAACCAGTCGAATCCTTAAACGAGCGCGGGTAGATCTGATAGATCGCGGCATCGGACATCCATGAGCGCGAAGAAGACTTTTCTGTAGCCATGGGGCGTATCTCCCTTGCAACGAGGTTATGCGAGATGCCCACGATGATACGCCCAAAGCGGACATTCGCGGCAAACAACGCCACAGCCACGACCCAAAACGCTCGCCCCCTCTCGGGTTCGAGCCTAGGAGATAGGTACAAAAAAAGCCCGGCTACCGTAGTAGTCGGGCTGGTGCGTTTGGAGCGGACAACGGGGCTCGAACCCGCGACCCCAACCTTGGCAAGGTTGTGCTCTACCAACTGAGCCATGTCCGCATATGTAAAACAAAACGGGCGCCGGAGCGCCCGGATGTTGCCTGGAGGCGAAGCCCGGATTCGAACCGGGGGTAAAGGCTTTGCAGGCCTCTGCCTTACCACTTGGCCACTTCGCCGAAAAAGGACCGCTTGAGACGGTCCGGAAATGCAATGGAGCGGACAACGGGGCTCGAACCCGCGACCCCAACCTTGGCAAGGTTGTGC
>CAUBTS010000104.1 GCA_958438955.1 uncultured Collinsella sp.
CAGGTCCGTATGGGGGCAACCCCATGAAGGTTCAAGTCCTTTCGCCCGCACCATTGAATGAAAGAGCTCCCAGCAATGGGAGCTTTTTTGTTATGGGCCGTTTTGGCAGATTTGACATATCGATTTCGCGCGGTAGATGTCCCTGTGGTCAAAAAGTGGCAAATATGAGTACTGACATGAAAATAGAGACATTTCATGAAGCTATTTTTGCTCATTTTGCGCAACAGATGTACGCTAATTTGGCTCAACCTTGAGACAAAATGAAGTAATTTCGATAGACCTCGGGTTCAACGAGGCGATTTTGACCCAAATACGCTGTTACTAAACTGGTAACAGTACTCATATTTGGCCTTTTTTGACCACGGGTCCTCTTGTTGGTGTCACACAGCTGCTTCGTGCGGGTATCCTAATGCCAACGTGTGCCTATCAGAGGAGAGACCATGCTGTTGTCCGGTATCATCGCTGCCCTTACCAGCCTTTTGATTCCCATCATCATTCTGTTGCTGCTGCTTCCCAACGCCTGCTACGTCGTTGAACAGCAGCATGCCGTGATCATCGAGCGTCTGGGCAAGTTTAACCGCATCGTCAACGCGGGCTTCCACATGAAGGTGCCCGTGATCGACCGCAAGGCCGCCACGGTGAGTCTGCGAACCATGAAAAACGGTTTTGGCATCGACGTTAAGACCCAGGACAACGTGACCATCGGCCTTGAGGTCTCTGCTCAGTACCACGTGAGCTATGACATGGGCGCCGGCCCGGCAGATTCGGGCATCTACAAGAGCTACTATATGCTGCAGGAGCCCGTCGACCAGATGCGTGACTTCATCACCGACGCCCTGCGCTCTTCGATTCCCGTCTACACACTCGATGAGGTCTTTGCCAAGAAGGACGACATCGCCAAGGATGTCAACGCTACCGTTTCCGAGCAGATGGCCGCCTACGGCTTCACCCTCGTGTCGACGCTCATCACCAAAATCGCACTGCCGACCGAGGTTGAGAACTCCATGAACGACATCAACGCCGCCCAGCGCAAGCGCGCTGCGGCACAGGAGCTCGCTGAGGCAGACCGCATCAAGCGCGTCACCGAGGCGACCGCCGAGGCTGAGGCTATGGAAAAGGCGGGCGAGGGCATCGCCAACCAGCGCAAGGCCATCGCGCTGGGTATCAAAGATTCGCTCGAGATCATCCAGGAGACGGGTGTCGGCAATGACGAGGCCAACCAACTGTTCATGTTTACGCAGTGGTCCGAGATGATGACGGAGTTCGCTCGCACGGGTAAAACCTCGACGGTCGTGCTGCCGAGCGACTTTTCGCAGTCGGCCTCGATGTTCGAGCAGATGCTGGCCGCCGGCAAAGTTCAAAACGATTCGAAGGAGTAGACGCGCGTGAAATACACCGTCGTTTGCGTCGGTAAGCTCAAGGAGCGCTTTTGGAAGGACGCGTGCGCTGAGTACGCCAAGCGCCTAGGTGCCTATGCCAAGGTTGATATCCGCGAGGTGGCCGATATCGACCCGGCTAAGGCGGGCGGCGTGGATGCCGCGCGCGACAAGGAGGGGGCGGCGATTCTTGCTGCCTTGCCGTCTCGAGCGCATGTGATCCTGCTGGCCATTGAGGGCAAAGAGCGCTCGAGCGAGGAGTTTTCGGCGCGGCTCGATGATCTTATGCTGCGTGGTAACAGCGACATCGCCTTTGTGATTGGCGGATCGGACGGCGTGAGCGATGACGTGCGCGCCCGCGCCGACGAGATGCTCAGCTTTGGACGCATTACCTTGCCGCATAACCTGGCGCGCGTGGTGCTGCTGGAGCAAATCTACCGCGCCTGCAAGATCAGTCGTGGCGAGCCGTATCACAAATAGGTCGGCAATACGAAACAATGGCGTGGGACAATACCTTTCGTTTTGAGGAATGTGTCTGGAAGGACTATGAGATATGAAGATTGGATTTGTCGGTTTTGGCAATATGGCGAGCGCTATGGCCGATGGCTGGATCGCTGCCGGTGTAGCTGTGAGCGACATGTGCGCCTGCGCGGGTCGCTACGACGCACTGGTTGAGCGCTGCGAGGCGCGCGGCATGGTCGCCTGTCACGATGCCGCCGAGGTTGTCGCCGCATCCGATATCGTGGTCGCTGCGGTCAAACCGTACATGATCGAGAAGGTATTCGCCCCGCTCAAGGACATTCTTGCCGACAAGGTCGTTCTGTCGGTTGCCTGGACTTGGGACAGTGCCAAGTGGGAGCAGGTCCTGCCGGGCGTCGCGCATATCTCGACGGTGCCCAACACACCGGTTTCGGTGGGCGAGGGCGTCATCGCCTGCGAGAAGGCTTCCACGCTTAGTGATGAGCAGAGCGCAGTGGTGCTTGATCTGCTTGGCAAGCTCGGTGCGGTGGTCGAGCTCGATACGAGCCTGCTGTTTGTGGGCGGCACGGTGGGTGGTTGCGCTCCGGCATTTGTCGCCATGGCAATCGAGGCCCTGGGCGATGCAGCGGTCAAGCACGGTATCCCGCGTGCCGATGCCTATCGCATTGTGAGCCAGATGGTGCTGGGTACGGCAAAGCTGCAGCTTGCAACTGGCCAGCATCCTGCGGCGATGAAGGATGCCGTATGCTCGCCCGGTGGTGCCACCATCAAGGGCGTTGTTGCACTCGAGGACGCCGGCATGCGCAGCGCCCTGGTCAAGGCAATCGACGCAACTCTCCAGTAAAACCTGCCATTTAGGGACAGGTTTATTTCGGCAGGGTTTTCCTGCAGTTTTGTACCTTGAGCAAAAAGCGCCCCGCAACTGGCTCAATTCCAGTTGCGGGGCGCTTGCGTTTGCCCAGATAAAACAGACCAAAATAAACCTGTCCCTTTTTGGCAGGTTAGTCCCAGAAGCTGTCCTCCTCATCCTCGGACTTGGGTCCGCGGTCGACGTACATCTTATGGGTACGCTTCTCCATTACAAAGGCAAGAATCGCAAATAACAGGATGCCGCCGGCGAAAAGGATGGCAAAACCGGTGCGGGTGCCAAACAAAAAGGAAAAAACTGCGTCCATTGGGTGCCTTCTTGCGTAGTTGAGTTGGGTCGTAAACGCTCATAAGTATATACTTGCCCATACATGTACAAGGTTGCAACCTAAATGGAATGTATATCGCCGGAGGATCTAATGCTTGATATCAAGTTTGTTCGCGAGAACCCCGATGCCATCGATGTCGCCATGGCTAACCGCCAGACGTCTTGGGATCGCGAGAAGTTCTTTGAGCTCGACGACGAGCGTCGTGCCGTCATCACCGAGGTCGAGGAGCTCCAGGCTACGCGCAACGCCGAGTCCAAGAAGATCGGCGCCCTGATGAAGGAGGGCAAGAAGGACGAGGCCGAGGCCGCCAAGGAGGCCGTACGCGCCGTCAACGAGAAGATTGACGGCCTGGCCGAGCGCCGCACCGCTCTCGAGCAGGAGCAGTACGACTTCATGGCTCACCTGCCCAACATTCCTTGCGAGGCCACGCCGTACGGCAAGGACGAGGACGAGAACATTGAGCGCCGTCGTTGGGGCACCCCGCGCGAGTTCGACTTCGACTTTAAGCCGCACTGGGATCTGGGCACCGATCTGGACATCCTCGACTTCGAGCGTGGCAATAAGCTCTCCGGCAGCCGCTTTACCGTTCTCGGTGGCGCCGGCGCCCGCCTTGAGCGCGCCCTCATCAACTTCTTCCTCGATACGCACACCAGCCGTGGCTTTAAGGAGTGGTGGCCGCCTATCGTCGTCAAGCGTCAGACTATGTTCGGCACGGGTCAGCTGCCCAAGTTTGAGGACGACGCCTATCACGTCTCGGGCGACAACTTCCTGATCCCCACCGCCGAGGTCGTGCTCACCAACCTGCACGCCGGCGAGGTCCTCGATGCCGACACCCTGCCGCGCCGCTACACCGCCTTCACCCCCTGCTTCCGTGAGGAGGCCGGTTCCGCCGGTCGCGACACCCGCGGCATCATCCGTCAGCACGAGTTCGACAAGGTCGAGATGGTCAAGTTCGCTAAGCCGGAGGAGTCCGACGAGGAGCTCGAGAGCATGACCGCCGAGGCCGAGTACCTGCTGCAGCAGCTGGGCCTTCCGTATCGCGTGATTAGCCTGTGCACCGGCGACCTGGGCTTCTCTGCCCGTCAGACCTACGACGTCGAGGTCTGGCTGCCGAGCTACAACGCCTACAAGGAGATCAGCTCCTGCTCCAACTGCGGTGACTTCCAGGCTCGCCGCGCCAACATCAAGTATCGCGACCCCGAGAACTTCAAGGGTTCGCGCTACCTGCACACTCTCAACGGTTCCGGCCTGCCGGCCGGCCGCACCATGGCCGCCATTCTGGAGAATTACCAGAACGCCGACGGCACCATCACGATCCCCGAGGTTCTGCGTCCTTACATGGGCGGTCTCGAGAAGATTGAGCCGGTCGCGTAAGCTAGCTGCATAGGCGATTTGCGAGGGCGCTCCTTTTAGGGGCGCCCTTTTTGTGTACGGCTATACCATGCCGTGCGGACAGCTCGATAGAAAACACACGAACAAACGTTCTGTATACAGCCATTTACCTGCTATGCTTTTGCTAGCTAAGAGCAAGAGAAAGGGGATGTGATGGAGCTGTTCGACGAGCGGGTTGTTTTGTTCCAGAGCGATGAGGGCGGGGAGCACCTGCTGGTAACGTGCGAGCCGTCGGGTATGGGTGGCTTGGTGGTTCGGCAGACGAGTGAGGGGCCATTGACGCAATGGTGCTATGAGGAGTCGCCGCATGTGGTCGAGACGTTTGTGGCGCATGAGGCGCTTGTTGTCCTTGAGCACTTCTATGGTGTTGGAACTTCTAATCAGGTGGCCCGAATGCTGAGCATCTCGTTTGCCGACTACGACTGTGCCCAACGGGTGCGGTCGCTTCTGGGGGAGCTTGGCGCCGGGTTCGATGTGATCGAAAAGCCAATCGATCGCACGAAAAGCGCTGATGCTCGTGGCGCAGCGTAACAAATTGTGGCTCGCGCGAAAAAAAGTTTGAGATTTTGCTTGACTCTAACGAACTAAAGTGGTTTTATATGTCTTGCGCTGCGGCGTTACCTCAGCTGGATAGAGGGTCTGACTACGAATCAGAACGTCATAGGTTCGAATCCTATACGCCGCACCAATTGAACTTGAAGCCTCCGGCAACGGGGGCTTTTCTTTTACGGCGGCACCGCATGGATTCGAATCTCGGTCGAGGCGCGGGCGTAAAGAAAACGCGGAGCGTTTTTAGCCCGCGGGCGAGCACGCCGGCAGGCGGGCGAAGCCGGTGCGGATCCGCGAAGCGGATACGCGGAATCCT
>CAUBTS010000105.1 GCA_958438955.1 uncultured Collinsella sp.
TTTTCTTTTAGGCGGACGCCGCATGGATTCGAACCTCGGTCGAGGCGCGGGCGTCAAGAAAACGCGGAGCGTTTTTAGCCCGCGGGCGAGTCCGCCGGCAGGCGGGCGAAGCCGGTGCGGATCCGCGAAGCGGATACGCGGAATCCTATACGCCGCACCAATCGAACTTAAAGCCTCCGGCAACGGGGGCTTTTCTTTTAGGCGGACGCCGCATGGATTCGAACCTCGGTCGAGGCGCGGGCGTCTCAATCATCACTTCGTAAAATTTTTCCAAATTGTCGCTTGACCCATCGAGGGGTCACGTGCATAATAATCCATGCGTTGCGGCGTTACCTCAGCTGGATAGAGGGTCTGACTACGAATCAGAACGTCATAGGTTCGAATCCTATACGCCGCACCAATTGAATTTTAAAGCCTCCGGTAACGGAGGCTTTTCTTATATCGCGATGCGTCGAAGATCGCATCAAGTGGTCAAAATGAGTAAAAATCAAATTCAATAACTTTTTTTGAAAAACGCTTGACCTTTATTCAGTCCATGTGCATAATAATCAACAAGTCGCGGCGTTACCTCAGCTGGATAGAGGGTCTGACTACGAATCAGAACGTCATAGGTTCGAATCCTATACGCCGCACCAATTGAACTTGAAGCCTCCGGCAACGGGGGCTTTTCTTTTATGTCGCCGCTGCATGGATTCGAACCTCGGTCGAGGCGCGAGCGCCAAGAAAACGCGGAGCGTTTTTAGCGAGCGGGCGAGCACGCCGGCAGGCGGGCGAAGCCGGTGCGGATCCGCGAAGCGGATGCGCGGAATCCTATACGCCGCACCAATCGAAATTGAGAGCCTCCGGCGACGGGGGCTTTTTTGTTATCGACTCGTGTAAGATTTCGAGTAAGCGCCTCGGTGAATCTGCGGCGCGCTCCTTCTCCAAACGACCGATCAGGGTGATATTTCGTGGCAGAGCGTCCGACATACAAGCTCAGGTTTCTCGATCCCAAAAAGCGCTTTCCGGCAATGCCCGAGCAGCCTGCGGGACGCTCGTATGGCGTTGTCTGGAAAGTCTTTGGCGAGGACCCTAAAGAGTCATGCTATGTCGTCGAATTCGTCGGCAAAAGCCACATATCGCTCTTGGGCTACGTGAGCGTTTCGGGTGAGGTGTACAAGGTGGACCGTCCCGTTAGCGAGGCGTCATTGCCCGATGAGCCCGACATACAACTGGTCCTTGACGAGTCGGACTCCGGTATTGGTGAGATTGTGGTTCGGGGAGCCAACGGCACAATGCGCGCGTGCGCGCGAAGCGTCGGCTCTCCCGAAGGCCCCATGCGCGAGCAGTCCGACCACGAGACATGGAATTCGACCCGCTCCCTTCCTTACGGCGAGTTCATGGCCTCGATGTTCTTGCGCTACGTGATATTTGCCAACTCCGAAAGCGCTATTGTGAACACGGCGGACGCCGGCGGACTCGACGAGGGTATGCAAAACGTTGTCGACAAGATCAAGCTCGTAAAGTTGCCCGAGCCGGTCGAGGTGTTTTTGGGCTTTAACACGGCACCGCTCCCCGATGCTATCGAGACGCTGCTTTACCGCGTTGACCATGCCGAGAATCCGAGCGGTATCGAGCGCTATGCCGCCGCCCTTATGAGCGAAATTGACTTGCCCCGCCTGCGCACCATCGCTGCCAAGTCCGAGATGAGCCTGGCTCGCATTGATCGCTCAAAGATTTTCTATCTCAATTTTGATCGTAGCCTGTTGGACCAGGACGAGATTGACATGCTGCTTGCCATCGAGTGCCGTCTCAACCGCCTCTCCGGCATCCTTGAGCGCATCGGGGCCGGATTGGTCCCTGCGGCATCCTCGCCGAGCCTTGAGGGCTGCGCGCTCTTTGATGCGTGGCATATCGCCAAGACGACCAACGATGTTCCCCGACTGCTCGATACGGCTTCGAGCGATAACCCGTGGGGCAAGCCGGGTACGGTGGCTTGCCAGCCGGGCGGCGAGTGGGACGTGCGCACCCGTTTTGCGCGAATCGTTGAGGCGCTCAACGTGGTCACGCGGCTCGACTATACCTATCGGGCAAACGTTGCCGAGGGGATTATGCTCGTTCGGTTTGGGCAGTCTGTCGTTGATGCCATGCCGCAACGTGAATACGACGCTCAGGATGACGCCTGGCGCGAGCTGGACGAGGACACGCGCGCGATCTGGGCCGCGGAGCACGATGCGCGCGTGGCACTCACGCTTGCGGCAGCGTGTTTTGCCGCGGGCACCTGCATCACGCGCTGCTGTGTGCAGATTGCTGCTCCCGACAGTGAGCAGGGCGAGCGCGTTGTCACAACGTATTTCTTTGGGCGCGCGGCCTATCTGGCCGATTGCGTGTCTGTCGCCAAGGATCTTGAGAGCATGGACATGGACGATATGCCGTGCAAGCGTGTGCTTGAGGCGTATGAGTCAACCGCTCCGGAGACGATTGAGCCTGCGGAGGTTCATGCTCGTCCGCGTGATGACCATCGCACGCTGCCGCCGGCGCTGCGCGATCTGCTACTTGCCGATACGGCTGACGAGTTGGAGGTCATGGAAGAGGACGACGACCCATACGTGGCCCGTGTTGTTGAATTGCGCGAGCAGGTAAAAGTCGACCGTACAGGTGCTTTTGAAGGCTTTTCCCGTCTTGTCGAGGAGTTGGAGGCTAAGTGCACTGTCGCCGAGCTTTTGGCGACAGGTCCGGTTCAAACGCAGTTTTGCGATAACCAGCTGGTGCGCATGGTGCTACCGGTGTTGGAAGAAGACCGCTCTGTGCGAATCCTTCGTGCGCCCGATGCGCTGTACTTTGCCCAGCACGAGATCTGCAGCTTTTATGCCGAGCAAGAGGACTTTGAACGAGCGCTGCCCGAGGTGCGCCATCTTTACGATCTGGCGCGCTCGTCCATGCAATCGCACTTTGCGCTCATCAACGTGCTTGCGCGTCTGGAGCGCTTTGACGAGATTATCGAGGTGGCGCGCCACGGCCTACGTATTGCCAGCGATCGTTCTGCAATTGGCTACCTGTTCTATCGCTTGGCGTTTGCCTATTGGAATTGCGATCAGCTCGACCTGGCGCTGGCTTGTTACCGTCTGGTGCCGCGCGGCGAGGAGTCGGGTAGCAGCGCGCTGGAAGAAATGCAGGGCCTTATGAACGAGATGGGCGTCAGTGAGCCTCCGACGTTCGAGGAGGCGGTCGAGACCATCCGCAAGGCTGGACTTGAGCTGCCGCCAGTGTCCGCCGTGACGAATCAGCTGGCAGATGCCGCTGTGCAACTGGTCGACAACGGCTTCTTTTTCCTGGCGCGCGGTTGCATCTTCCAAATGTGGCGTACCATGGGTAACGACGAGCTCGGCTCCCTCAACCGCTCGCTGGGGTAGGGGCGATATAGAGGGGCCGCACCGCGCTATTTGCATCGGCGCGGGCGGGAGGACCCGGCAGGATCGGTAAGGCATAAAGCCGCCGAGCCTGCTAAAACTGTTAAACTCTGCTAAAGTTGCTAAACTTTGTTAAAGTTATTAAAACTAGCAGAGGAGGGCAGAATGACGAAAGCTGTTAACCCCTTTAAGCCAACGGCGGGCATGAATCCGCCTGAGCTTATCGGACGGGACACTGTTTTGGATGACTTTGCCGAGGCTCTTGAGAATGGTCCTGGTGCCCCCGATCGACTCATGCGCATCTCGGGCGTCCGAGGCACAGGTAAAACGGTGCTCCTTAATGCATTGGGTGACCTTGCACGCAAAAAAGGATTCGAGGTCGTTGACGTTGCCTCCAATGCTGGTTTTTGCAATAGAATCCTCGAGGCTCTGCAGCGAAACGTTCGTCTTGAATCAATCTCGATTTCCCCATCGATTTTAGGGGTCAGCCTTGGCTCCATGGAGATGTCGAAGTCGGCCTCTCATCTGGGCGAGGCGATGTACGATGCTGCGAAGCGCGGTGGTCTGCTCATTACGCTCGACGAGATCCAGGATGCCTCAACTGAGGAAATGCGCGAGCTAGGCAATGAGATGCAGCTCTTGATCCGCCAAGGAGCGAATGTCGCTTTCGCTTTCGCCGGGCTGCCGACATCGGTAGATGGCGTGGTGGTGGATGATACGTTGACGTTCCTTCAGCGAGCCAAACATGTTGAACTTACTCGGCTTTCCGATTTTGAAGTTGGCGGATCGTTTGAGGATACGATGAGACGAGCGGGCAAGGAGCTCGACAAAGGTGCCGCTGAGCTATTAACAAAAGCTTCGGCAGGCTATCCCTTTATGGTCCAGCTGGTCGGATATTACGCTTGGCAGGTTGCTGCGCGCAGTGGGGCGGAGAGCGTGAGCGAAGAGGCGGCTCGTAAGGGTATCCAGGCGGCTCTTGATAGCTTTAATGCTATGGTGATTGCCCCAGCGCTGCGCAGGGTGTCGGAACGGCAGTTTCAGTATCTCGCGGCGATGGCTCAATGCGAGGGCGTCGATATCGCCAACGGCGATATTGCCAAGAAGATGGGTTTGTCGGCGAGCAAAGTTGGGTCATATCGCAAGCGTCTGATCGATGCGGGGTTGATTGAGCCCGCGGGCTATGGCCGTGTTTCGTTTGCAATTCCGTACATGCGCGATTATCTGTTGGAGACCGTTCAGGAGGACTAATAAAGAATGGGCTGTCCGCGCTGTCGCTGGGGCCGTCCTTGTATCTTTGTCTCAATCTGTAACATCTGGAGGGGATTACGGCCTGCAGATGTTACAGATTGAGATGATTGACTGAGGCGTTTACTGGTAAAAGAGAGATAAAAGAGGAAACGCCTCAAAATTCCCCTTGCCCAACTTCGGCTGTTTGGTTACTATAGAACGGCTGTTACGGAGAGCTGACCGAGAGGCCGAAGGTGCTCGCCTGCTAAGCGAGTATGCCCCAAAAGGGCATCTGGGGTTCGAATCCCCAGCTCTCCGCCAGTATGACTTTGAAGAAGGGTCCCATTTGGGGTCCTTTTTTATTATCAAGAATGGCGGCTGGGGATTAGAGTCCGAAAGGGCGTGAACATTAGGCAAACACGGGGCGCTTGAAAACGGGGAGACCCAGGCGTGCTCGTGCACCCCGGTGTGGGGTTCCTAGGGGATGGAG
>CAUBTS010000106.1 GCA_958438955.1 uncultured Collinsella sp.
AGGAAAGCACTTAATGTGCTTTCCGTCTTGCGCAGGACTGTAGAGCAGGAAACTTAATTACGCGCCGCTCCCCGCCCATGCCGGGCAAACCCTCCCTTGTACTTTATCAAGGTAGAGTGTATGATTCTGAACGTTACATGACTCACTTTACCTAACTAAAGTGTCATCAAGGGGGAATACCATGAACACCGATATGTCTCGTCGTCAGTTTGTTGGTCTAGCCGGCTCGCTCGCCACGGTGCTTGGCCTTGGTCTTGTCGGTTGCGGCGGTGGTACCGGCAAGGGCTCTGCTGCCGGTTCTGCCGCAGCCAAGGATGTGAAGGGCGCTGCGGAGTCCAAGAAGCTCGTGGTGGGCTTTGATAAGTCCTATCCTCCGTACGGCTTTGTGGGCGACGATGGCGAGTACACCGGCTTTGATCTCGATCTGGCCAAGGCTGTTGCCGATAAGCAGGGCTGGGAGGTCAAATACGAGGCCATCGACTGGGACGCCAAGGATACGCTGCTTAACTCGGGTGCCATCAACTGCATCTGGAACGGCTTTACCATGGAGGGCCGTGAGGACGACTACACGTTCTCCGAGCCGTACATGCTCAACGAGCAGGTGCTCGTGGTCAAGAAGGATGCGGGCATCAAGAGCTGGGACGATCTTGCCGGCAAGACCGTGATTACCCAGACCGATTCCGCTGCGCAGGATGTGCTTGAGGGTGACCAGAAGGATCTGGCGGCGACGTTTGCCACGCTCGACACCATCGGTGAGTACAACACGGCGTTTATGCAGCTCGAGAGCGGCGCGGTCGATGCCGTGGCTTGCGACCTTTCGATTGCCCAGTATCAGCTTGCCGCCAAGCCCGATGCTTATACGCAGCTTGATGAGCCGCTGTCCAGCGAGCACTACGCCGTCGGCTTTAAGAAGGGCGACACCAAGTCGGCCGACGCCGTGACCGAGTCGCTCAAGGCACTCTACGATTACGGTACGGTTAAGGATCTCTGCGACAAGTATTCAAGCTATGGTCTATCTTTCGATAATTGGGTGCTCAAGTAATGTCTATTCAGGTCATGATGCAGATGCTTGGCCAGGGATTCTTGGTCAGTTTGCAGTTGTTTGTGCTGACACTGCTGGGGTCGATTCCGCTGGGAATCCCCGTGGCGTTTATGCGCATGAGCAAAATCGCGCCGCTTCGCTGGATTGCGCGCATCTACATTTCGGTCATGCGCGGTACGCCGCTCATGCTGCAGATGTTTGCCATCTACTTTGCCCCGTACTACGTGTTTGGCATTTCGCTCACGCCCGATTCCAAGTGGACGGCGTGCGTCGTGGCGTTCATCATCAACTACGCCGGTTACTTTGCCGAGATCTATCGCTCGGGCTTGCAGTCCATTCCGCGCGGTCAATACGAGGCTGCCGAGGTGCTGGGCTATTCGCGCGTGCAGACGTTTCTGTATATCGTGATGCCGCAGGTCGCCAAGCGTATTCTGCCGGCGATGGGCAACGAGATCATCACGCTGGTCAAGGACACGTCGCTGGCGTTTGCCATTGGCGTGGGTGAGATGTTCTCGACGGCCAAGGCGCTGGTCGCCTCGCAGGTGAGCATGGTGCCGTTTGCGATCGCGGCGCTGATTTACTGGGTCTTTAATTTCGTCGTCGAGATGCTGCTGGGCGCCGCCGAGAAAAAATTGGATTACTACCATGATTAATTCGGTAATGAATATATCGAACGCGCGTAAGGCGTTTGGCGGCAATGAGGTGCTCAAGGATATCTCGCTTGAGGTGAAGCGTGGCGAGGTCGTGGCGATTATCGGGCCTTCGGGTGGCGGCAAGTCCACGCTGCTGCGGTGTGCCACGCTGCTCGAGACACTCGACGGAGGCTCGCTCTCGTTTGGCGACCTTGCCGTTGCGACGGATGCGGGTTCGGGCGCGGTCTATGCGAAGGGCGATGTGCCCAAGCAGGCGCGCTCGCGATTCGGCCTGGTGTTCCAAAATTACAACCTGTTCCCGCACTATACGGTGATGAAAAACATCACCGATGCGCCGATTCGCGTGCTTAAGCGTCCGCGCGAGCAGGCGGAAGCCCGCGCTCACGAGCTGATTGCACAAATGGGGCTGACGGGCAACGAGAACAAGGTGCCGTGTGAGCTTTCGGGCGGTCAGCAACAGCGTGTGAGTATCGCCCGCGCCCTGGCGCTCGATCCGGAAATCTTATTCTTTGACGAGCCGACCTCGGCGCTCGATCCCGAGCTAACGGCCGAGGTGCTGCGTGTCATTAAAGACCTGGCGGCGCAGAATATGACGATGGTGATCGTGACCCATGCGATGCAGTTTGCGCGCGATGTTGCCGATCGCGTGGTCTTTATGGACGGAGGCCGCATTGTCGAGGAGGGTCCGGCCGAGCAGGTTATCGACCATCCGCGCGAGCAGCGCACGCGTGAGTTTTTGAGCCGTATCGAGGGATAGGCTCAGGTATTTGCTCAACTATTAATTGAGGCGAAGCCGTCGCAGGTCTTATGGTCTGTGGCGGCTTCTATTTGTATCGACGGGTTTAATAATCGCCTGGCGTGCTCGTCCTGTCCTCTCGCCGCCTGTATTCACACGTGCGCCGAAAGGTATGCATGGACAGCCGCCCGTGAGGGTAGGGTGGTGCCATAGGACATTTGGAGGGTGAGTCGGCTCGGCTGCCGACCATGCTGCTCCCGGGACGGCACCGACCGCGAACTCTCCCCGTTGGCGTCGCGCATTGCGCGCGGCCCTGCAAGGAGGTCATCATGGGTGCTCCCAAGACCGGTAATGTAAGGAACGTGGTGCTCGTAGGCCAAGGCGGGGTGGGCAAGACTTCACTCGCCGAAGCCATGCTCCACCTTTCCGGCAAGACCGCCCGCCTGGGCGGCCACGACGGCACCAAGCCCACGCTCGACTATGACCCCGAAGAGGTTAGGCGTGCGTTTTCCATCTCGACGACCATTGCGCCGATCGACTGGAAGGGCGCGCGTATCAATGTGCTCGATGCCCCGTGCTATCCCGATTTTATCGGCGACGCCTTTGCCGCGATGAGCGTCTGCGAGACGGCTCTGTTTGTGGTCGACGCCGAGGCCGGCCCGCAGCCTACGACGGTTAAGCTCTGGTATGCCGCCGAGGACCTGCGCCTGGCACGCGCAGTGTTCGTAAACCGCCTGTCGCGCTCCGAGGCCAGCTTTGCGACCACGATGGAACTGCTGCAGGAGCGCTTTGGTACGCGCCTGGGCGCCGTGACCCTTCCCTGGGGCGAGGGCGAGGACTTCGACGGCATCATCGACCTGGTGCGCATGAAGGCACGCCATTGCAACGGCACCGAAGCCGTTGAGTCGGAGATTCCCGAGGAGTATCGTGCCCAGGCCGAGGAGGCCCATGACCATCTGTGCGAGCTGGTGGCCGAGGCTGACGACGAGCTGATGATGAAGTACTTGGAAGGCGAGGAGACGCTGACGCAGGAGGAGCTTGAAGGCCTGCTGTCGAAGGCGATCGCCGAGCGCATCTTTGTACCGGTCTTTGCGGGCGATTGCATTAAGGAGCAGGGCGTCAACTCGCTGATGGACGACATCGCCACGTACTTCCCGGCGCCGACCGACTACGGCGAGATGCCACTCATCGACGGCGATTCGCTTAAGATCTCGAGCGACGATGATCGCCCGGTGGCGTTTGTGTTTAAGACCCTGGCCGATCCGCAACAGGGCCGCATCAGCTTTATCAAGGTGCTGACGGGTACGCTTGAGCCGGGCCTCGAGCTGATCAACGCGCGCACGCGCAAGGGTGAGCGTCTGGCTCACCTGTATGTGATGTGCGGCCGCGACATGACTGAGGTCGGCCACGCTTATGCCGGCGATATCATCGTGGCGCCCAAGCTGGCGGCCGAGACGGGCGATACGCTCTCGATTACCGGCAAGGTTGAGGCTGCGGCGTTTAAGTTCCCCAACTCGCAGTACCGTATCGCCATTGAGGCCGAGAATCGCGGCGACGAAGAGAAGCTCTACACGTTTATCGAGAAGGCCTGCAAGGCCGATCCGACCATGAGCATCGACCGCGACGAGGAGACGGGCCAGACTATCATCTCCGCCGTGGGTGAGGCGCAGGTTTCGGTCCTGCTCAATCGCCTTGAGGACCGCACCAAGGTCGTGGCCAAAAGCGTGCCGATCCGCATTCCGTATCGCGAGACCATCCGCCGCACGGCGAGTGCCCAGGGCCGCCACAAGAAGCAGACTGGCGGTGCCGGTCAGTATGGCGACTGCTGGCTGCGCGTTGAACCGCTCATTGGTCCCGACGGCACGAGCGATGGCTATGAGTTTGTGGACGAGGTCGTAGGTGGCCGTATTCCGCGCTCGCTGATCCCCGCCGTGGACAAGGGTGTCCAGGAGACCATGAAGGACGGCATCATTGCCGGCTACCCGCTCACGGGCATTCGCGTCGCGGTGTACGACGGCTCGTATCACAGCGTCGACTCCAACGAGATGGCGTTCCGCGCGGCGGCTCGCATCGGTCTGCGCAAGGCATGCGCCGATGCCGACCCGGTGGTGCTGGAGCCCATCGAGGACATCATGGTGACTATCCCCGAGAGCTACGCCGGCGCCGTGATGGGCGACATCTCGGCATCGCGCGGTCGCGTGACGGGCATGGAGACCGATGAACGCGGCGATACCGTTGTTATTGCCCAGGCGCCGCTGGCCGAGCTGACGGATTATTCGACGCGCCTGCGCTCTATCACGCGCGGCACGGGCGACTTTACCATGAAGCCCGCCGGCTACGAGCAGGTGCCTTATGACGTTCAGGCCAAACTGGTCGAGCGCTATGAGGAGGGCCGCGCCAAGTAACGCGTGGCGTTGTCTGCAATGTAGGCGCTGACGAAAAGGCCGCCCTGGGTAACCGGGGCGGCCTTATTTGATCCGTATGCGACGGAGGAAAACGGATCATTTTTTGGGTTACGGGAGGCGCGGTCGGCACTAGTCTCCGGATGCCTGGTTGCGGCCGGTGGCGTAGTCGATCTGCACGTGCGGCTGCAGGTTGTAGCAATATACGTGGAAGCAGAGGGTCTTGCCGTGGTCCTCGACCGATTGCGCCTCAAGGCGCACGCC
>CAUBTS010000107.1 GCA_958438955.1 uncultured Collinsella sp.
CTGTCCGCACGCGCGGGTATACTCAAAACGATACTTTTCCTATGCAATACGATGCAGGCTCGGCCTGCACGATCCGAAGGGGGCAGTGATGGAGAGGATACTCGGCGTTAATCTCTCTGGCTGGTTTATTCCCGAGCCTTGGGTGACCCCGTCGCTATACGCGGCGACCGGTGCATCCAATGCGGCCGAGCTGCAGGAGGCCATGGGCACCGCCGCCTATAACGAGCGCATGCGCCGTCATTACGAGACGTTTGTGAGCGAGGACGATTTCCGCCGCATGGCGCAGATTGGCCTCAATGCCGTGCGTCTGCCGGTGCCCTGGTATGCCTTTGGCTCGCAGGAGTCCGATGCGTCCTACATCTCGGTTGTCGACTACATCGACCGTGCAATTGAGTGGGCTGCCAAGTACGACATCCGCGTGCTGCTTGATCTGGCAACTGTGCCCGGTGGCCAGGGCGATTCCAACGATTCGCCCACCACGCCGGAGGCTGTCGCCGAGTGGCATTCGTCCACCAACGGTCGTCATGTCGCACTCGACGTGCTCGAGCGCTTGGCCGATCGCTACGGCGAGGCCGAGAGCCTGCTGGGTATTGAGCTGCTGGATACGCCGCAGATGAGTGTCCGCAAGAGTCTCTTTGCCATGACGGATGGCATTCCGGCTCACTACCTGCGCAATTTCTATCGCGATGCCTACGAGCTCGTCCGTTCGTATATGCCCGAGGATAAGATCGTCGTCTTCTCGTCTTCGGGGCATCCCAGCGAGTGGAAGCATTTTATGCGCGGCGCTAAGTACAAGAACGTCTACATGGACCTTCACCTGTACCATTACCGCGACGAACATGCGCTCGACATCACGAGCCCCCGCGGGCTGACGACGGCGATTTCGCGCAACAAGCGCGAGCTTAAAGAGGCGATTTCGACTGGGTTCCCCGTGCTGGTGGGCGAATGGTCGGGCGCGGCGATCTTTGCCAACTCGTCGGTTACGCCCGAGGGCCGCAATGCCTACGAGCGCGTGTTTATCGCCAACCAGCTGGCTTCGTTTGCGCCGGCTGCCGGCTGGTTCTTCCAAACGTGGAAGACCGAGAAGCGCATTGCAGCATGGGACGCCCGCGCGGCGCTCGGTACGCTCGAGCGCGGCATGATTGAATAGGTTGATATGACGCAAAACAGCGCCCATACGGGCAAACTCTATGTGGTCGGCACGCCCATCGGCAACCTGGGCGACCTGTCTCCGCGCGTTGGCGAGGCGTTTGCCGCCGCCGATGCCATCTGCTGCGAAGACACGCGTGTGACGTCAAAGCTGCTGATGCACCTGGGCATTTCCAAGCCACTTGTCCGTTGCGACGAGAATGTGATCGCCAGCCGCGCCGCCGGCCTGGTCGACCGTCTGCTGGCGGGGGAGACCCTCGCCTTTGCCTCGGATGCCGGCATGCCGAGCGTGTCCGATCCCGGCCAGGCGCTGGTCGAGGCGGCGCGTGAGGCCGATGTGCCCGTCGAAGTTATTCCCGGGCCCTCTGCTTGCGTCACGGCACTCGTTTCGTCCGGCATTCCCTGCGAGCATTTTTTCTTCGAGGGTTTTTTGGGCCGAAAGCACGGCGACCGTGTGCGCCGTTTGCAGCGCCTTGCCGTGGTGCCCGGCGCGCTCATCTTCTACGAGTCTCCACATCGCATCGTGGCGACGCTCGAGGCCGTGGCGGAGGTCTTTCCCCAGCGTGAGGTTGCCGTCTGCCGCGAACTCACCAAGCTGCACGAGGAGGTCTTGCGCGGGCCCGCTGCCCAGCTTGCCGAGGAGCTGTGTGCTCGCGGCGAGGTAAAGGGCGAGATTGCGCTGGTCATCGCGCCGCCGAGCGAGGATGAGGAGGCCGGTATCGTGCCGGTTGGCACCGCGGCAGCGGATCCCGACGAGGCCCTGCGCGAGGATATCCGCGCCGCGCTCGAGGAGGGGGAGCCCGCCTCTGCGGTGGCCAAGCGCCTGTCTCAGAAGTATTCGCGCCGCAAGCGCGATGTCTATGCCATGGTGCTCGATATGCAATAGATGGAGGATATCCAGCCCTTGCGCTAGAATCATCCCCTGTATGCAACGTTTTTCTGGAGGACAAACCCCATGGATCAAAGCAAGCCTTCGTTCTTTATCACGACGCCCATCTACTACGTCAACGCCGATCCGCACCTGGGCACGGCTTATTCCACCATCATCGCCGACGTTCAGGCTCGCTATCGCCGCTCCGCCGGCTATAACGTCAAGTTCCTGACCGGCATGGACGAGCACGGCGAGAAGGTCGCCGAGGCCGCAGCCAAGCACAACATGACGCCGCAGGAGTGGACCGACAGCCAGGCTCCGCACTTCAAGGAGCTTTGGAGCAAGCTCGAGATTTCCAACGACGACTTCATCCGCACCACCGAGCCGCGCCAGCATCATGCCGTGCAGTACCTGTGGGAGCGCATGAAGGAGTCCGGCTACCTGTATAAGGGCAGCTACGACGGTTGGTATTGCGTGCCTGACGAGACCTACTTCACTGATACGCAGGTCCAGAAGGGCGACGAGGAGTACGGCAGCGTCGGCCAGCACCTGTGCCCCGACTGCCACCGTCCGCTTGAGCGCGTGCAGGAGGAGTCCTACTTCTTTAAGCTTTCCGCCTTCCAGGACAAGCTGCTCAAGCTCTATGACGAGCACCCCGACTTTGTCGAGCCTGCGTTCCGCATGAACGAGGTACGTAGCTTTGTCGAGGGCGGCCTTAATGACCTTTCCGTGAGCCGTACGAGCTTTGACTGGGGCATTCAGGTCCCGTTTGACGAGGGTCACGTGACCTACGTGTGGTTCGATGCGCTGCTCAACTATATGACGGCCGTCGGCTACGGTGTCGACACCGACGAGGCGCGTGCCGAGCTGGCCTATCGCTGGCCCGCGCAGTTCCACATCGTGGGCAAGGACATCATCCGCTTCCACTGCGTCATTTGGCCCGCCATGCTCATGGCCATCGGCGAGGCCCTGCCCGAGCACGTCTTTGCCCACGGCTTCCTGACCGTGCGCAATGCCGAGACCGGCAAGGCCGAGAAGATGTCCAAGAGCCGCGGCAACGCCATCGCTCCGCAGGACGTTATCGACATGTTGGGCGTCGAGGGCTATCGCTACTACTTCATGACCGACGTCGTCCCCGGCACCGACGGTGCCATCAGCTTCGATCGCATGGAGCAGGTCTACAACGCCGACCTGGCCAACAGCTGGGGCAACCTTATCTCGCGTTCGCTCAACATGAGCGGCAAGTACTTTGATGGTTGCGCGCCCGCCAAGCCCGCATCGTTCGATGCGTTCGACAACCCGCTGGCAAAGATCGCCGATGGTCTGGTCGAGCGCTACATGGCCAAGATGGACGTGCTCGATTACGGCGGAGCCAAGGACGAGGTCATGGAGCTCATCCATGCCGCCAACCACTACATCGAGGACTCCGAGCCCTGGGCACTTGCCAAGGACGAGGCCAAGGCTGACGAGCTGGCGTTTGTGATCTACAACCTGCTCGAGGCCATCCGCATTGCCGCTCACCTGCTGATGCCGCTCATGCCCCAGACTTCTGCCGAGGCCCTGCGCCGCCTGTCCTGCGAGGACGAGGCCGCGACCGACGACCTCAAGGGCATTTGCGCTTGGGGCCTGCTTGCCGGCGGTCAGCCCGTCGAGAAGGGCGATCCGCTGTTCCCGCGTCTGGCGTAGAGACCGCGCGCCATATCGGCAATTTGCTGTTTAGCTGTAAGGGCATGGCCGCCACGGTCCATGCCCTTTTGTTTCAAGACGCCGCCATCATGCTAAGGAGGCAACCATGACAACTTCGCCTTTGGCAAACCCCACGGCCACCAGGGAGCTGCTAGAGGAGTTTGGCCTTGCGACCAAGCATCGCCTGGGCCAGAACTTTCTAATCGACAATCATGTGATCGAGCGTATCTGCGAGCTTGCCGAGCTTGCAGGTGACGAGCGCGTACTCGAGGTGGGTCCGGGTTGCGGCACGTTGACACTTGCGTTGCTGCAGGAGGCGGCGTGCGTTACGTCGATCGAGGCCGATCCCGAGCTTGAGCCGGTGCTTGACGCCCACGCCGCCGACTATGCCAACTTCCGCTTTATCATGGGCGATGCGCTTAAGGTGACGCCGGAGCAGATTGAGCAGGTTGCGGGCGGTAAGCCGACGGTGTTTGTCGCGAATCTGCCCTACAACGTGGCGGCGACGATCATCCTTCAGTTCTTCCAGACGATGCCCGCGCTTAAGCGCGCTGTCGTCATGGTTCAAAAGGAGGTTGCCGATCGCATTGCCGCAACGCCCGGTAACAAGACCTATGGCGGCTACACGGCAAAACTCGGCCTGTACGCGCAGGTGACGGGTCGCTTTGAGGTGCCGCCGCGTTGCTTTATGCCGGCGCCGCACGTGGACTCGGCCGTCGTGCGTATCGACCGTGTTGACGGCGTGGTGCCCGAGGGGCTCGATCGCGAATTTGTGGCCCGCGTGATTGACGCTGCATTTGCTCAGCGTCGCAAGACCATCCGCAATTCCATGAGCGCCAACGGCTTTGCCAAGGACGTGCTCGATGCTGCCTTTGAGGCTTGCGGTATTGCACCCACCATGCGCGCCGAGACGCTTGATGTTGCTGACTTTGTCCGTCTGGCCCAGGAGCTAATCCATGATGCCTAATGCCGAACGTGTGACGTTTACCAAGAAAAAGAAGACGGTTGCTTGTCCCGTGCCCTTGGCACCGCTTGCCGACACGCATGCGCATCTGCTTTCGTTCTGGGGCAAGGATGTGCCTGAGACGCTCGTGCGTGCCAAGGCGGCGGGCGTCGACCTGTTGGTGACGATGTTCGACCCCATCGCTGATAAACGCAGCGTGACGGACTATAGCGACTGGCTGACGCGCGAGATTCTGCCGATGCAGGATATCCCGCAGATCAAGTATCTTGCCGGCGTGCATCCGTATGGCGCGCCGGACTATACCGACGACGTTCACGCACAGGTCGTTGCCGCACTCGATGACCCCTTATGCGCCGGTATTGGCGAAATCGGCCTGGACTACCACATGGACTATGACGAC
>CAUBTS010000108.1 GCA_958438955.1 uncultured Collinsella sp.
TCGTCGACCCCAACAAGTGCATCGGCTGCGGCCTGTGCACCACCAAGTGCGCGTTCGACGCCATCCATCTAGATCGCGACCGCCCCGAGTGCTCCACGATGGTCAAATACGAGCAAAAGCTCCCGAGCCTGGGCAAGTATGCTTTAAAGCGTGCAATCAAAATCAAGTTCGGTCGTAAATAGGTAACCATGGCGGGTAAGGGGACGGCGCAGACTAGATTTCGCCGTCCCCTTGCTTTGAGTTTGCATCGCATCAACCGTTGTTGAAAGGTTTCTACCTTGCATGAATTGGGAATCGTTTATCACATTATTCGCGATGTTGAGAATGTGGCGCGCGCTCATGGCGTGCGTCGCGTTTCGAGCGTGACGTTGCTGTTGGGCGAGGTCTCGGGCGTCGTTCCCGACTTGCTACTCGACGCTTGGCGCTGGGCGGCAGATAAAAAGCCCATCACCGAGGGTGCAGAGCTTATCGTGGAGCCCGTTGAGGCCGTGACACATTGCGAGGCGTGTAGCTGCGACTACGCGACGGTCGAGCACGGCAAGACCTGTCCCCATTGCGGTAGCGGCGAGACATACCTGCTGCAGGGCCAGGAGGTCATGATCAAGCAGATCGAGACCCCCGACGAGGACCCGGCAGACGCTGTCCCCGACGGTCCTTCCGACGTCCCCGACGCCGTCGACGCCGCCAACCCCCTCCACATCGCCTAGGATTCCCTATAAGTTGCGGTGAAATAGTTCCTAAATTCAGCCTTCTGGCTCTTAAACAAGAACTATTCCACCGCAACTATTTTGAGTGGTTTCATAGATCATAAGTCACGAAAATAGTCAAGCCATGTCTGTTTAAACAAAATAGCGGCAGTACAAGCGCGTTCGCGCTTGCCTAAAATCGATATTAATGAACAGCCTGCTTGTATCTGTAAAATGCATGGCTTGATGAGCGACGCCTTGTCGTGTAATGAGTCAAAAAGCAGTAACGTAATCAACTTGTAACAAACCTAGACGTTTAAACAAATAATCCAACCTTTTGCGGATTTAGCTATAATTCCACAAACCAAACAGCTATACTCCTTTCATGTCGTGTAGGAAATACGTAGACAAAAAGGAGGTTATGTGATGGTAAGTATTGTTCTTGCTAGCCACGGGGACTTGGCAGCTGGAATCAAACAGACGGGCTCGATGGTCTTTGGCGATCAGCCGTCTGTTGCCGTGGTCTCGCTCGAGCCGAGCATGGGCCCCGACGACTTCCGTGCCAAGGTCGAGGAAGCAATCGCTTCCTTCGAGGACCAGGAGCAGGTGCTCTTCCTCGTTGATCTGTGGGGCGGCACGCCGTTCAACCAGATCAGCGGGCTCATCGAGGGCCACGATTCCTGGGCTATCGTCACCGGTGTCAACCTGCCTATGCTCATCGAGGCATATTCGCAGCGCTTTGACGCAAAGAACACTGCACATGCGATCGCAAAACATCTCGTGACTGAGGCTAAGGCTGGCGTGCGCGTCAAGCCCGAGTCTCTGGAGCCCGAGGAGAAGAAGCCGGCTGCAGCCGCCGCTGCTCCTGCAGGCGCCATCCCTCCGGGAACGGTCATCGGCGATGGGCACATCAAGATCGCCCACGTCCGTATCGACACCCGTCTGCTTCATGGCCAGGTGGCCACTACGTGGACCAAGCAGATCAACCCCAACCGCATCATCGTGGTTTCCGACGGCGTTGCTCACGACGAGCTCCGCAAGACCATGATCGAGCAGGCTGCCCCTCCGGGAGTCCATGCCAACGTCGTGCCCATCAAGAAGATGGCCGAGGTCGTCAAGGACACGCGCTTTGGTGACACCAAGGCCATGCTGCTCTTCGAGAACCCGCAGGATCTGCTCAAGGCCATCGAGGCCGGCGTCGACATCAAGGAAGTCAACATCGGTTCCATGGCTCACTCCAAGGGCAAGGTCGTCGTCACCAACGCCGTCGCTATGGGCGATGACGACGTCAAGACTCTCGAGGCCCTCAAGGCCAAGGGCGTCAAGTTCGAGGTCCGCAAGGTTCCTTCGGATTCCTCCGAGGATCTCGACGCCATGTTGAAGAAAGCTAAGGCCGAACTGGCCGCTCAAGCATAGTAAAGGAGGGTCCGATACATGTCTGCAATCACTATTCTGCTTGTTGCGATTGTCGCGTTGCTTGCCGGTATGGAAGGCATTCTGGATGAGTTCCAGTTCCATCAGCCGCTCGTGGCATGCACGCTTATCGGTCTCGTAACCGGTCACCTTCAGGAGGGCATCCTCCTGGGCGGTTCGCTCCAGATGATGGCCCTTGGCTGGGCTAACGTTGGCGCCGCTGTCGCGCCTGACGCCGCTCTGGCCTCGGTCGCTTCTTCGATCATCATGGTGCTCGCCCTCAACGGTGGCGCCACCGATTCGGCAAAGGCCGTTACCGCCGCCATCGCCGTCGCCGTCCCGCTGTCGGTCGCTGGCCTGTTCCTGACCATGATCTGCCGTACCCTGGCCACCGCTATCGCTCACGCCATGGACGGTTGCGCCGAGAAGGGCGACTTCTCCGGCATCGAGCGCTGGCAGTACGCTGCCATCCTCATGCAGGGCCTTCGTATCGCCATCCCGGCAGTACTTCTGTGCATCATCCCGGCCGAGGCCGTTACCAACGCGCTTAACGCTATGCCCGACTGGCTGTCCGGCGGCATGGCTGTCGGCGGCGGCATGGTCGCTTCCGTCGGTTACGCCATGGTCATCAACATGATGGCCACCAAGGAGACCTGGCCGTTCTTCATCCTCGGCTTTGTCCTTGCTGCCATCCCTCAGCTCACGCTGATCGCCCTTGGCCTCATCGGCATCTCCCTTGCCCTCATCTACCTTGGCCTTAAGGATCTGGCCAAGCAGGGTGGCGGCATGGGCGGCGGCTCCGGTGACCCGCTCGGCGACATTCTGAACGATTACGAGTAGGAGGGGAGTGATACATATGGCAGAGAACAAGATTCAGCTCACCAAGGCTGACCGCAAGAAGGTTTGCTTCCGTCATCAGTTCCTTCAGGGCTCGTGGAACTACGAGCGTATGCAGAACGGCGGCTGGTGCTTCGCAATGATCCCTGCGATCAAGAAGCTCTACACCAACAAGGATGACCAGATTGCCGCTCTTAAGCGCCACCTGGAGTTCTATAACACCCATCCCTATGTTTCCGCCCCCGTCATTGGTGTCACCCTCGCTCTCGAGGAGGAGCGCGCCAACGGTGCTCCGATCGACGACGTCGCCATTCAGGGCGTCAAGGTCGGTATGATGGGCCCGCTCGCCGGCGTCGGCGACCCCGCCTTCTGGTTCACCCTTCGCCCGATTCTGGGCGCTCTGGGCGCTTCCCTGGCCCTGTCCGGCAGCATCGCCGGTCCGCTGCTGTTCTTCTTCGCGTGGAACATCATCCGTTACGCCTTCCTGTGGTACACGCAGGAGTTTGGCTACAAGGTCGGCTCCTCCATCGCCAAGGACCTCTCCGGCGGTCTGATGGGCAAGGTCACCGAGGGTGCTTCCATCCTGGGTATGTTCATCATCGGCGCCCTGGTCGAGCGCTGGGTGTCCATCTCCTTCACCCCGGTCGTCTCCAAGGTCACGCAGTCTGCTGGCGCCTTTATCGACTGGGCTAACCTGCCCTCTGGTTCCGAGGGTATCAAGGAAGCACTGACGATGTATAACTCCATCGGTGCTAACGCCCTTGATCAGGTGAAGGTCACCACGCTTCAGGCCAACCTCGATCAGCTCATCCCCGGCCTTGCCGCCGTGTGCCTGACCCTGCTGGTCTGCAAGCTCCTCAAGAAGAAGGTCAGCCCGATCGTCATCATCCTGGCTCTCTTCGCCATCGGCATCATCGGTCGCGTCTGCGGCTTCATGTAAGCACGTTTCGGCTTAAGACCGAGAATTGCTAGGCAAGGGCTTTTGAGCCATTGAAACGGACCGCACCCGGTGGGTACACTGGATGCGGTCCGATTGTTTTATTTGGAGGGCGAGGTGCGCATGGCGCAATCTCAGAACAGCACGGTCGATTTGGCAACGCCGGCAACCTGCCTGATGGGGCTTACCAGCCACGGTAACGTGATGGTGGGCAATAAGGCGTTTGAGTACTATAACGAGCGCAATCCCGAGGATTATATTCAAATCCCGTGGGATGAGGTCGACTATATTGCCGCCGAGGTTTTGCGCGGCACCAAGAAGATCACGCGTTTTGCCATCTTCACCAAGGACAACGGTCACTTTACGTTTTCGACGCGCGACGACAAAGAGACGTTGCGCGCGGTCCGCAAGTACGTCGACGAGGATAAGCTTGTGCGTTCGCCCGATTTTATCGATGTGACGGCCAAGGGCGCCAAGAGCATCCCCTCCGTCATCAAAGGCCTCTTCCACAAAGGCAACTAGTCATTAAAGAGCGCCCCCCAAAGTGGGACGCAGTTTCCCATGGGGCTCGATTGGGAAAGTGCATCCCAGTTCGAGCGCCGATTCCGGGATGTAGTTTCCGGAACGGGGTCGTTTGGGAAACCGTGTCCCGTTTCGAGCCGAAATTCTGGGACACAGTTTCCAGCGAGGTCCCATTGGGAAAGTTTGACCCAGAATTTGCCTGGATAGTGGGACACACTTTCCGGAGGGCTGTTCCACCGCAACTTCGAAGAGTGGCTATACGCTGTATTACAACGGCGTAAATCTGCTACACTAGTACAACATGCCTCCGTAGCTCAGGGGATAGAGCACCGCTCTCCTAAAGCGGGTGTCGTGCGTTCGAATCGCACCGGGGGCACCAGAAGAAATTGCAGGTCAGACGGTATAAA
>CAUBTS010000109.1 GCA_958438955.1 uncultured Collinsella sp.
GGTCACCAAGCACAACCTCAAGTACCGCCGCTACTACCACCAGTTCGACTACTAAGAGCTGGTCACGGGTCCGATATCTTGGCTGGTTGATATCTCGACCCTGCACAAGGGCGTCCGCATTTGCGCGGGCGCCCTTTTTGCGTTGCGACAAGAGACTGCTGCTAACCGCTCGCCCTATGTTTCCAAATGAATACGGTGTGAGCCGAGGAGGACGATTCTCCCCGCAAACACTCTAGTATGCTAAAGTACCCAGAAGACCGGCGGAGCTATGCCGGTCTTCTGTTCTATATGAAACACAGCATGAGGAGGCTCACCAGATGACGGCCACACCGTGGGGATTCCGGGACATATTGCCCGAGGAGGCTCAGGCGCGCGAGGAGATTGCGCTGACGGTGAAGGGCTGCTTTAGGGATCATCATTACCTTCCGGTCGAGACGCCGCTGCTCGAGGACAAGGGCTCGCTCGAGGAGGGCGGCCGCATTGCGGACACGCCGTTTAAGCTCTTTGATGACGACGGTCGCCTGCTGGTGGTCCGTCCCGACAACACGCTGCCAATCGTTCGCCTGGTTTCGACTCGCATGCGTGCGGCCGATCTGCCGCTGCGCCTGCGCTACGAGGCGCCGGTGGTTCGCGAGTGTCAGCGCAATGCCGGTGGCTCGCGTCAGTTTACGCAACTGGGTTTTGAGCTCATCGGCGCGGGCGACACCGCGGGCGATGTCGAGATTGTCTCACTGGTCGCCGAGGCCGTGCGCAAGCTGGCACTTCCCGGTGCGCGCATTATCGCGGGCAGTGTGCGTCCGTTTAAGGAACTGCTTGCGGCGTGCGAAGATCGCGAGCTGGCTGCCGAGGCGCTGCGCTGCGTGCACGCCAACGACTTTGTGGGCCTCGATGCCCGCGTGGCGGCAAGTGCCGAGCCCGAGGCCGTCAAGGCCGCCATTAGCGAGCTGCCGCGCCTGCACGGTGGTGCCGAGGTGCTCGACCGCGTCGACGCGCTGCTGGCGGCGGCGGGCATTGTTGCGCCGCTCACGCGCGAGCTGCGTGCCCTGGTCGAGGGCCTGGCTCCCGAGGACGCTCAGGTGCTGTCCTTCGACTTCTCCATCATGAACTCGTTTGATTACTACACGGGCCTGGTCTTTAAGGCCTATGCCGGTGGCCTGCCCGATCCGGTGGGCTCGGGCGGTCGCTACGACTCCATCTTTACCGGTGCATTTGGCGACGGCATCGAGGTGCCGGCGGCAGGCTTTGCCTTTTCGCTCGAGCGTCTGGAGGCCGCGCGCACCTCGGCCGAGGACACTGCTTCCGATGGTGACCATGCCGTGGGCCGCGGCACCGAGGGCCCGCTGCGCATCGCCGTGCCCAAGGGCTCGCTCAAGGCCGACACGCTCGACGTGCTCGAGGCCGCAGGTTTGGACGTCTCTGAACTGCGTGACCCCGGCCGTCACCTGATCGTGCGCGGCCACGACACGCGTGCCGGCGAGGGTGCGGTCGGCGATATCGAGTTTGTCATCGTGCGACCCAGCGACGCGCCCGCCTTTGTGGGCTGTGGCGGTGCCGACTGCGGCATCTGCGGTTGGGACTCGCTCATCGAGGCCGACCTCAACCTGCTGCAGCTGGTCGACCTGGGCTACGGCCTGTGCACGTTTATCGAGGCGGAGCCTGCGTGGCGCGCCGGCCAGGCCGAGCGCAACTATGCCCGCCGTGGGTCGCTTCGTGTGGCAACCAAGTACCCGCGCATCGCGAGTGCCTGGTATGCCGAGCGCGGCGTGAACGCCGACATCGTCTCGCTGCACGGCAATATCGAGCTGGGCCCCATTGTCGGCATGACCGATCGCATCGTGGATATTACCGCCACGGGCGCCACGCTGCGTGACAACGACCTCGTTATTACTGGTCGCATTATGGACTGCACGGCCCGCTTCTTTGTCAATCCGGGCGCCGCACGTCTGGATCCGCGCGTACGCAATCTGGCCGATCGCTTGGCGGCGGCCGTGAAGGACAAGCATTTTGAGCCCGTTGCGGGCTCGGCACAATAGCGCGAGCACGCACGGGCGCCCCAACGTCCGGGCTGCGGGCCGACTGGCGCCGTTGTCCGGTCTCTCGTTTTTCGAAAAAAACCTCGACCGATAGGGGATACCGATATGAAGACCATCAAGCTTGCTCCCGGTGAGCGCCTCGTTACCAATCAGCTCAACCGTAAGGGAGTGCTACCGCAAAACATCGTCGACGCCGCCCGCGATATCGTGGCCAACGTGCGCGCCAGCGGCGATGCCGCGGTGCGCGACTATTGCCAGCGCTTTGACGGCGTTGAGCTGCAGAGCTTCCGTCTGCCGCAAGAGCAGATCGATGCCGCGCTCGAGGGCCTCGATCCCGCTTTTGTCGCCGCGCTCGAGAAAGCCGCGCGTCAGATTCGTGAGTTCCACCAGCGCGAGGTCGAGCAGAGCTGGTTTACCACGCGCCCGAACGGCACGATGCTCGGCGTTAAGGTGACCCCGCTCGCGGCGGCCGGCATCTATGTGCCGGGCGGTCGTGCACAGTACCCTTCCACCGTGCTTATGAACGCCATTCCCGCCAAGGTGGCCGGCGTCAAACGCGTGGTCATGGTGACCCCGCCGCAAAAGGACGGCCTGATCAGCCCCTACACGCTCGCGGCCGCCAAGCTCGGCGGCGTGGACGAGATCTATATGGTGGGCGGCGCCCAGGCCGTGGCCGCGCTGGCGTACGGTACCGAGACCATTCCGCGTGTCGACAAGATTACCGGCCCGGGTAACGCCTTTGTTGCCGCGGCCAAGCAGATTGTCTCGGGTGATGTGGGTATCGATATGGTCGCCGGTCCCTCCGAGGTCTGCGTGCTGGCCGACGCCACGGCCAAGCCTATGGTGGTTGCGGCCGATCTGATGGCCCAGGCCGAGCACGACCCGCTGGCGGCCTGCTATCTGGTGACCTGCGACGAGCAGCTTGCGCGTGAGGTCGAGGCGGGTATCGATATTCTGGTAGCGCAGTCGCCGCGTGCCGAGATCACGCGTGCCTCGCTCGACAATGAAGGCACCATCGTGGTGGCCGCCGACATGGCTGCCGCCGTCGAGGCGGTGAACACCGTGGCGCCCGAGCACCTGGAGCTGCACTGCAAGGATGCGATGGGCCTGCTTGGCGGTATTCGCAACGCCGGCGCCATCTTTGTGGGCGCTTGGAGCTCCGAGCCGCTCGGCGATTACGTTGCCGGTCCCAATCACACGCTGCCGACCGGCGGCACGGCCATGTTCTCCAACCCGCTTTCGGTGGAGGAGTTCGTCAAGCGCTCAAGTGTCATTTGCTATACGCCTGAGGGCCTGCTCTCCGACGCTCCCGCCACGCAGCGCCTGGCCGAGGCCGAGGGTCTGTGGGCACACGCGCTTTCCGCCGCGCTGCGCCGCCGCGTGTTGGAGCAGGGCGAGGATGCCGTGAGCGCCGAGTCGCTCGCCGCGGCCGACCTGACCAAGGTTGCCTGGCCGGGCGACGCCGTGGCGACGGTTGCCGAGGGCGTGGACCTGGCGGCTGCAAGCGCGAATGGTGCTGACGCGGTCGTCGAGGAGGCCTAATATGGCCGAACTCACGCCGCGCATGAAGGAGCTCGTCCAGCCCTACTTGGCCGGCATTGAGCCCTACGATCCCAACTTTACGCCCACACGCATCAACCTTTCGGCCAACGAGAACACCTATCCCGTGCCGGCTGGCGTGCGCGAGGCGGTCGACGCCGCCCTGGCCGCTACACCGCTCAACCGCTATCCCGATCCCATGTCCAACGACCTGCGCGACGAGCTGGCCGCTTGGCATGGTGTGGCGCGCGAGAATGTCTGCGTGGGCAACGGCGGCGACGAGCTGCTCTATAACTACCTGTTGGCGTTTGGCGGCGCGGGACGGACCCTGCTCAACTGCCCGCCGTGCTTTAGCGAGTACGCGTTCTTTGCGTCGCTCTGCCAGACCGAGGTGCGCGACGTGTGGCGCGACCCCGCGACCTTTGAGCTCGACCAGGCGGCTGTGCTTGCGGCGGCGTCCGAGTGCAACCTGGCAATCGTGACCTCGCCCAATAACCCCACGGGTGACGTGGCACCGCTCGACTTTGTCGCGGCGCTGTGCGATGCGTGCCCCGGCATGGTAATGGTCGACGAGGCCTACGTTGAGTTTGCCGACGATTTGTTTGGCGCGGCCACCACGGCGCAAGGCCTTATCGCCGAGTATCCCAACCTGGTGATTCTGCATACGCTGTCCAAGGCGTTTGGCGCTGCCGGTACGCGTCTGGGTTACGTGATCGCGGCGCAGGAAGTTATCGACGTGTTCGCGGCGATTCGCCAGATCTACTCGGTCAACGTGCTGAGCCAGGCCGCCGCGCTTGCCTGCGTGCGTGCCCGCGAATCGTACGCGCCTGTGGTGGCGCAGATCGCATCCGAGCGCGAGCGCGAGCTGTGCGCCCTGCGCGCGATGGCTGCCGAGGGCCTGCCCGTGG
>CAUBTS010000110.1 GCA_958438955.1 uncultured Collinsella sp.
TATCGCAAAACGGGTTGTGGCTCGCGCTGATCATGATGCCGCAATCGAAGCAGCCTTCCACAGTCTGATGCGCTACGCCCGGCGTCGGGATCACATGCAGCATATAGGCGTCCGCACCGCTCGCGACCAGGCCGCTCACCAGCGCCGCCTCAAACATATAACTCGAGCGACGCGTGTCCTTGCCCACGATCACGCGTGCCTTGCGCTCGCGGTTGGCGCCGTAATACCAGCCCACAAAACGGCCAATCTTATAAGCGTGCTCTACCGTCAGCCCAACGTTGGCCTCACCGCGAAAGCCGTCGGTGCCAAAGTACTTCATGCGCTCTCCTTACAAAATAGGGGCGAACAGATTGCCTGTCCGCCCCAAAATGGTACTCGATTATCTGCGCTACCAGAAAAACCCTACGCCGACGCGCTGTCGCGAGCCGCCTGGCATGTAGGAGTCTGACGCAGCGTAAGCGGTTTGTCCCCCGCCTCGGCCGACGTGGTCAGCGTATACGTGATCGTCGTCGTCTCGCCAGCATGCAGGTCAACGGTGCCCGAATAGAAGGGGATTCCATGCCACGTAGCGGCGCCAAGACCAAACTGTGTGCCCTCA
Organism: uncultured Collinsella sp.; assembly: GCA_958438955.1. GTDB lineage: Bacteria > Actinomycetota > Coriobacteriia > Coriobacteriales > Coriobacteriaceae > Collinsella. The sequence goes on from CAUBTS010000110.1 coordinate 599, forward strand.
ACCGTAAGGTCACTGATGTTGCCGCCCGTCGGGGCAAACAACGAGACATTCAGGCGTTCGTCGTCACGCGCGGCATCGGGTGCGCTCGCCGCAACGTAGTCGGGCAGCTTGCCTGCCTCCTCCTGCGTCATGATGTTCGTCAGAGTAACGGTGATGCGATACGAGCACGTGCCGTCGCCGTTCTTGATGCCCTGGCCGATCTGCGTGTCGGCGTTCAGATACCAGTCGAGCTTGGAGAAGCTCAGGTTGTTAAAGTAAACGCCGGCAACAGGATCGGCACTCGGGTCATCCGGATCGGGCAGCGAAGCGTCAATGCCCGTCTCTTTGATGGCACTCTGCTCATCATCGTTTCTCATCCACGCGATCAGGCGGCCCTCTTCGGCACCGCGCTCAACGGCGCTGACAAGCTTCGTAACATCGACATCGCCGATACCGCCAAGGATCTTGTCGAAGGCAGCGCTGGCGACGGATGCAAAGATGCCGTCAGACTCCTCGACCGGATAGTTCCAGTACACATCGTGCATGAGGACCTTTGCGGCGTTGGTGCCGTCGACAACCGTTCCGTCGGGCAGTGACACGTTACCGACCAGGCCCAGCAGATACTGCAGGAACACCGGGTCGATACCGATGACGCCATCAACGTCCTGTCCATACTGGGACTTCCACAGCGCGGCGACACGCTGCGAGTTGCGGGGCCAATCAGGCGAATAGGTATTGCCCGAGTTGTACAGGTTACTGTGGTTGCCGAACAGCGCCTCATCCTCTTCGTCGACGCTCTCGACTGCCTCATCCTCGCTGAGTCCAATGCGGGGAACAAACTCGCCAATCGACATCTGGCCGTCAGTGACCGAAATCAGGCCCTGCGAACCGCCAAAGCCGCCGCAAGCACGAATCTCGACGTTGTTCATGGCGTACATAAGGTAGTTGCGCGTCTGGCCGTTGGCGCCGAGCATCTGGGGAAGGACGGGGGCGACCTTCTCCGCCGCGTCAACCGCACCGTTGAGGGTGGCAAAGCCGTCCTTGGCCTTATCGACCAGCTCGGTCACCTGGGAAATATGAGTATCGCCAATGCCCTGGACCTTCTCGTTGGCGCTCTTGAACACCTTCGAGCTGCTGGAAAGCGAATCGGCGACCGCCTGCAGCGCGGACACGTTAATCATGCCGTCCTGGAACAGCTTGCCGGGCGTGGCCTGCGAAAGGTTGTCGGCCATGGGAACCAGCGCGTTGCTCGAGACATCGGACAGGGCGTCGATCATGGTGCGGGCTGCGTTGATGTCACTGCCATACACCGGGATAAACGATGCCGCCGTCCACAGCGGGCTCGAGGTCTCCGCCTTCATGCTGTCGCAGAGCTCATCGATCTTCTTCGCGTCGTCAGGCAGCGTCGAAAAATCGCCCGACGTGACCTTGTCCTTAAGGCCACCGACGATCTCGACAGCCTCCTTCGCTTCGCTCTTTACGGTCTTTGCCGAGTTAAGCAGCATAAAGCCGCTTGCGCCAAGCGCAACGAGAAGCACCGCGACTACAACGGCAATAATGGCGCCGGTGTGACGCTTTTTGCGCTCGCCCTTGCGATGGCGATGACGGACCAGACCGTCAGAGGTCGAACTCGGCGAAGCGTCGCCACCGTAGTTCAAGCCAAAATCGTAATAATCTTCCTTGGAACCCGAGCCCGCAAACTCGGCACCGCTATCATCCAGGCGGGCGAACGTGCCAGTCTCGGAGGCGCCGGTGTAGATCGTGCCAAGGTTACCCGTAAGCCCCGCGCCACCGGCAGAGGGAGTATTGTTGGCGGCCTTGTCGGCATTAACGTTGCCGGCGGCATTCGCGGCGTTGGCAGCACCTGCGTTGTTCGCGGGTACCGAAGGAGCCCCGCTCGGCTGCGACGTGGAGGTTGCACCGCCCGCAAAGACATTCCCTCTTGCACGGCCGGTCTTTTTTGCCTTTTGAGACTGCTCGTACAGAGCGGTAAACATCGCTGTCTCGCCCGGGGACACGCGCTTACCGGAACCGCCCTGTCCAGCGCCGCCCGGCGTGCCGGCCTTACCAGCCCCGTTCGGACGCGGCGGAACTGCAGGACGGCCGCTATCGCTGCCCTTAAAGTGATTACCAGCCATAAAGAAATCCTCGCAATTGAGTCGCAATGAAAAAGTCCATAACGTTACTAGTTTATGGCATTTTGAGCATCGACAGCTAAACTCCAGACACGGACATCAATTGGCGAAAATGCGGCACAACACCTTTTCCGTCTTGGCAGCGGCGCCAGCTACACCGTGAGGAACATCATCACGATGATCATGGCAAAGCCGATAAGGTCGGTCGGCAAAAACACCGTGCCCAGCATAACGGCGCTGGTGATGGTCGCCGAGACGGGCTCCACGGTTCCGATGAGGCTCGCACGTACCGAGCCGATGTCCTTAACGCCCTGCATATAGAGCATGTAAGCAAAAAACGAGCCGATAACCACGAACACCGCGAGCGCCTCGACGCCGGCAGCGTCGAGCGCCGGCATATGCGCCCAGGGCTGCACGAAGACGCACGAGACCACGCCCGCCGTGAGCATTGCCGAACCCGTGACGATGGGGCTGCCGTATTCGGGCAGGATCTTGGCGGGAATCACCGCCATACATGCGGCGCTGACCGCACACATAAGACCTGCTGCCAGGCCAAGCGGCGAAATATTCAGGCTGGTGGGGTCACCGCCGGTGGCGATTAAAAAGGTTCCACCCAGAGCCAGGCCAATGCCGATGACTTCGCGAGTACGCGGCATGCGGCGATCGATCACGCAGGTGTAGCCCATGATGATAACGAGCTGCAGGCACTGGAGCACCGTCGCGGTTCCGGCGTTCGTCAGGCGCACGGCCGAAAGATAGCAAAACTGGTTGAACAGCAGGCCAAAGGCGGTAAAGAGCAGCAGCTGCTTGCGATCGGCGGGTGTGGTCCAGAGCTTAATCAGGCGCTCGCGGTCGCGCGTAACAACCACGGCCATAAAGAGTAGACCGGCGAGAATCTGACGCACGCTCATAAGCCACAAGGTGTCGACGTGGTAGGTATCGAACAGAAAGCTCGCGCTGGTGCCCGAGAAGCCCCAAAACGAACCGCCCACCAGCGTAGCCAAGACGCCCGTGATCATCTTGCGCGACGACGCATCGTTAAGGCGCTCGCGCCAGGCGCGGCGGGTGCTACGGCTGAGCTCGTCGATGCCCTCGGGCACATCAATGTTCGATATATCGGTCATCGGCACCGAAGCCCCTGCGCCTTCGACCTGCTCGACACACTCTTTGCTCATTCCACTCCCCCGAAACAGCCTGGAAACAATTCGGCTTACCTTACCACGGCGAAGTCACCAGCTGGAGGCTTGTCCGCTTATCGGTAGGACAATTCCGCAGGCGTCTTTCCATAGCTCGATACCGCAATGGCCTTGCATTATGCGACAGCCAAATCGCGGCAGCAGGCTCTTTTGAAATGGATGCGACAAAGCCCCCGAATTCCACAATGTAAACGATTTTTAAAAATGTTCTTGCCACCGAGTTCAGGCTCCGTTATATTATCCCTTGCGCGCTTGCGCACCCTTGATCGGGCGTTTAGCTCAGGGGGAGAGCGCTTCCCTGACACGGAAGAGGTCAGAAGTTCAAATCTTCTAACGCCCACCAAATGTTCGCAGCTCAGAGGCTATGTCCTCTGGGCTGTTTTGTTTTATGTCGCCAAATCAGCCGGCAGCTCCAACCGCCCAACTAGCCAAAAGCCGACCATCTACTTGCCGATCTATCCATCGGCATAACCAATCAGTCC
>CAUBTS010000111.1 GCA_958438955.1 uncultured Collinsella sp.
TCGTTAAACGGGCGCTAGGGCGCCGCCCTTACACCAACATTTTCGACGCGATCGAGCGCGCTATTCTTGAGGTCTTGGTCGTTTCGGACCAGAGCGTTCAGGACATCGCCACAACGCTCTTCCTTTCGCGCTCCACGCTCTATCGCCACATTTCCTCGATCAACAAAAAGGCCGGTACCGCCTCGCGTGTGGCCCTTATCAACTTCTTCTGGTCCTGGACACCCAAGGACTAGCTAATCTCCCAATAAGTTGCGGTGGAATAGTCCCTAAATTAAAGTCACGGGGCTTTAAACAGGAACTATTTCACCGCAACTGCTGGGGGGATAGACTGCGGCGGCGGCAGAGGCAACGGCAGCGGCGTTGGCAGCTGTGGTAGTGGCAACGGCAGCTGGCAGGGTGTTTTCCGTCTACTTGCTACAGCAGCTCGCCGTGGCGGGCAATGTAGCGGCGCTTTGCCAGCTGGGTGAGCGCGATATAGGCGGTAACGATGCCAATGAGCAGCCCAAAAAAGCTCGTGGGCAGCGGCATGAGGCCGAGCGCATCGGCGATGGGGCTTGCCGGCAGCCAGGTGACGAGCGCCAGGCCCAGCACGGTAAGAACGCACAATGCGGGCGCGGCGTGGTCGCGCGGGCTCGGCAGATTCGGGGAGCGCAACATGTGGACCACGAGTGTCTGCGACCACATGGACTCGACAAACCAGCCGCTCTGGAAGAGCGCAGCAAAGGTCGCCATACCCGCGACGTCGCCCGCGGCGGCAAGCTCGGACCAGCTTGCGTCCACGGCGGCGGGGCACACGACAAAGAAGAGCGCGGCGAAGGTCACGATGTCAAACAGCGAGCTCACGGGGCCCAGCTCGAGCATAAAGCCCTTGATGGACGCGGCGTCCCAGGCACGCGGGCGGGCAGTCCAGGCGTCATCGACGGTGTCCCACGGCAGTGCGGTGCACACGATCTCGTAGACCAGCGACAGCAGTACCAGCTGCAGGGCGCTCATGGGCAAAAACGGCAAGAACAGGCTCGCGACGGTCACGGACAGCACATTGCCAAAGTTGGAGCTCACCGTGGTCTTGAGGTACTTGAGCAGGTTGCCGTAAGTGCGGCGGCCTTCGATGGTGCCGCGCTCGAGCACGCCCAGGTCCTTCTGAAGCAAGATGATATCGGCGGATTCCTTGGCAATATCGACGGCCGAATCGACCGAGATGCCGCAATCGCTCGCACGCATGGCGGCGGCGTCGTTGATGCCGTCGCCCATAAAGCCCACGGTGTGGCCGAGCATCTCGCGCGTGACACGTACCAGGCGCGCCTTCTGCAGCGGCGAGAGCTTGGCGAAGAGGTGGGTTTTCTCGGCGCGCTTGGCAAGTTCGGCGTCATCGAGCGCATCGATCTCGGAGCCGAGCAAGACGTTGCTCGCATCGATACCAATCTGCTCGCAGACGGTGGCGGCGACGCGGTCGTTGTCGCCGGTTAGGACCTTGACCGCCACGCCCTTGGCCTCGAGGGTGGCGACGGCGCCCGCGGCACTTGCTTTGGGCGGATCGAGGAAGGCCAAAAAGCCCATCAGCACCATGTCGCACTCGTCGGCGATGCCAAACTCGCCCACGCAGCGCGGATTGGTCTTCTGCGCCACGGCAATTACGCGTAGGCCCTCGGCGTTAAGTCCGGCGATCTGCTTGCGAATCTGGGCGAGCTTCTCGTCGGTGAGCGGCTGAGCGATGCCATCGATCTCGACAAAGGAGCAGATCTCGAGCATTTCCTCGGCAGCGCCCTTGGTAACCATCTGGGTTTTGCCTTGGGCGTCGGCGACAACTACGCTCAGGCGACGGCGCGAGAAATCGAAGGGAACCTCGTCGACCTTGGTGTAGCGGTCGCGCAGGCTCTGGCCCAGCATGGAATCGGGTGCGACGGTCGAGGGCGTCACATCGGCACGGTCGATTACGGCCAGGTCGATAAGATTTTTGAGGCCGGTCTGGAAGAAGCTGTTCAAAAACGCATGGCGCAGCACGCGCGCGTCCTCGTTGCCATCGGTGTTGAGGTAGCGCTCGAGCACGATGCGGTCTTCGGTGAGGGTGCCGGTCTTGTCGCAGCACAGGACGTCCATCGCTCCGAGGTTTTGAATCGCCGGCAGCTCCTTGACGATAACCTGGCGACGGGCGAGGTCCTTGGCGCCCTGCGACAGGCTCGTGGTCACGATGACGGGAAGCATCTGCGGCGTGATGCCCACGGCCACGCTCGTGGCGAACAGCAGCGCGTCGATGACGTTGCCCTTGGTGGCGGCGTTGATGGCAAAGACGGCCGGCGCCATAACGAGCATCAGGCGCACCAGCAGCATGGAGACGCTCGAGACGCCGCGGTCAAACGCGCTCTTTTCGCCGCGCCCGTTGAGCATCTTGGCGATGCCGCCCAGGTAGGTGTCCGAGCCGGTGGCAACGACAAGCGCAATGGCGGCGCCGTTTTGCACGGAGGTGCCGGTAAAGACGATGTTCTTGCAGGCAGAGAGTGGCAGTGCGGAGCCGTCGGCGCCCTCGACGACGGTGACGGCGGTGGTCTTCTCGACGGCCTCGCTCTCGCCGGTGAGTGCGGACTCGATCACAAACAGGTCGCGCGCGGTGATGATGCGGGCATCTGCCGGCACCATATCGCCGGCAGAGAGACGGATTACATCGCCGGGGACGAGCTCGTCGAAGGGGATCTCGATGCGCTCGCCGTCGCGCAGGGCGGTGCAAGTGTTGGAGACCAGGTCCTTGAGGGCCTCGGCCGCATTGCCGCTGCGGGCTTCCTGGATAAACTTCATGCCGCCCGATACCAGCAGCATGGTGCCGATGACGATGACCGTGGAGGGGTCGCGCTGCGGTTCGGGCACGGCGAGCACGTCGATGTAGAGCGAGACCAGTGCGAGCGCGGCGAGGATGCCGGCGAAGGGATCGATGAACGCGTCGGCGATGCGGCGGGCGAGCGTTTTGGTCGTTGCCTCGATGGTGTTGGGGCCGACGGCGTTCAGGCGCTCAGTTGCCTGCTCGACGGTGAGGCCGTTTGCCGTGGCGTCAAGCAGTACGAGGGCGTCCTCGGCACTATGGGTGGCGGCGAATATGGTGTTCTTGGACAGGCCGGTATGAGCGGCAGGGCGCGCCGTGCGGCGGCGCTTGGAGATGGCTTCGAGTACCGTGACGGTTTTGAGCATCAGCATAGGGTCCTCCTTGTTGAGGGGAGTTAGCGTACGTGTCGTATTTGCTTCAAAAAACCTAGATGTCGCTCACGTCAAGCTCTTGAGCCCACAAAGGGTGCAGCGCGCCTTTGCGGTGGTTTTGGCGATCTGCCGGTGGCGTTTATGCGTGTGCGGAGTCCTCGCGGCGTGCCGAGGGCGACATGCAGGTTTTTCGACTAGGACTGCCTTCCATGGCACACCTCCTAAAGGCTGAGCGCAGCGCGCTTTGGGTATCTCGTACCCCTTTTTAATCCGCCCGTATTCTTGATGAGGGGGTTTGACATGTCAACCCCATTGTTCGGAAAACCATTCCCCCTGACAAAGCCTTTACAGAATGCCGTGGCCCCAAAGCGCGCCCGCATCGACGCTTCGCCTGCGCTAAACTGGAAGGCACGTACGCGATTACGAGAGGAGCCCGCATGGAGGCTTACAAGCAAGAGTTCATCAAGTTTATGGTCGAGTCCGACGTCCTTAAGTTCGGCAGCTTTACGCTCAAGAGCGGCCGTCAGTCCCCGTTCTTTATGAACGCCGGCGCTTACGTGACGGGCTATCAGCTCAAGAAGCTGGGCGAGTATTACGCCCAGGCCATCCACGATAACTTTGGCGACGACTTTGATGTGCTGTTTGGACCGGCCTACAAGGGTATTCCGCTGGCCGTCGTGACCGCAATTGCCTACCACGAGCTGTACGGCAAGGAGGTCAAGTACTGCTGCGACCGCAAGGAGGCCAAGGACCACGGTGCCGATAAGGGCAACCTGCTGGGTTATGAGCCCAAGGACGGCGACCGTGTGGTCATGGTCGAGGACGTTACCACCAGCGGCAAGTCCATCGACGAGACCTATCCCAAGGTCAAGGCTGCTGCCGATGTCGAGATCAAGGGCCTGATCGTGTCCCTCAACCGCATGGAGGTCGGCAAGGGCGGTGTGACCACCGCGCAGAAGGAGATCGAGGCCAAGTACGGTTTCCCCGTCGCGAGCATCGTCTCCATGGCTGAGGTCGTCGAGACCCTCTACAACCACGAGATCGACGGCAAGGTTGTCATCGACGACGAGCTCAAGACCGCCATCGACGCCTACTACGAGCAGTACGGAGCTCGGGAGTAGTTACGGCGTTTTACCAAACGCCGTAAC
>CAUBTS010000112.1 GCA_958438955.1 uncultured Collinsella sp.
GGTCACCAAGCACAACCTCAAGTACCGCCGCTACTACCACCAGTTCGACTACTAATTCCATTTGGGGGAAACCGCAATGAGGCAATACATCTTTGCCAGCCACGCGCATTTTGCGACCGGCATCAAAGAGAGCACCGAGCTGCTCTCGGGCGCGCGCGATAACGTCCACGACCTGTCGATGTTTGTCGACGGCCGCACCGACGTCGCCGAGGAGGCCGCCAAGCTCCTGGCGACCTTCGACCCCGCCGACGACGTAATCGTGTGCACCGACCTGTTTGGCGGCAGCGTCAACAACGAGTTCACCAAGATCGTCCAGACGCGCCCCAACACCTACCTGGTTGCCAACATGAATCTGCCGCTGCTGATCCAGCTGCTCTTTTCGGACCAGGAGGCTCCCGCCGATCAGGTTATCCGCGAGATCCTCGCGGCTGACGACACGCGCGTCAAGTTTGTCAACGACCTGCTGACCGATGCGGATGACGAGGAAGAGTTCTAGTCACCGCCTGCTATTAATGGGGCCGGGTTTCCGGCATGAGACCTTTGGGGGTCAATCATGATTCAACTGCTTCGCGTCGACCATCGTCTGCTTCATGGCCAGGTGGCCGTCTCTTGGGTCCAGGGCTTGGGCTCCGACTGCATCTTCTGCGTTGGCGACAAGGTTGCCAACGATCCCGTCTGGAAGACTACGCTCAAGATGGGAAAGCCGGCCAACGTCAAGCTCGTCATCAAGGACATGGAGCACGCCATCGAGGCCATCAACTCCGGTGTTACCGATAAGTACAAGATGATCATCTGCGTCGCCAGCATCGCCGAGGCCAAGCAGCTTGTCGACGGCTGCCCGCAGATCACCTCCATCAACCTGGGCAACACCAAGTCCAAGGACGAGCAGCGTCCCGATGCCCGTAAGATCTCCCGCCAGATCTTTGTGACTGCTGCCGAGGAAGAGGACATTCGCGAGCTCGTCGGCCGCGGTGTCGAGGTCGAGATTCGCGCTCTGGCCGACGACCCCAAGGTCGATGCCCTAAGCGCCCTCTAATTGGGAACCACGGGCGGCGCGCACGGCGCCGCCCCTATTCGTGGGCGTACCGGATAAACGCTTTACCCGTTACCCCATCTACCGTTCACCGGGAGTACACGCCCGTTGAGCGATTGGTATTAAATAGTTTTCGCATGACTATATAATTGGTATCAAATCATTTGCACCGGTTTAGGTGTTAACAGCACACCGGTACAAGCTGGATCTGTCTGGGCGATTGTCGGCATGGAAAAGGGCGCGCTGACAAGTCGGGAATCGCCGCGCGGATCCAAGAGGGATCAAAGGGAGGAACAATGCTTGTTCAAGCGATCCTCATCGGACTTATCGCTGCCTTCGGTAAGCTCGATTATCAGCTCGGTACGCTCTATGCGTTCCGCCCGATCGTTCTGTGCCCGCTCGTCGGCATAGTCCTCGGGGACCTGCAGTCCGGCCTCGCCATCGGTGCGAGCCTCGAGCTGCTCTTCATGGGTTCTATCTCCATCGGCGCTTACGTGCCGCCCGATGAGTGTATTGGCGGTGTGCTCGCCTGCGCCTTCGCTATTCAGCTGGGTCAGAGCACCGAGGCCGCTATCGCGCTCGCGATGCCCATCGCCACTCTGTGCCTGGCCATTAAGAACGTCGTCAACGCCGGTATGCCCCTTCTGGTCGACCGTGCCGACGTCTTTGCCAGCAAGGGTAACCTCAAGGGTATCTACGCTATGCACTGGATTATCGGTCTCGTGATTGTCGTCCTGGCCTTTATCCTGTGCTCGGTCTCCTTCTATCTGGGTGCCGACGCTGTTCAGGGCCTGCTCGACTTCATCCCGACGTTCGTCCTCGATGGCTTTGGCGTCGCAGCCAACATCCTGCCTGCCATGGGTTTCGCCATGCTCGGCCGTCTGGTGCTTACCAAGCAGCTCGTGCCGTTCTACTTCCTGGGCTTCCTGCTGTGCTCCTATGCCAACGTGCCCGTCCTCGGCGTCGCCCTGATCGCAATCATCATCGGCATCGACAAGTACGACCTGCTGGGCCTTGGTGGCGCCCAGTCCCAGCTTTCTGTGGAAGGGGATGAGGACGATGACTTCTAATTCCGAGAACCAGATTACTCGCTCCGACCTCATTAAGAGCGCCGTGAACACCGGCGCCCTGGGCATGGAATTCTCCTGGACCTACTACAAGCAGATGAACATTGCCTTCTGCCTGATGGTCGCCAACATGCTCAAGAAGATCTATGCCGGCCGCCCCGATGATTACGCCGAGGCCCTGCACCGTCACAGCGCATTCTTCAACATCACCCCGCAGCTCGCTCCCTTCGTGGGTGGCATCGCGATGGCCATGGAAGAAAAGGTCGCTCGTGGCGAGGTTGAGCCCGAGAGCGTCAACGACATCAAGGCCGCCCTCATGGGTCCGCTTTCCGGCCTGGGTGACTCCTTCTTCCTGTCCACCCTGCGCGTCGTCGCCGCTGCCGTGGGCATCAGCCTGTGCCAGGCCGGCAACGTCTTTGGCCCCATCGCCTTCCTGCTCGTCTACAACATCCCGGCGTTCCTGATTCGTATCTTTGGCGCTATCAAGGGTTATGAGCTAGGCATTGGCTTCCTCGACGAGGCTCAGAAGACCGGCCTGATGCAAAAGATCATGGCCTGCGTCGGCATTGTCGGCGTTATGGTCGTCGGCGCCATGAGCAAGGACATGTTCTGGGCTTCGTTGCCCATCGCCATCGGTCAGGGCGACTCCGCCCAGACTCTCCAGGACATCCTGGACGGCATCATGCCCGGTATGCTCGGTATGGCCGCCTTCTGGCTCTACTACTGGCTGCTCTCCAAGAAGATCAACCCGATGGTCCTGATTCTCTGCACCATGGTCGTGGGCATCATCGGCGCTTACTTTGGCGTGCTTGCCTAATATGTTCGAATCGCGCTTCCATCGCGTCTAACGGTTGCGTCGATCTTTGGGGGCTTGTCGCATCTGCGGCGGCCCCCTGTTTTTTTAAACTCCGTACGAAAGGGGAGGGCTATGGTCGTACCCGAGCTTTCGCTCATGAACATCAACCATCGTTACTACAGCATCGAGACGTTTTTTAAGGCTGCAGGTGAGGCCGGCTATCGCAATATCGAGCTGTGGACCGGCTCGATGCACCTGTATGTGGATTGCCATGAGCACGATTCGGTGGATAAGATTCGCGATCTTGCCGCCCAATACGGTATCAAGATCGTGTGCGTGTGCCCCGAGCAGAACAACCCCAAGCCGTGGAACGTCGCGGTGCGCGGTGAGGCGGGCCAAAAACGCATCCTCTCGTACTTTAAGAATGTGATCGACGTTGCCGTTGAGTTGGGCGTGCCGCAGATTCTGGTGACGAGTGGTTGGGCCTATCTGGACGAGCCAGCTGAGGACGCCTGGTCCCGCAGCGTCGCCATGCTGCGCTCGGTGTGCGACTACGCTGACACACGCGGTATTCGCGTCGCGCTCGAGGCACTGCAGCCGTCGGAGTCCGTGCTGGTCAATACGGCACAGGATGTCGCGCGCATCCTCGAGGCGGTCGATCGCCCCAACCTGAAGGCATGTATCGACTTTGGCGCCATGGAAGTTGCCGGCGACACAATCGACGGCTACTTTGAGGTTTTGGGCGACAAGATCGTTCACACCCACTTTGTCGATGTGGGCGGCGGCACGACGCATCTTGCCTGGGGCGACGGCGAGCGTGATATGCGTGCCGACCTCGAGGCACTCATGCGCCACGGCTATACGGGCTATGTCTCGGCCGAGACGTGTGACGGCCGCTACTATCAGGATCCGTCCAAGGCGACGACTCAGGTTATCGAGATGTATCGCCGTGTGACAGCGGAGATGGAAGCCGAATAACTAAACTGCGCGGTTGCGCCGGAAACGCTTGGGCGGGTCTGGCGCAACGCTTTTATAGCTGGCGAGTTGTGGGGAGCCCGTTGGCAGTAGCGCTCGAAATAGACAACTATTGGCGTTGTAATACCACTCGGGCGAGGAAACCGACCGTTCGCCGCAAATCTCCGTGAGTTTGGATTGGTATTAAATAACAAGCAATCGTATGGCTATAATTGGTATCAGCAAGAAGCGCGATGTATAGAATTGCGCACATGTGATGGGAGGACACACATGAAGGAGACCGAGAAGATCGAGATCATGCACTTCGACCAGGAGGGCTACCTCG
>CAUBTS010000113.1 GCA_958438955.1 uncultured Collinsella sp.
ACCTGTATCTGTCGGATGCCAACCGTTCGGGCGGGTCGGTCGCAAGCGTTGCCGTCGCCTGCCACGAGGCGGGCCATGCCGCCCAGCGTCAAAGTGGTTATGCCATGATGAAGGTACGTACCGCTTTGGTCCCCGTCGTCAACTTTACCCAAAACACCTGGACGATCGTGCTGCTCATGGGTCTGTTCATGAACATCGCGGGGCTCACGACCCTCGCGCTGGTCTTCTTCTCGTTTAGCGTGTTGTTCCAGCTGGTTACGCTGCCGGTCGAGATCGATGCCAGTCGCCGCGCCGTGGCGTATATCGAGCAGTCGGGCATGAGTTCCAAGCAGGTCAACGGTGCCAAGAAGGTGCTGACGGCAGCCGCGCTCACCTACGTGGCGGCGGCGCTCACCTCGATTATTCAGCTGCTCTACCTGATGGCCCGCTACAACAGAAACTCCAACCGATAACAAATTGGCTTGACAGGCGCCGCGGAGATTCATGTCCCCGCGGCGCTGTACTATGTGTTGGACTTGAATCTGCGCAGGGTCGAAGCCCTTGTGCTCGATAACGAAAGGAGGCTGCGTGGCAGGCTGGAATCTAACCGGCAATGCCGTTTCCGCCGAGTTCGACGGTTCGGACGATCAGGAGCGCAAGGAGCTCAGCGTGAGCCAGGCAGTGGAGATCGCCGCCGGTGCGCTCGATGCCATTCCGCAGCTGAGCGTTCTGGGCGAGGTCACAGGTTTTCGTGGTCCTAACGCCCGAAGCGGTCACTGCTACTTCCAGATCAAGGACGACTCGGCCGCCGTCGACTGCATTATCTGGAAGGGCGCCTATCTCAAGCGCACCTTCGATCTGCGCGATGGCATGCAGGTGAGCTTTAAGGGCAGCTTCAATCTCTATAAGCCCACGGGTCGCATGAGCTTTGTTGCCCGCTCATTTTCGTTGGCGGGGGAGGGTCTGCTGCGTCAACAAGTGGCGCAACTGGCCGAAAAGCTACGCCGCGAGGGCCTGATGGACGAAGCGCGCAAGCGCCGCATCCCGATGTTCTGCTCCCGCGTGGCTGTCGTCACCTCGCTTTCGGGTGCCGTAATCGACGACGTTAAGCGCACGTTGCGTCGTCGCAACCCGCTCGTCGAGGTCGTCTGCGTGGGCGCCAAGGTTCAAGGCGAGGGTGCGCCGGCCGAGCTCATCGAGGGCTTGCGCCGCGCCGCTTCCATTACGCCGGCGCCCGACTGTATTTTGCTGGTGCGCGGCGGCGGCTCCTTTGAGGACCTCATGACCTTTAATGACGAGGAGCTTGCCCGCGCGGTGGCGGCTTGTCCTGTGCCCGTGGTGACCGGTATTGGCCATGAGCCCGATACCTCGATTTGCGACATGGTGAGCGACCGTCGCGCCTCCACGCCAACGGCAGCGGCAGAATCGGTGGCGCCGGCTATGACGGAGTTGGCTGACGTGCTCGAGACGCGCCATCAGCGTCTGGGCGCCGCGATGGCTTCGATGATCGGGTCGGATCAGGTCGATCTGGAAATGCTCGACCAGCGCGGTCGTCGAGCCTGGGATGCCTATACGGCTCGTCTGGGCGACGCGCTCGATGCAGCCGCATGCCGCCCGTGCCTCAACGACCCCACGTTTATGGTCGAGCGTCGCGAGTCCGAGCTTGCCCTGACGGCCGATCGTCTGTCCGGCGCCATAACGCGTTCGGTTGGGGCCTTCCGCTCCAACTCCGAGCGTCTGCCCGAGCGCTTGATCGCAAGCACCTCAGGGCTCGATGGCAAGCGCCATGCGCTCACACTTGCGAGTTCCCGCCTGGAGCATCAGGGGCGCACGATGCTCAGCAAACCCGCGTCCGACCTGGGCCGTGCGGCAGCCTCACTCGATGCCCTGTCGCCGCTCAAGGTGCTTGCCCGCGGCTATTCCATTGCATATAGCGAAGCCGGTGTGGCTACGAGCGCCAAGACCTTTAAGCCAGGCGACGCCATTCGCGTGCGTATGGCAGACGGCATCGTGGCGGCAACGGTCGATACGGTCGAGTAAGCCGTGTTTCATAGCGATAAACCTTTAGGAAAGGAAACAGATATGGCAGAGAAGACCCCGGTCGAGCAGCTTACGTACAAGCAGGCCTCGCAGGAACTGGAGCTCATCATCCGTAGCTTGGAGTCGGGCGATATGGAGCTCGAGGAGTCGCTCGAGAGCTATACCCGCGGCGTCGAGCTCCTCAAGAGCCTGCGCACCCGCCTGTCCGATGCCGAGCAGAAGGTCTCGGTGCTCCTGAAGGACGTCGACGGCAACGACGTGCTCGCCGACGGCGAAGCCGCCAACACCGACGACAACCTCTCGTTCTAACCATCCCGACCAAATATAATTACCTTGGTCTGTGAGAAAGGAACCAGCCATGTGTGATTGCATCTTCTGCAAAATCGCCAACCACGAGATCCCCTCGACCGTCGTCTACGAGGATGATCAGGTCATCGCCTTCGACGACCTCAACCCCCAGGCGCCGGTCCATACCCTTGTGATCCCCAAGAAGCACTACAGCGACATCGCCGACAACGTGCCTGCCGAGACCATGGGCGCCATGGCTCACGCCATCCAGGAGGTCGCTAAGGCCAAGGGCCTGGAGGACGGTTTCCGCGTCATCTCCAACAAGGGCGTCAACGCCGGTCAGACCGTCATGCACTTCCACATGCACGTCCTCGGCGGCAAGAACCTGGGCGAGAACCTCATCTGAGGGCGCACGGCCCGTCGCCTTGGCTGCCTTTGGAGTAACCTATGCAGTTTTCTCAACTCGAATACCTTCAAGCGGTAGCGAACTACGGCGGCGTGCGCAAAGCGGCTCGCGCCGTTCACGTGAGCCCACAGGCTGTTTCGTCGGCAATCAAAAAGTTGGAATCTGAGTATCAGATTGTTTTGCTCGACCGATCGGCGGGGGAGGCTGTTTTGTCTCCGGCGGGCAGAGAATTTGCGCGTCGTGCACGCGTGATTCTGGCACAAGTCGACGATCTCAAAAAGTACGCTCAATCGGGGGACGGCGGCGTTTCGCCCGACGGCCACTTTCGTCTTTACGCCCCCTGCCTTCATGGGCGGGGGCGCCTTTTTGCCGAAAACTGGTATGACTCGTTTGAAAGCTCGCACCTTCAGATTCACCTTGATGTGTGGCATCAGCCAACGGCTACCTGTTTTGAATCACTTGTGCTTGGCATTTCGGACGCGGCTATCTCGTTTGAGGAGCCGCGGGACAGTGTCCTTTCTTCGAAATACTTGGGTGAAAAGGAGCTCAAGGTTCTGTCGTGCCCAGCGGGTCATCAATCTGTGGGTGCTATGACCGTTCGTGAGTTACTGGGCGGCAGGCTCGCTGTTCCCATTAATTTGTCACCCTGTCTCAATGCAATCAATCAATGCCCCGAAGCTCAGCTGGTTAATTTCCGCTTCCGCGACGTCGAATACGGAAACAGGGCGCAGACTGAGTTTCTTCAAGCCGGGGGATTGATATTGAGCTTTTCTGGCTCTTCTCTCGCATCAGATGGACTGGAGGTGAGCGAGTGCTCCATTGAAGGCTCGCATGACGTAGCCTTGCCCATCTACTTTTGCTATCGACAAAATGCCTGGACCGATCGACATCAGACGGTATTTCTTCACCTATTGCGTCATCTCGTTTCGTGAGGCTATTTGGTCTCGCGTCGTCAAGTGAATGTTGACGCCTTGTAACACATGACTGACGGCTTTGCCCTCATGCTTTTCCAAGATTTCGGTTTGGGTTATTGGCTCTTGGAGGGCGGAGCGTGAAAAATCGTACGATTTTGCTTTATATGATGTTCGTTTTCCTGTCGAACTTCAGCACCATCTTGTATTTTCTAACTGTCTACCTTGAGTTCGTCGGGCTTTCGATGGCAGCGATTTCTAGCATGATGATTGCATATCAAGTGAGCAAGTTCATCCTTGAAGTTCCCACTGGCTATATTGCTGATAGGTTTGGACGAAAGGTGAGCGGCCTCGTTGGCATTGTGGGAATGCTTGGGTACTACGCCGCCCTGCTTCTCGTCCGATCTACTCTGCTTTTAATCGGTGCGTTTGCTCTCAAAGGTTTTGCCGTTGCATGTATGAGCGGATCCATAGAAGCGATTTACATTGACAGCGTCTCTCAGGACCAGCTCGTAAGACTTAATGTCGTTGAGCGATTTGTTTTCTATGCCTCTTATGCC
>CAUBTS010000114.1 GCA_958438955.1 uncultured Collinsella sp.
ACGGAGAGCACATTAAGTGCTCTCCGGCTCGTGCGGAACTCGCGATCGACCTTATGCCCCGCCCCTCGGGACTAAGGATACATGGTTGGGGTTGCTAGATGACAAAATTCATTAGCTAGGGACGCAGCGTAGGCTCATATCGAAGCATCTTCACCACCGGATTATTAAAAAAGAAGTACCGGTTGGAGCCGGTACTTCTTTTGGTGCGTTGTTTCTTGGCTGTAGCTTTTGCCGTTAGCTTACAGGCCGCAGGCTGCTTTGAGTTCTTTGACTCGGTCGGTTTTCTCCCAGGTGAAGTCGGGGTCTTCGCGGCCGAAGTGACCGTAGGCTGCCGTCTTTTCGTAGATGGGGCGACGCAGGTCTAGGTCGCGGATGATTGCACCCGGGCGCAGGTCGAAGGTCTTCTCTACGGCTTCAACGATCTTGTCCTCGGCAACATGTGCGGTACCGAAGGTGTCGACCATGATTGAGAGGGGCTTGGAAACGCCGATGGCGTAGGCAAGCTCGACTTCGCAGCGGTCGGCCAGACCGGCGGCGACCACGTTCTTGGCGACCCAGCGCGCGGCATACGCGGCGGAGCGGTCGACCTTGGTGCAGTCCTTTCCGCTAAAGGCACCGCCGCCGTGACGACCGTAGCCGCCGTAGGTGTCGACGATGATCTTGCGGCCGGTGAGGCCCGTGTCGCCCATGGGGCCGCCCACGACAAAGCGACCGGTGGGGTTCACGTAGATGTCCGCGTTGTCCCACGGCATGTTCTCGGCAGCCATGACCGGGGTGATGACGTGCTCGATGAGGTCGGCCTTGATCTTGCCCATGTCCTCGATCTCGGCGGCGTGCTGCGTGGAGATGACGATGGTCGTGACCTCGACGGGCTTGCCTTCCTCGTAGCGCACGGTGACCTGGGTCTTGCCGTCAGGGCGCAGATAGGGCAGGGTGCCGTCGTGGCGCACGGCTGCCAGGCGCTCGGCCAGGCGGCTTGCCAGGTAGTGCGGCATGGGCATGAGGGTCTTGGTCTCGTTGGAGGCGTAGCCGAACATCATGCCCTGGTCGCCGGCGCCGATCAGGTCGATCGGGTCGGTGGTAGCGCCGGTCTGGGTCTCAAACGACTCGTCGACGCCCTGGGCGATATCGGGGGACTGCTCGTGGATGAGGCTCATGACGCCGCAGGTATCGCAGTCAAAACCGAACTTTGCACGGTTGTAGCCAATGCGGCGGATAACGCCACGGGCGATTTCCTGTACGTCGACGTAGGCCTGGGTGCGAATCTCGCCGGCGACGATGACGGTGCCGGTGGTCACGAGGGTCTCGCAGGCGCAGCGGACGTTCTCCACGTTGGCAGGCACGCCGTTGGGGGCGATGTAGCCCTGCTCCTGGAGCTCTATTTCTTTGGCGAGGATTGCGTCGAGGACGGCGTCGCTGATCTGGTCAGCGATCTTATCGGGATGACCTTCGGTCACCGACTCCGACGTAAAAACGAAGGACCCGTGTTGGGGCGGGATGGAACGAAGTTCTTCTGACATGATTGTCCTTTCAAAAACGTGTCCCGGCGACCGTTACCATTCCGCCGGGCTCTCTATGCAAGGGCACATCATAGCGCGTAAATCAAACATTCACACCCTTTCCGCACCTACTCATTGGGGACAGACTTAAATGACTACCCTTACCTAAGTGCCGACAGGTTGTCCAATGACTGGTCATTTAAGTCTGTCCCCAATGAGTAGGTCGGTGCCCTTTGTGCGGAGGTTGCTTTGATGCTTTATACTGGTGCGGTTAGACATCCATCCTGCAATCGAGGAGATATCCATGGCATCAGACGTTCGCGTCCGCTTTGCACCCTCACCGACGGGCAAGCTGCACATCGGCGGCGCCCGCACCGCTATCTATAACTGGGCTTTCGCCCGTGCTAACGGCGGCACGTTCATCCTGCGCATCGACGACACCGACCCCACCCGCTCCACCGACGAGAACACGCAGATCATCCTGCGCGCCATGCGTTGGCTGGGCTTGGACTGGGACGAGGGTCCCGAGGTGGGCGGCGATTTTGGCCCCTACGCCCAGACCGAGCGCCTGGACCTGTACAAGCAGGCCGCCCAGAAGCTTTGGGACGAGGGCAAGGCCTATCCCTGCTTCTGCACCAAGGAGCAGCTCGACGCCGACCGCAAGGCCGCGCAGGAGCGCAAGGACCCCTTCCAGGGATATCAGCGCCGCTGTCGCGATCTTGATCCCGAGGAGGCCCGCCGTCGCATCGAGGCCGGCGAGTCCTATGTCCTGCGCATCAAGGTGCCCGAGGACCGCGGAGACGTCGTCATCCACGATGCCGTCCACGGCGAGGTGACCTTTGATGCCAAGGAGCTCGACGACTTTGTCATCTTCCGTTCCGACGGCACGCCCACGTACAACTTCGCGACCGTCGTCGACGACGCCATGATGAAGATCACCCACGTCATCCGCGGCGACGACCACTTGTCCAACACCCCGCGTCAGGTCATGGTCTACGAGGCTCTCGGCGCGCCCGTGCCCACGTTCGCCCACATCTCCATGATCCTGGGCGCCGACGGCAAGAAGCTCTCCAAGCGCCACGGCGCCACCTCGGTGGAGGAGTACCGCGACGCCGGTTACCTGTCCGACGCCTTCGTCAACTACCTGGCGCTGCTCGGCTGGTCGCTCGACGGCGAGACCACGATCATCCCGCGCGATGTCCTGGCCAGCAAGTTCTCGCTCGACCGCATCTCCAAGAACCCCGCGACCTTCGACCCCAAGAAGCTCGATTGGGTCAATGCCGAGTACATCAACGGC
This sequence comes from uncultured Collinsella sp., assembly GCA_958438955.1. Classification (GTDB taxonomy): domain Bacteria; phylum Actinomycetota; class Coriobacteriia; order Coriobacteriales; family Coriobacteriaceae; genus Collinsella. The sequence continues at coordinate 2,797 of CAUBTS010000114.1, forward strand.
ATGTCCGATGCTCAGTTTGCCGACGAGATCATGGTCCCCGAGTTGCACGAGGCAGGCCTCATCGAGGGTAATGTCGAGTACGGCGAGGACTGGATCGACGCGCTTGCCGCCATCGTTAAGCCGCGCACCAAGATGCCGTCCGACGCCGTGACCGTCGCCGCTCCCATCTTTGCCACGGCCGAGACGCTCGAGTATGACGAGAAATCCGTCAACAAGGGCCTGGCCAAGGAGGGCATGGGTGCCATTCTGGACGCCGCCAAGGCCGCGCTCGAGGGTGTTACCGAGTGGACCGCCGCGAACATCGACGCCGCGCTTGAGCCGCTGCCCGAGCAGATGGACCTCAAGAAGCGCGTGGTGTTCCAGGCCGTGCGCGTCGCCGTTTGCGGCAACATGGTGAGCCCTCCGCTGGGCGAGACCATGGCGCTCGTCGGCCGCGACGACTGCCTGGCGCGCATCGACCGCGCCCGCACGATGGCGCTGTAATCGCTGCGCAAACGTATGTATCCGAGCCCCGTTCACCTCGAGCGGGGCTCTTGTTTCTGTAGACGAATGGGATAGGAGGTGCTGGATCCGTGGCCGAGCAACTGTCGCTGTTTGGTTCGCCGGAACCGGAGGAGGTTCCGGTGAAGCCAGTGCCTGCCGCTGCCTCGGCTCAGCCTAAGCCTGCACCTGAGCCCATCGCCGCCTATGCGAGCGTGGTCCTCGACATCCCGACGCGTGCGCTGTCCGAGCCGTTTGCTTATGGCGTTCCGCAGTCACTTGCCAACGATGTCCAGATCGGCTCCACCGTCCTAGTTCATTTTGGCAACCGTGCGGCCGCGGGCTACATCGTCAACATCGCGCCCGAGCTGGCCGACCTGCAAGGTAACGACGCCCTCGACCCCGCGCGCATTAAAGCCATCGAGGCTATCCTCAGCAAACCGCTCTTTACCGCAGAGGCTGCCCGTATCGCACGCTGGATGAGTTACGAGTATGTCGCGACGCTTTCCGAGTGCCTGCGCCTGTTCTTGCCACCGGGCGGAAGCCCGCGCGTGGTCAAGGGCGACGACGGCGTGTGGACTGTCGAGCGCCCCGCCGTCAAGCCTATCCAAAACCGCTGGGTCATGCTTACGCCCGAGGGCTTCGACTATACGCCGCCCAAGACCGCGGTCCGCCAGCGTCAGCTCATCGAGGCGCTCCAGTGCGGCCCGGTCACGACGCGCGACCTCAACCTGCTTTACAACAGCATGTCGGCGACCATTAAGGCGCTCGAAAAACGCGGCGTCGTCGTGGTGGAGGAGCGCCGTGCGTGGCGTGGCTGCAGCGAGCAGACCACGCTGTCCTCGGCAAGCGGCAAG
>CAUBTS010000115.1 GCA_958438955.1 uncultured Collinsella sp.
ACCATGACCGGTGCGGTCATGAACTGGGCCGATACCGCCGAGCTCTACTGGAAGTTCGTGGGTGACGGCTGGTCCGCGGATTCCGATGACGTCGAGATGGAAGTGTACTTCGCAAATGCTGCTGCCGGGACGGCGGCCGTCAAGGGCGATAACTTCCGCGCATGGGGCCACGGTCCGCTGACGGGCGACGTGTCACTCGATGAGGACGAGCCCATGGTCACCTATACCATTCCCTGCGTGCATCAGGGCGAATTCGCCGAGGCGCGCATCGCCTTCCCCAGCGACTGGGTGCCATGGCTTTCCGCTTCGAGCGAGGAGCGCATGCCGACAATCCTGAGCGAGGAGAAGGCGTGGGCCGACGAGGCCAACGCCCGCCGCGCCCGCGCGCGCATGATTGCCAATGCACTTGCCGCGCTAAGTGTTGTCGCGGCGGTGGCCTTTACCGGCACAATCGTTGCGCTCAAGCTGCGCCGCCGCAAGCCCAAGCCGCTTTTCCAGGACGAATATTTCCGCGATGTGCCTTCGGCCGACCATCCCGCCGTGCTTTCGGCCCTCATGAGCTGGAACGAGGTGCCCGATCAGGCATATATCGCCACGCTCATGAAGCTCACTGACGACCGTGTGATCAAGCTGGAGCAGGCGACCGTGACCAAGGCCAAGAAGGGTCTGTTGGGGCGTGAAAAAGAAGAGCAGACGTATCGCGTGACGGTGAGTGATGCGGGCTGGAAGTCGGCCAAGGGCATTGACCGCATGGTGCTCAAGGTCTTCTTTGCCGGTGCTAAGCCCGACGAGAACGGCGATCGCTCGCGCACGTTCGACGAGCTGCAGCACTACGTCAAGCAGCACGCTACGCCCGTGGGCGACAAGCTCGAGGACTATCAGAACACCGTTAAGGGCAAGCTGGCCGATAGCGAGTACGTTGCCTCGGACGGCATTGTCGCAATGGTGTTTTGCCTGGTTCTTGGTATTCTGATCGCCTGTATTCCCGCGGGATCCATCTTTTTTACCGATGGCGCACAGGCGAACATTATCGCCGCGGTTATCTCGGTGCCGATTGTGCTGGTGGGTATTGGCGTGGGGCTTACGTTCCGCCGCTTTACGCCCGAGGGCGCCGAGGTGGCGGCCCGCTGCAAGGCGCTCAAGCATTGGCTCGAGGACTTCACGCGCCTAAAGGAAGCCGTTCCCGGCGATCTGGTCCTGTGGAATAAACTTCTGGTGATGGGTGCGGCGCTGGGCGTTTCGAAGGAAGTCCTGCGTCAGCTTGCCGAGGCTGTTCCTCCCGAGGTGCGCGAGGCCGACGGTTTCTACGACAATTACCCCTGCTACTGGTGGTACTACCATCATTACGGCAACGAGTCGCCGATGGATTCGTTCGACGGCGTGTATCACGAGAGCATCCGTGAGCTTGCGTCGAGCTCGGACAGCTCGGGTGGCGGCGGAGGCGGTGGCTTCTCGGGCGGCGGAGGCGGTGGCGTCGGCGGAGGCGGCGGCGGAACGTTCTAACGGTCGTAAATTATGGGATGGGCTTTTCTCGGCAGCCGTCGGGGAAAGTCTATCCCCTTTTTATGCGCTACCTACGAAGACTGTCCCCAGCGACTAATCATTTAAGAACGTCCCCAACGACTAGGTGTGGCTGCTGGGCCTAGACGGTTAGGTCGAGTTCGTAGAGGAAGCTTTCGCGCGGCATGGCGTGGCGGCGTTCCTCGCGGTTGGCGCGGTGCGTGGCGGTGCGCTTAAAGCCGTGCAGCTCGTAGAACTTCCACGAGCAGTTGGAATCGGTGTACAGGTGTGCGCTGGTCGCCCCGCACGAGGACAGATGCGAGATTGCGGCATCGAGCAGCACCGATCCCACGCCCAGGCCGTGGACGTCAGGGTCGACGGCGAGCAGCGTAACCTCGTTGTCATGCGGCAGCGGGCTTTTCTCGAGCAGGCGGTTGTTGGTTCGAATGGTGGCGCGCACAAACGAGAGGTAGTCGGCGCACGACTCGGGCTCTAGCTCACGCATCTGCGACAGCAGTGCACGCTCAGTATCCATCCAATGTTCCCTGACGGAGGTGCCGGAGCTCTGTCCCGCACGCGCAAGCGAAATCCCGCGCGCCTCGCCATCTATAACTGCAACCTGCGAAAATGTCGAGGAAGAAAGGCAGTAGGCAAGGTCGCACGCGGCTTCGAGGCGGTTATACTCATCGTTATCCGAGTTGTTGTGCCAAAGCTGCTGCAGGATCAGCGCGATGGCGTCGAAATCTTCGGTATCAAACGGTCGGTAGAGAACCCGCGAGACCATGGTGCCTCTTTCTATTGCGGATGCATATCGAGCACAGTTCTACCACGCCATTGGCATCTAATTATGGTGCCCCTGTGTTCCATCAAGTCACCGTGCCCAGTGGCGCTCCTGCAACCCCCGCTCGAAGCTTTTTCTGCACAGCCGTGCGTTGCGGGGTGCATCGTCGCGCTCGATGCGCTACATTGAATCAGTATTTTCAATGCCGCTGCGCGAGCGCTGCAGATCGACGTATCACCGACTCACAGAGCACGGCGGCGTACCAGACAGGAGGACTGCATGGGATCTGATGTGAAGATCGCACGCGCGTTGATCTCGGTTACCGATAAGACGGGCGTCGTCGATTTCGCACGGACGCTGGTTGACGACTTTGGCGTCGAGATCATCTCTACGGGCGGCACGGCTCGTGCCATCGAGGACGCGGGCGTTCCCGTAACTCCCATCGAGGAGTTCACGGGCTATCCGGAGATGATGGACGGCCGCGTCAAGACGCTGCACCCCAAGGTCCACGGCGCGCTGCTGGCCCGCCGCGATTCCGAGCAGCACATGCAGGAGGCTGCTCAGCACGGCATTAAGCTGATCGACCTGGTCGTCGTCAACCTGTACGAGTTCGAGAAGACCGTCGCCAACCCCGAGGTCACCTTCGCGGACGCCATCGAGCACATCGACATCGGTGGCCCCTCCATGCTGCGCTCTGCCGCCAAGAACGCCGCGAGCGTTACCGTCATCTCCGACCCGGCCGACTATGATGCCGTCCTGGCCGAGATGCGCGAGACCGGTGGCTGCACCACGCTTTCCACCCGTCGTCGCCTGCAGGTGAAGGTCTACCAGACCACCGCCGCCTACGACACGGCTATCTCCCGTTGGCTTGCCGCCCAGGCAAGCGACGTGGCGGACACCTCTGCCAAGCTCGAGATCTCGCTGGAGAAGGTCGACGACCTGCGCTATGGCGAGAACCCGCAGCAAAAGGCCACGGTCTATCGCTTTGCCGAGGGCTGCGAGAATACCGCGAGCTCGCAGTTCCCGCTCGTGGGCTCCGAGCAGATCCAGGGCAAGCCGCTCAGCTACAACAACTATCTGGATGCCGACGCCGCTTGGAACCTGGTCCGCGAGTTCGACGAGCCGGCCTGCGTGATCCTCAAGCACCAGAACCCCTGCGGTTCCGCCGTTGCCGAGGACATCACGGCCGCCTACGACCGCGCCTTCGCCTGCGATCCCAAGAGCGCCTTTGGCGGCATCATCGCCTGCAACCGCGAGGTTCCCTATGATCTGGTTGAGCACTTTGCCGATCAGAACAAGCAGTTCGTCGAGGTCATCATCGCCCCGAGCTATACCGATGAGGCGCTCGAGCGCATGGCTAAGCGCCCCAACCTGCGCGTGCTGGCTACCGGCGGCGTGGACCACGGCGCCCAGGTGGAGCTGCGCTCCGTCGACGGCGGCATGCTGGTGCAGGAAGTCGACCACGTGACCGAGGATCCCGCGACCTTTACGTTCCCCACCGACCGCAAGCCCACCGACGCCGAGATGGCCGAGCTCGAGTTTGCCTGGAAGGTCTGCAAGGGCGTTAAGTCCAACGCCATCCTGGTCTCCAAGGGCAAGGCCGGCATTGGCATGGGCCCGGGTCAGCCCAACCGCGTGGATTCTGCGCTGCTGGCCTGCGAGCGTGCCGAGGACTTCTGCGAGCGCGAGGGCGTGGAGAAGGGCGGCTTTGCCTGCGCAAGCGACGCGTTCTTCCCGTTCCGCGACAACGTCGACGTGCTTGCCGAGCATGGTGTGACCTGCATTATCCAGCCCGGCGGCTCCAAGCGCGACGACGAGAGCATCCAGGCCTGCAACGAGCATGGCAT
>CAUBTS010000116.1 GCA_958438955.1 uncultured Collinsella sp.
CGCGAGCGCGAGCTGTGCGCCCTGCGCGCGATGGCTGCCGAGGGCCTGCCCGTGGGGGCATGGCCGAGCGCGGCGAACTTTGTGCTCGTACGCACGCCGCATGCTACGCGCGTACGCGAGCGTCTGCGCGACGAGTATTCAATTTTGGTTCGCGACTTTAGCTACGCGCCGGGGCTCGCGGACTGCCTGCGCATTACCGTGGGCACCCCACAGGAAAACGACGAGGTGCTGGCTGCGTTTGCCGCGCTGGTGAAGGAGGAGATGTAGATGGGCCGTTATGCCGAGGTGACCCGCAAGACAGGGGAGACCGACATTGTCGTCAAGCTCGACCTGGACGGGAGCGGCGTGTGCGATATCTCGACCGGCGTGCCGTTTTTCAACCACATGCTCAACGCTTTTGGCCGCCATGGCCTGTTCGATTTGACGGTACATGCGGTAGGCGACGTTGAGGTCGACGCGCACCACACCGTTGAGGATACGGGCATCGTGCTGGGCGAGGCGTTTTGCCAAGCGCTGGGCGACAAGGCGGGTATTACGCGCTTTGCCGACGCGGTGATCGCCATGGACGAGACGCTCGTGATGGCCGCCGTGGACATTTCGGGTCGCGGCCAGGCCTATTGCGAGCTGCCCGTGCCGACCGAGCGCGTGGGCAGCTTCGATACCGAGCTGCCCGTCGAGTTCTTCTACGCCTTTGCGCGCGATGCCAAGCTCACGCTGCACGTGCGCGAGCTGGCGGGCGGCAACTCGCATCACATTATCGAGGCCGCCTTTAAGGCCGTGGGTCGCACGATGCGCCACGCCTGCGAGCTCGATCCCCGCGTGCAGAGCATCCCCAGCACCAAGGGATCGCTGTAACCGTCACAAGGGTAAAACCACCACAAAGGGGACAGGCACCTTTGTGGTGGTTTTGGATGATGAGAAGTGGAGGGGTCGCGTGGGCGAACCGAAGATCGTGGTGGTTGACTACCACAAGGGCAACTTGTCGAGCGTCGCGCGCGGGCTTGCGCGCGCCGGTGCCGCCGCCTGCACATCGGACGATCCGGAGCAGATCCGTAATGCCGACGGCCTGGTCATCCCGGGCGTGGGCGCGTTCTATGACGCGATCGCCTTTATGCGTCAGAGCGGCGAGGCGGACGCGGTGCTCGATGCCGTCGCCGCCGGAACTCCGCTGCTCGGCATCTGCCTGGGCCTTCAGCTATTTTTTGAGCGCGGCAACGAAGGCGTGCCTGCGGACGAGGGCGCGGTTGCCGATGGCAACACCCCCCAGCAGGCCGGTGGCCCCTGGGTCGATGGCCTGGGTATTATGTGCGGTTCGTGCGCGCGCTTGGAGTCGAGTCGCCTGAAGGTGCCGCACGTGGGCTGGGACCAGGTGCACATGACGCCCACCGGTGCGGCCGATCCGCTGCTTACTGGTTTTGCCGAGGGTGCCAACATGTACTTCACCCACAGCTACGCGGTGTCCGACGATGCCGATGCCGCCGATGTGCTGGCGCGCACGCACTATACGCGGAGCTTCCCGTGCATCGTGCGCCATGGCAACGTGTGGGGCTGCCAGTTCCATCCCGAGAAATCCTCCGCGCTGGGTCAGCGCATTCTTAAAAACTTTGTGAGCATCGTCGAGGGGGCCGGCCGATGATTCTGTTTCCCGCAATCGATTTGATCGGCGGTAAGGTCGTGCGCCTGGAGCGCGGTGACCGGAGCCGCTGCAAGGTATATTCCGACGACCCCGTGGCCGTTGCCCGCTCCTTTGCCGAGCAGGGCACGAGCTGGGTGCACGTCGTCGACCTGTCCGCTGCCTTTGGCGAGGACGAGGACGCGTGCGCTGCCAACTCGGCGGCGATAAAGGCTATCTGCGGCGTCAACGGTCTGTCCGTGGACGTGGGCGGCGGCGTTCGCTCGCTCGCGCGCATCGACGAGCTTGCCGGCTATGGCGCGCGTCGCATCGCGCTGGGCACGGTGATCGTGACCGAGCCGGGATTTGCCGAGGTGGCGGCTCGCGGCTTTGGCGAGCTGCTGGTGGCAGATATCGCCGCACGCGACGGCCAGGTCAAGGTGAACGGCTGGCGCGACGGCGCGGGCGTGGCACTCGACGATGCCGTGGCGCAGCTTTCCGAGCTGGGCTTTAAGCATCTGGTGTATACCGACATCGCGCGCGATGGCATGCAGACGGGCATCGATGTGGCGGCGTATCGTCATGTGGCCGAGGTCGCGGGCTTTCCCGTCGTGGCTTCGGGTGGTATCTCGACGCTCGACGATATCCGCGCACTGGCCGCGGTGGGTGAGGATGCTATTGAGGGCGCCATTACCGGCCGTGCGCTCTACGAGGGCAACTTTACGCTGGCCCAGGCGCTAGCCGCCGCCCGAGGGGAGGAGTAGCCCATGCTTACCAAACGCGTGATTCCCTGCTTGGACGTCAAGGACGGCCGCGTGGTCAAGGGCGTCAACTTTGTGAGCCTGCGCGATGCGGGCGACCCGGTGGAGCTAGCCCGCGCCTACGACCGCGAGGGTGCGGACGAGGTTGTCTTCCTGGACATTACCGCCACGAGCGACAACCGCGCGACGACCATCGAGATGGCGGCGCATGCGGCCGAGGAGCTCGCTATTCCCTATACCGTGGGCGGCGGCTTTCGCGACCTGGCGGGCATGCGCACCATGGTTGCAGCCGGCGCCGACAAGGTGTCGCTTAACTCTGCCGCCGTGCGCGATCCGTCGTTGATTAGCCAGGCTGCCGCGGCGTTTGGCAGCCAGGCCGTGGTCGTGGCGATCGATGCCAAGCGCGTCGGTTTGCCCGGCGCATCTGGTGCCGACAAGTGGGAGGTCTTTACCGCAGGCGGCCGCAACGCCACGGGTATCGACGCGGTGGCGTGGGCCGAGGAGGCGGCCCGTCGCGGCGCCGGCGAGATCTTGCTCACCAGTATGGACCGCGACGGCACCAAGGCCGGCTTTGACCTGGCGCTCACCCGCGCCGTGGCGCGCGCGGTGCCGATTCCCGTCATCGCGAGCGGCGGCGTGGGCACGCTCGAGCATTTTGCTGAGGGTGTGATCGAGGGCGAAGCCGACGCCGTACTGGCGGCAAGCGTCTTTCACTTTGGGACGTTCAGCATTCGCCAGGTGAAGGAGTATATGGCGTCGCAGGGTATTCCTGTGAGGTTGGACTTCTAATGCTGCGGGCTTCGCTGCGGCTTGTCCAGGCACCGCATCTTGCCGTTCAAACCGTCGCTCGCGTACCAAAGTACGCGTCGCTCCTCTTTCGCGGCAACCTGCGGCACCTGGGCAAGCCTCGCCGACCTGCGATGTTCACGGTAATTACTTGGGAGGAATGATGACTGAGGTGGTAAATGCTACCGAGCTGAAATACGACGCCCGTGGGTTGATTCCTTGTGTGGTTCAGCAGTATGACACCGGCGAGGTGCTTATGGTTGCCTGGATGAACGAGGAGTCGGTGGGGTTGACGCTCAAGACCGGCACCACGTGGTTTTGGAGCCGCAGTCGCCAGGAGCTCTGGAACAAGGGCGCGACGAGCGGCAATATGCAAGCGGTCAAGGAGCTCTGGGCCGACTGCGATAGCGATACGCTGCTGGTCAAGGTTGACTCGCCGGGCCCGGCTTGCCACACCGGCAACCGTACCTGCTTCTTTAAGAAACTCGCGTAGGGCGGGCGCTCGATTAGACGCTCGGCCACCAGAAAGGATTGAACTATGGGTGTGCGCACCGCAAACATTCAGGATGGAAATATCGGTGAGACGCTGACAGGTCTGGCCGAGGTGATTCACGGTCGTCGTGATGCATCGCCGCAGGAGAGCTATACCGCGCGTCTGCTGACCGACGTCGAGGATGAGCTGC
>CAUBTS010000117.1 GCA_958438955.1 uncultured Collinsella sp.
ACGCCGGGCCGACTCGCTTCGGATCGGGCGCTACACCAACTTTCTCGACACTACCTACAGGTTTTTATAGAGGGGTATGGAGATGTACCTACTAGCAGTACATTTTGCGTAATCTGGGCAAACGCTGATTAATTGCTCGTATAATGTCGTCTGTCGAAAGATACAAAAACCTGTACTTTTGCGACTGCGCCTAGCTGCGAGCGAGAAGCCTGTTCTAAACGCCCCTGCATTTGCGTGCATCGCAAAGCCAAAAGAGGGGGGCGAGAACATGGAACAGACGGCACGGCGCCAAGAGCAGCTGCCGGGCGCATTTAACGGCGCCACCACCAACAGTCAACACGGCCGCGTCCGCTGGTATCTGGTTCACACCCCCAATGGAAAAGAGCGCGAGACCTGCGAAAAGGTCCGCTGCATTATCCCGCACAACCTTATGCAGGACGCTTTTGTGATGCAAAAGGAGTTCTGGTTTAAGCGGGACGGCGCATGGTCGCTCCAAATCAAACCTATGTACAAGGAATATTTCTTCGTCGCCACGCACGATGCTGCCGCACTCGATAGGGCTTTGGCCCAGTTGAGCTTTGGCTGTCGCATCGCCGGCAGTAGGGAGCGGGCGTACATGCCCATGCCGGACGATGCGCAGGATTGGTACCGCAGTGTGCTGGACGACGACGGCGTGGTGCGCAACAGCGTCGCGCGCATAGAAGGCGGCGTGTTGCACATAGAGCAGGGTCCCTTGGTGGGGCAAGAGGCCCGCGTGCACAAGATTGACCGTCGCAAGCGCTGGTGTCTGGTGGACGTAGGCGAAGGCGATTCCAGCTTTAGGGAAGTGCTTCCGCTCGACGTTCCCATCAAGACGTAAGGGAGACGTTGCACTGGCTATTCGTTCGCATTTTTGAATTTACCGATTGGGGGGGGGTCCTGGAGGACAGGGCCGTATGTTTGATTTTGGCTGCTAAACAAGTAACAGAGAGCTGTGCATCTGTGGGGGACGCACTGGCTATTAAAGAGATTAAACCGAGCGGTACCCTTGGCTATCGCTTTGTTAAGAGGCTGTTTGATCTGGTGTTCAGTCTTTTGATGAGCGCACTGCTGCTTATCCCTATCGCTATTTTGTGCGCGCTTATTAGCCTTGAATCGCCCGGCAGCCCCATGTATACGCAAGAGCGCGTCGGCAAGGGCGGAAGGACTATCAAGATTTTTAAGCTTCGTAGCATGGTTGCCGATGCGGGTGATGTGCAGAAGTATTTAAGTCCGGAGCAGCTGCATCAGTGGGAAGTCGAACGCAAGGTCGACGATGACCCCCGCATTACCAAGATTGGTCAATTCATTCGTAAATGCTCCATCGACGAGATGCCTCAGTTTCTCAATGTACTGAACGGTGACCTTTCTGTCATTGGTCCTCGCCCCATCACAAGAGATGAGCTTGAACAGCATTTTTCTGATGAAGAAAAGGCTGAATTGCTTTCTGTCCGGCCCGGCATCACAGGTTTGTGGCAGGCGACCGATCGTAATGAGGCGACGTTCGAAAGCGGTCTGCGCCAGCAGATCGAACTCCGATACGTTCAGAATCGCTGCTTCCGCATGGATTTGAAGTGCTTTACCGGCACCTTCGGTGTCATGTTCGGCAAGAAGAAGACGGGGCGATAGATGGATATTTCTATCATCATTCCGACTCTTAATGCTGAACATGAAATTGAGGCGCTTTTAATTGCCCTTGATCGCCAGTCAATTCAGCCGAATGAGATTTTGGTCGTCGATTCCGCATCGGAAGACAAAACTATTGAGTTGGTCCAGAAGCACAAAAGAGTTCGCTTGCTGGAGATTGATCGCCAGGATTTTAACCACGGCACCACAAGAGACATGGCGCTGAATGAATCGAGTGGCGACTTCGTCTGTTTTCTCACCCAAGATGCTGTGCCCGTTTCCGATGACTACTTGAAGCGGCTTGTTGCCCCTATGGTTGAAGACTCGAATATCGCCCTTGTGAGCGGAAGGCAACTCCCCAAGGCCAATGCCCGTCGTTTTGAACAACTTGTACGTTGTTTTAACTATCCTGACTCACCATCCGTGCGTTCGAAAGGCGATCTCGAAAAACTTGGCATTAAGACGTTTTTTGCATCTGACGCCTGTTCTGCCTATCGACGGACCGCATATCTCGAATGCGGTGGATTCGATCATGTTAATACCAACGAGGACATGCTCATGGCCGCCAAGTTTATCGCCTCGGGTATGAAGGTCGCTTACGAGCCGCGTGCCGAGGTCTATCACTCGCATAACTTGACGCCATCCCAACAGTTTGCCCGCAACCGTGCCGTCGGTTTCTTTCTCGAAACGCATGCGGACGATCTCATGCAAGCAAGTGAGATCGGTGAAGGGGGCCGGCTCGTCAGGTCAGTCTCCTCTCAGCTTCTTCGGGAAGGTAATTTCGGCGAGTTAGTTGCCTTCGGAGTTGACTGCTGCGCCCGTCTCCTTGGAAATCGCGCCGGTCGCAGAGCCGCAAGAATTGAAAGGTCATAGCCAATGAAAGGCATCATACTCGCCGGCGGGTCCGGCACGCGCCTGTACCCGCTCACGCTCGTGACCTCCAAGCAGCTGCTGCCGGTCTACGACAAGCCCATGATCTACTACCCGCTGTCCACCCTCATGCTGGCGGGAATCCGGGACATCCTGGTCATCTCCACGCCGACGGACCTGCCCAACTTCGAGCGCCTGCTCGGGGACGGCTCGCGCTACGGCGTGAACCTCTCCTACGCCGAGCAGCCGAGCCCCGACGGCCTGGCGCAGGCGTTCACCATCGGCGAGGAGTTCATCGCCGGCGAGCCGTGCGCCCTCGTGCTCGGCGACAACATCTTCTACGGCAACGGCCTGTCGCGCCACCTGACGCGCGCCGTCCAGAACGCCGAGTCGGGCCGTGCCACGGTCTTCGGCTACCACGTGGACGACCCCGAGCGCTTCGGCGTCGTGGAGTTCGATGCGCAGGGCCGTGCCGTCTCCATCGAGGAGAAGCCCGCCGAGCCCAAGAGCTCCTACGCCGTCACCGGCCTGTACTTCTACCCGGGCGACGTGGCCGCCAAGGCCCATAGGGTCGAGCCCTCGGCCCGCGGCGAGCTGGAGATCACCGACCTCAACCGGATGTACCTGGAGGAGGGGACGCTGTCCGTCGTGACCCTCGGCCGCGGCTACGCCTGGCTGGACACCGGCACCATGGAGAGCCTGCACGAGGCCGCCGAGTTCGTCCGCGCCGTGGAGCACTCCCAGGACCTGCCCGTGTCCGTCCCCGAGGAGATCGCCTGGGAGAACGGCTGGATCACCACCGAGGGGCTCAAGCAGGCCGCCGAGGCCTACGGCAAGTCGGTCTACGGCCAGCACCTGAAGAAGGTCGCCGCCGGCGAGATCGTCAACAGCCCGCGCGAGTACTAGGAACAAGGAGATTCGAACATGGCAGAGGAGACCTTCTCCCCCAAGAACGTCATCGTCACGGGCGGCTGCGGCTTCATCGGCAGCAACTTCGTGCACTACGTTGTCAACAACCACCCGGGCGTCCACGTGACCGTCCTGGACAAGCTGACCTACGCCGGCAACCCCGAGAACATCGCGGGCCTGCCCTCCGACCGAGTGGAGCTCGTCGTGGGCGACATCTGCGACGCCGAGCTGCTGGACCGCATCGTCCCTGGCCACGACGCGATCGTGCACTACGCCGCCGAGAGCCACAACGACAACTCCATCG
>CAUBTS010000118.1 GCA_958438955.1 uncultured Collinsella sp.
GCGGGCTGCCCGCGCTGGTCTCGATACAACCGTAGGCACGGCAGCGAACCTCGCCACGCCGCTCCTCGATAATCCCCCAGCCCGTATGGGCCAAACCAGGGTCTATACCCAAGATAACCAAGCCGACCTCCCCTCGCCACGAGTACAACACAAGGCAAGGCCCCGCGCATCATTCACGAACGTCTGTTCTAGAATAACACAACAGTGACCGTATCTAGCAAGCAAGGTTGAACCATAGGTTGAGCATAAGTCAGCGAGCGAGTCCCTGCCGTGCCAAGGTGTCGCGAAAGAGGAGCGCCGCGTACTTCTGTACGCAAGCGACGGTTTGAGCGGCAGATTGCCCGGCAGGGGCTCGCGCAGCGTCGACTCGTTACGCGGTTTGGTAAAACCGCGTAACATTTTTAGTTCTGCGAGAAGAACGGAAACTGCCTCGGATCCACCGGCGGATGCGGCATCGGACCTCCCTGGGGCCCACCCTGTGGTCCGCCCTGGCCGCCCATCATCTTGTCGATGGCGTCCTGAACCTCGCCCTCGAACTTTTTCATTCCCTCGTGCAAACGACGCTGACCGTCCTCAGAGCGCAGCTCTTCCATCTGCTCAGGCGAAATACCCAACAGCTCGCCCAACAGGCCCATCATCTCGCCGCGCATGCGGTCACTCGTATCGTCGTCGGCAAAGCGGCGCACCTCAGCGCGTGCCAGCGAATCAACCGTCATGCGCTCCTTACCGTTGAGCCCCAGATCGGACCATGCAAGCATGTACGGCCAGGCGCGCTCGGCAAACGAACGGGCCGAGACGATCGGGGCCGTCGGTAGCATGCGACGAGCAGCCTCACCCTGGCGCACGAGCATCAGCAGCAGCGAGCAGGCCTCGGGCTTGGCGGCGGCCATCGGGATGTCGTCGAAAGGTCGATTGCGGTCTACGTGCGACTCGAGCGCACCATCGACCTCGCCCGGCTCAAGCCCGCCAAGCAGCTGCGCCGCGCGATCGAGCATATCAACCGGACCGGCGAGCGTCGAGAGCGCTTGCGCCAGCACGCGATCCATGCAATCCTCCACCGCGTTGAGCGTCACGAGCTCTTGGGGCACCACGGCCGAGACACGGTTGCGCACGCGTGCCACAAACTCGAGTGTCGACAGATACACATCGCCAAAGGGCGCAAAGTCGCCCTGGTAGCCACCGGACAGCGCGGGCGCCGCCAGCGCATACTCGGTCTTGGAAAGCGGGCTCAGCGCCATGGCGCCCAGCTCGAGCGCCGTATCCTCGAGCATCAGGCCCAGCGCACGCGAACGCAGGCGCTCGGCATCGCCCGCCGACACATCGCGGTCGAGTACGCGCGCCGCATCTGGCGCATCGCGCTCGACGGTGCGAATGTGCAGGCGCTCGGCGATTGAGCGAACAGCGGAACAGCGGGCAGCCTCTGCCTCCTCCTGCGCCGGTGTAAAGATGCGATTGCGCCCCAGCACCAGGCCAATCACATTACGCGGACCCAAGGCATCGACGGCGAGCGCCGCCAACAGGGACGACGGCAGATCGCCCTCGAGCGCCACCACGGCACGCGACGCACCGCGAGCGCGGGCATTGTCGCGCACGGCAAGCACCAGCGCCTGCCACAGCCACTCCTCGGAACGGAACTCGGGCAGTTCGTGATCCTCCAGGGCATCGAGCATCACGCCGCGCTGAATCTCCTGAACCAGCAGGCTCTCCTCAAAACACGGCGCCTGGGCCACCACGCGACCGCAGTCGTCGAGCACAAACGAACCGCCGGTATACACCGACTCGTCATAGGCACCGACCGGCGCCATGCAGGCAAACCACACGCTGCGCTTGGATGCGATCTTGCGGTAGGCACCGCTGCGCACGGCGGCAATGGCGGCCGTCTCGCGATCGGTCATGTCAAACGCGTTGAACTGGAAATAGGCGATGAGGTCGACGCCGGTCGGCAGCATTTCAAGCTCGCGGTCTAGGTCAAACACCACGGCGACGCGCACGCCGTCCACGTCAAACACCGGCGGTGCCCAACGCGCGTCGTTGCTCTCGCCACGCTGCAGGGCGATGCTTGCGCGCGCAGGCACCACGCGGCCATCCTTAAGCATCATGTAGTCGAGCAGGGGCTGGCCCTCAAACGAAACCGCAGAGGGCACGATGCAGATCATGTCGAGCTCTTGGATGCGCTCGGCAACGCCCGTCAAGCCCGTCAGCATATCGTGCTCAAAATCGGCAGCGCCCACCAGGCTGCCCGGCATGGCACCCATAAAGAGCGGAGCCGGAACGCACAGCACGCGCGCGCCGCGCTCATGAGCCAGGCGAGCCTGGTCCTCGATGCGGCCGCAAATGCCCTCGATGTCACCCAGGCGCATATCGATCTGTGCAAGTGCGAGCTTCATGGCCCAGCCCTTTCCGTCGTAAATCGTCGTTGTCGTAGTAAAAGCGCCGGCCGCATAATGCAGCCGGCGCTCGCATGTGCATATGCTAGCTATGATACCCCGAGCGGGGGCGCGCTCCTAGAACGTCGCGGACCACAGCCCATGCAGGTTGCAGTAGGCATAGACGGTACCGGTCTTGGAGCCGCCAGCGAAAAACGTCGTGGGCTTCATGCCGGGCTCAAGGTAATGGACCTCCAGGCGGCCCTCGGCCTCAAGCGCGATCCACTCGATGTAGTGCTCGGGCAGCATAGGGTGCTCCGTCGAGCCCACGCGTGCGCGAATGACGTGGCCGTCGCGCTCGATCTCGACAACAGGCACATGCTTCTCGTGCGCCGCGTCCTCGGTGTTCGCCGTCAGCTCCGTACAGCCGGCAGGGGTCGCAACGCCGTCGCCAAGGGCGGCAACGAGCTTGCCGTCGGAGTCCTTAAAGAATTTCGCCATGATGTTCTCCTTTGCTGATGTGCCAATGTTCTCGATGGTTCTTATGCCCAAAGAGCGCCGAGCCATCCACGGCATGGCAAATGAACACATAACGGGCGGGAACGGTGGGGTGGCGCGTACTATCCGCCCTGGCGGCCCCACCCGAGCGGGTTAGCGACCGTCGCCACCGAGCAGTGCCAGAACATCCTCGCGCGTAAACAGTGCCGATGAGATGCCGTCGCCGCCGAGCACGCTGTTGACCAGATCGCGCTTGGACTCCTGCATCTGCATAATGCGTTCCTCGATCGTGTCCTTGGCGATGAGCTTGTACACGGTCACGGTGTGCTGCTGGCCAATGCGGTGGGCGCGGTCGGTCGCTTGGTCCTGCGCCGCCACGTTCCACCACGGGTCGTAGTGGATGACCACGTCGGCAGCCGTCAAATTAAGGCCCACGCCGCCCGCCTTGAGCGAAATCAAGAACACCGGCACCTCGCCTGCCTGGAACTGCGCAACCATCTTGGCGCGGCTCTCCTTAGACGATGCGCCCGTGAGCTTAAGGAAGGCGATGTCCTCCTTGGCCAGGCGCTTGCCGATGATATCGAGCATGCCCGTAAACTGGCTGAACAGCAAGATGCGATGACCACCGTCGAGCGCGCCGTGAACGAGCTCCATACACGTATCGAGCTTGGCGCTTCCCGCCTTGTAGTCCGCATAGTGCAGATGCGGGTCGCAACAGATCTGGCGCAGCTTGGTGAGCTCGGCAAGCACTTTGAGCTTATCTTTCTTAAACTCCCCGGCCTCGCGGTGCTGCACCTGCTGGGCGATGCGGTCCTGGTTTGCCAGGTAGAGCT
>CAUBTS010000119.1 GCA_958438955.1 uncultured Collinsella sp.
CTGCTCCGACTCGGGGATGAGCACGGGCAGCGGCTTGCCGTCGCCCAGGTCGAGCGTGGCAGCAGGTTCGGACGTGGGGGTGTCGGCGGTTTCGTCTTGAGCGTCTGCGGTCTGCTCCTCGGCATCCGCACTGGTCGCAGCCTCAAAAGCTGCGGCGGCGTGGTCGAGCGAGGGCCAAACCTCAAGAGCCGCCTCCTCGTTATTGGGCATGACGGCGATGGAGCGCGCGGGCTCGGCATGGAGCGCGCGGGCCATAAGGCCATCGCGGGTGAGCGCGGCGACCGGTGCGGCGATAAGCTCGGGCGCGCGGCGCAGCTCGCCGACCAGCGTCATGGCGTCGTGCATGAGTGAAAGCGGTGTCTCGGTGGTGTCTGCGACTACGGCGGCTCCGGCGACGGCGCCAGCATGGTCCAGCACGGTGGCGGACTTGGCGGCGCAAAAGTCGACAAAACGCTTGTAGCCGGCGCACTTGACCATGCGCTCGGCAGTCTTGCGGGCGGCGGGGTCGATGTCTACGGCCACGATGCGCGCCTGGCGCTCGCGCGCTGCCGTCTCGCGCTCGCGCGCCTCGGCAAGCAGCTGCTCCCACAGGGCGGCGTCGTGTAGCTGCCAGCCCTCAAAGCCCCAGCGCTCGCGTGCGGCGCCCGGGGCGCGGTTGGTCAGAATGTTCACGGCCTCCAGCAGCAGACCGCCGCCGGCGCATGAGGCATCGATCAGCGTGGGAAGGGCTTCATTCTCGTAATCGTCAGCCGTTAACTCGCGCTCGCACAGTGCGGTCCAGCCGACCTGCGCCAGCACCAGGGCGGCGTAGTCGGGGCGCAGCACGTGCGTACCCTCGCCGGCGCGGGTCGCTGCGGGCGGCAGACGCTTGAACAGCGGATCGCCCGAAAGGTCCAGGCTGATGCTCGCGCGGCGCTGACGCAGCGAAAGCAGCAGGTGAACATCGGGATCGGTGGCGTTGACATCGGCGCGACGGCCCGTGGTTTCGGCCAAGCGGTCGCACAATGCGTCCTTGGCGCGCAGGGCCGAGAAGCGCGTGTTGCGCAGCTGCTCGGTCACGCCGCGGGCGGTGATGGCAATGGTGGCGCCGGGGCGGACGATGTTCTCCCAGGCGATGTCGTAAACGCTATCGTACAGCTCATCGGCATCCTGCGCCTCAAAGCGCCCGAGCACCGCAAACACGCGGCTCGCTAGGCGCGACCACAGACAGGCGCGGTAGCCTTCTTCGAGCTCGCCCTCAAACGTGGCGCGGCCCTTCAGCCGGCGAACATGCGAAAGCCCGAGGCGTTTAAGCTCATCGGCGAGTGCGGACTCAAAGCCCTCGGGGCAGCTTGCGTAAAATTCCATGGGTGACCTCTCTGGTTGCGTCGCTCCATTATATGATGGATGCTTCGTTTGCCCTTATCCTCGAAAGGAACCCATATGATTGATGCGTGCCCCGATTCCGCCGTGCTCTTTTTTGACGTGGACGGCACGCTGACGTCGTTCGATCCCGACGATATGACCGATAAGGACTTCAATGCAGTCCATCCGTCGAAGGCTGTTGTCGATGCATTTGGTCGCCTGCGCAATGCGGGTCACCAGGCATTTATCTGCACGGGTCGTCCCTTGTGGCTGATTGCCGATGGCTTGCGCGCGCTGAACCCGGCGGGTGTCGTTGCCATGGCGGGAGCGACGCTCGAGGTCGAGGGCCGCGTGGTGCATGAGGACTGCTTTGACGAGGACGTTATTGAGGAGCTTGCGCGCCGTATGGCCGCGGCAGGGATTGAGGCCTTTTTCGAGACCAACGTGGCTACTTTTGCCCTGGAACCCGCGGGCGTTGAGCAGTCGTCTCTGATCGGCACTTCTGTGGTGCACAGCACCGAGGAAATGCGCGTCGACGGCAGTCTGCGCGTGGGCAAGGTGTGCATCGTCGCGAGCGACCTGGCTCGCGTAGCCAACGATGATGGCTTTATCGATCGCGAGTTTGAGTTGTGCAACACCGGTGGTCAGAATCGCGAGCTGAGCCCCAAGGGCATTGACAAGGGCGTGGGCGTGGCGCGAGCGCTGGCGTATCTGGGCCGCGAGGGAAATGCGCGCACCTTTGGCTTTGGCGATTCGGGCAACGACCTGGGCATGCTCGCCGCCGTCGAGACGGCCGTGGCCATGGGTAACGCCATGCCCGAGGTCAAGGCGGTCGCCGACTACGTGACCGACGATGTCGCACACGACGGTACCGTCACAGCGATGCAGCATTTCGGCCTCATCTAATGAATCCCGCGTTCTGACGTTTGCCCAAACTGCGACTCTTTGCTTTTGCATGCTCAATCGATTTATCAATCCAAACACTGAGGTGTTTATACCGTTCGCCGAGAAGATAAAAAACCGCAGCTCACGCCTTGATAAACGTAGGTAAAGTGTTTAGCAGTTTACCGGCCTTATGCAAGCGAAAGGAATCAGGCAGATGGCAATCAAGGTGTTCGCTGACGGTGCAAACCTCGAGGGCATGCTCGACATGTACGAGAACGGCAACGTTCAGGGTTTCACGACCAACCCGTCCCTTATGAAGAAGGGCGGCGTGACGGATTACCGCGCGTTTGCCAAGGAGGTCCTGGCCCACATCACCGATGTATCCGTCTCGTTCGAGGTCTTTGCCGACGACGTCGAGACCATGGAGGTCGAGGCCCGCGAGATCGCTACCTGGGCCGAGAACGTCTACGTCAAGATTCCGTGCGTGACCACCAAGGGCGAGTCCACCGCCGAGCTGGTGCGCAAGCTTTCGGCCGACGGCATCAAGGTCAACGTCACCACCATCTTTACGCCTAAGCAGGTTGACGAGATGGTCGAGGCCGTTGACACCGAGACGCCGTCTATTATCTCGCTCTTTGCCGGCCGTATCGCCGATACCGGCGTCGACCCCATTCCGTTTATGACGGAGTCGGTCAAGAAGGCCGCCGTCAAGCCCAACTGTGAGGTCCTGTGGGCGTCCACGCGCGAGCTCATCAACATTTACCAGGCCGAGGCCTGCGGTTGCCAGATCATCACGGTGCCCAACAGCATCCTGGCCAAGCGCAAGAACATCGGCCGCGACCCGTACGAGGTCTCGCTCGACACCGTCCGCGGCTTTGCCAAGGATATCGCCTCGCTCGGCTTTCATATTCTGCCGTAAGCAAGGGTACCCCCTGTAGCGACGTGCAAAATCGCGAGTATTCAGCAAGGTAAAGGTCTTTATCAGTTAACCGAAGCATGGAACGGTCCCCGTTTTGGCTCTGACGACGCTAAAACGGGGGCTGTTTTTGTTTTTTCGTCTCTGAGGGGCATCCGGAACGGCGGAATTTGCAGAATACTCGCGATTTTGCACGTCGCTGCAGGGGGTACCTTTGCTTTGGCGGTTTACTTCCCCTGCACCATGGTGAGTGAGATCTTCTTGCGGTCGCGATCGACCTTTTCGACCCACACCTTGACCGTGTCGCCGACGCGCACCACGTCGCTCGGGTGCTTGACAAAGCGGTTGGCCAGCTTGGAGATGTGTACGAGGCCGTCCTGGTGCACGCCCACGTCGACGAAGGCGCCAAAGTCCACAACGTTGCGCACCGTGCCCTTGAGTTCCATGCCGGGTTCCAGGTCGTCGATGGAAAGTGCCGAGCGGCTAAAGACCACCTCGGGCGCGTCGTCGCGCGGGTCGCGGCCGGGCTTCTTGAGCTCGTTGAC
>CAUBTS010000120.1 GCA_958438955.1 uncultured Collinsella sp.
GCGTTGAGAAGTGTGAGCGTCTTAACGTTGTCGGCGGGGGTCACGACGGGCTCGACCTCGCGGCGGACAACCTTCACAAAGTGCTTGAGCTGCATCTTGTGCGGCAGCGCCGGGTCGACGGCCGGAATCTCCATCTGCAGCGGCTTGTGCCAGTTGGAGGCGCCGTCGTAGGAGAACTGGTGCAGGCGGGGCAGCGAAAGGGCACCCTTAGTGCCGCCGATAAAGTAGGCGTCGGCGTCGAAGGGGCGGTACTGCGGATCCTCGCGAGCGGTTGCCTCCCAGTTCCAGGGGCTGGCGGTGGCGTCGGAGATGGTCATGCTTGCGAGCGCGCCATCGGCAAAACGGACGTTGACCACGGCGGAGTCCTCGGTCTCAAAACCGCGGGCGGCGCTGGACTGCATACCCTGGACGGCAACGGGCTCGCCCAGCAGGTAGCGGAGCAGGTCGACGTCGTGAACCAGGTTGACCAGGATCGGGCCGGCACCCTTCTTACGGCGCCACTCGACGTCGAAGTACTCGTCATTCTTATAGATCATGTAGTGGAAGCTCGACACGGTGAGCTTGCCCAGCTCGCCGGACTCGATGATCTCCTTGGCCTTGTTGACGAAGGGGTTGTGGCGACGGTGCTGACCTACGAGCACGGGCACGCCAGCGGTCTCGGCCTCGGCGGCGAAGGCCTGGGCATCCTCCAGGTCGTTGGAGATCGGCTTTTCGACCAACGGCACGATGTTGCGCTTCACAGCCTCGCGGGCAACGCCCAGGTGTAGGTCGTTGGGCGTGGCGATGATGACGGCCTCGGGCTTGACCTCGTCCATCATCTGGGCGGGATCGGTATAAAACGGCACGCCGGCGGCCTCGGCCGTGGCGCGGGCGCCCTCAAAGGCGTCGGCGATGGCGACGAGCTCGGCCTCGGGCTCCTCGGTGACAAAGCGGATGTGGTTGCGGCCCATGGCGCCGGCGCCGATAACGGCAATGCGGACGGGGTTGAGCTCAGACATTTCGACTCCTTAATACTGGTGACCGGTGAATGCGACAAAGGGGCTGTCCCTTTGTCGCATCGGTAGAACTAGGCGGACTTCTTCTTGCTGTCGGAGACCATCATGTAGACGGTGAGCACGACGGCGATGGCGGCGATCACAATGGCGCCGTAGAAGGACTGCTGGTAGGCGGCGCTGCCGGCCTCGGCGTGATACAGCACGGCGGTGATGGGCTGGCTGATCCAGGTGGAAGCGGCGTAGCCCAAAAACATGATGCCGTAGTTGACGCCGATGTTGCTGGTGCCAAAGGCGCCGCCGGTGAGCGGCGGGTAGATGACGAGCAGGGCGCCAAAGCTAAAGCCGAGCAGGGCGAGCGCCACAAAGAACATGCTCTGCGTAAAGCTCATCGACATGATGACGAGCGCGACGATGGTGACGACAAGGCTGATGAGCAGCGACTTATAGGCGCCGAGCTTGTCGATGATCTGGCCAAAGGACAGACGGCCAACCAGGTTGGCGCAGGTGTTGACGGAGACCACCACACCGCCGAGGGCGACGGCCGCGGCGCTCGTGGGGTCGGCGAAGAGCTGAACGGCGGCGATGGAGGCAACCTTGCCCACGAGCAGGGTGCCCGCGGTGGCGGCAAAGGCGAAGGTGACGATGAGGACCCAGAAGCGCGGGGTCTTGACCATCTCGCCCGGGGTGAGGTCGCCGAAGGTGCCGGCGTGCGCGCCGCCCTTGGGTGCCTCGAAGCCCTCGGGCAGCCAACCGGCCTCGGGGGCCTTCAGGAACAGGGCGGAGGCGGCGATCGTCACAAAGAAGATGACGCCGAGTGCCTTGAGGGCGCCAAAGATGCCCAGGCTCGGGATGAGCAGCGAGGCGAGCACCGGGGACAGCACGGCGGGACCGGCGGTCGAAGCGGCCAGGGTGATGCCGGAGGCGAGACCCTTCTTGTCGATGAACCACTTTTGACCGGTGGTGAGCGCGGGGTTGTAGCCCAGGCCGTTGCCGATGGCGGCGACGAGCGAGAACCACAGGTAGAACTGCCACGGCTCGGTGACGGTGCCGGACATGAACCAGCCCATGCCGTAGCACACGGCGGCGGCGATAACGACGTTGCGCGGGCCGATCTTATCGGAGATGCGGCCGGCGAAGATGCCCGTCACGGCCATGATGGTCTGAAAGACCGGGAAGGCCCAGGTAAGAGCGCTGGACCACTCGGGGTAGACGGCGAGCAGATTCTTGCTCACGACGGAATACAGCGCGATGGAGCTGATAAAGAACATGGTGACGCACGCGGCGGAAAGCACGACGGCGCGACCCTTGTTGGAGTTGCTGGAAGCCATTGGACTCTTTCTAATCGATACGGGGGAGGAGCGGGCGTGTCCGCGGGGCCTCCCTGTCAGGTTGGTTTACTGGTCAGTCGGCTTGGCGACGCCGGACTCATCGGACCAGAGCTCGACACCCTTGTTCTTAAGGTAGTTGTCGGCATAGGCGCGACGGCCGCCGGGCTTGGCGGTGAGGTCGCCCATCATGTTGGAGAAGCCGCCGTCGACCTTGATGGCGTCGCCGGTGGTAAAGTCCGAGCGCTTGGACGCCAGGAACATGACGGCGTTGGCGATATCGCTGACCTCGCCGATGCGGCGCGTGGCGATCAGACGGCTGCGGCTCTTTTCGACCTCGGGATCGGCGTAGAAGTTGGCTGACATCGGGGTCTTAACGAAGCAAGGCTCGACGCAGTTGGAGCGCACGCCGTAGGGGCCCCACTCGGCAGCCAGCATCTTGGACATCATGTTGACGCCCGCCTTGGTGGAGCTGTACACGCCCGAGAACGTCTCGGGGGAGTGGCTGGCGACGGTCGAGATGTGCACCAGGCGGCCCTGGCCGGCCTTGATCATCTCGCGACCAAAGCGCTGCGAGGTGATGAAGTAGCCGGTGAGGTTGACGTTGATGACCTCATTCCAGTCGGAGAGCGGCAGGTCCTCCATGGCGGCGAAGCGCAGGATACCGGCGGTGTTGACGAGGACGTCGACGCGACCGAAGTCGGCGATGGTGGCGTCGACGGCGGCCTGAACCTCTGCCTCGTCGGTGGCGTTCATCTTGTAACCCTCGGCGTGGATGCCAAACTCGGCAGCGAGGTCGGCGGCAGCGGCCTTGACCTTCTCCTCGTCCAGGTCGAGCATGACGACGTTGGCGCCATTGCGGGCGAACTCGCGGCAGATCTCGGCGCCCATACCGCCGAGCGCGCCAGTCACGGCGCAGACATCGCCCTCGAGCTTAAGCCAATTGCTCATAGGAACTTCCCTTCTTGTGCCTCCCGGTGGGTCGCTCCCATTAACCGACCCACGTGGTTTTCACTGGTTATCGTATGCTTTGCATTTGCGCAGGTGAATTGCATATTTGTTAGAATGGCGTTAACCGTAGGTTTACACTGTGCGATGCAGTTTTTTCTCAATTGAGCGAGTGAACTGCCAAAACGACCCCCTGTGGCACCATGCGGTCACAGGCGCGAAAACGGGAGATTGACGTGTACGATCGACGACTCGAGGCCATATCGGCCGCCGCGGAGCTGGGAAGCTTCTCGCGTGCGGCGGCAAAATTGCGCGTGTCGACCCCGGCGCTCGTCAAGCAGGTGTCGGGCTTCGAGGCCGAGTTTGGCATCACGTTGTTCGAGCGCTCGCA
>CAUBTS010000121.1 GCA_958438955.1 uncultured Collinsella sp.
TGCCCGAGAGCAAGAAGTAACCAATTCGGTGCTATTCGTCGGCGGACGCATCGCCTCGTCCGCCGACGCCATGCGGCACCAAGCCGCACTTCAAAGGGTTTGTCCCTTTGGTGAAGCGTTGACGGGAGAGGGCCCGTTTCCGGTGTAGGCCGGCGCTTCGCACTCCGCCATGTCAGAGGTGTCAAACCCCGCCTCTGATGTTGAAGGGAGCATCCATGCTTCTGGTCGCTAACGGTTCCGTCTTTACCCGCAACGCTCAGACCCCGTTTATTCCAAACGGTGCGGTCGCCATTGACGGAGATACGATCGTCGAAGTGGGCCCCGAGCGCGAGCTCAAGGCCAAGTACCCGGATGCCGAGTGCGTCGATGCCCAGGGCAACCTCATCATGCCCGGACTCATCAACTGCCACACCCACATCTATTCGGGTCTGGCCCGCGGCCTTGCCATTAAGGGCTGCAACCCCACCAACTTCCTGGAGAATCTTGAGCAGCAGTGGTGGAAGATCGACGACAACCTGACGCTCGACGGCACCAAGGCCAGCGCCTATGCTACGATTTTGGACTCCATCCGTGATGGCGTCACCACGATCTTCGATCACCATGCGAGCTTCTGCGAGATTCCGGGAAGCCTCTTTACCATTAAGGATGCAGCTCAGGAGCTGGGCATGCGTTCGTGCCTGTGCTACGAGGTCTCCGATCGCCGCGGCCAGGAAAAGTGCGACCAGGCCATTGCCGAGAACGCCGAATTTGCCCAGTGGGCCGCCAAGGAGCGTCGCGATAACGACAACCACATGATCGCCGCCATGTTTGGCGGACATGCTACCTTTACGCTTTCGGACGAGACCATGGATAAGATGGCCGAGGCCAACAACGGCCTGACCGGCTTCCACATCCATGTGTGCGAGGGCATGAACGACGTGTGGGACTCCCGCCTCAACCGCGGTGGCATCAGCCCCGTCGAGCGCCTGCTGCAGCACAACCTGCTGGGTCCCGACACCATGCTGGGCCACTGCATCCACGTGACGCCTGCCGAGATGGATATCGTCAAGGAGTCCGGCACTTGGCTGGTCAACAACCCCGAATCCAATATGGGCAACGCCGTGGGCTGCGCCCCCGTGCTCGAGTTCTTCCGCCGCGGCATCCCCGTGTGCATGGGCACCGACGCCTACACCCACGATATGCTCGAGAGCCTCAAGGTCTTCCTGATCATTCAGCGCCACAACGCCGCCATGCCCAACGTGGGCTGGTGCGAGGCCATGACCATGCTGTTCGAGAACAACGCCAAGATGGCGAGCAAGTACTTCGATCGCAAGCTCGGCGTGCTCGAGGCCGGCGCTGCCGCCGACGTCATCGTTATGGACTACAAGCCCTTTACGCCGCTGAGCGAGGAGAACATCGACGGCCACATGCTCTTTGGCATGATGGGCAAAAACTGCCGCACCACCATCATCAACGGCAAGGTCCTGTACAAGGATCGCGAGTTCGTCGGTATCGATGAGGAAAAGATCAACGCGTGGACCATGGCTGAGTCCAAGAAGCTCTGGAGCACGCTCAACGATCGCGCCTACTAATTCACAAGTAGATTCGCGTGCGTCGGATGTTTCGCCGCATCCGACGCGCGTATAGGCGACCTCCGCGGGGTCGCCGGCGCTGTGCTAGCGCTACACCGTATTTGCGCCCGCCGCGCGGTCTCGCCGGGCGTTACAGAGAGGAGCTCACTATGAGCGACATCATGAGGCCGATCCCGTTTTCGCAGCTGATGAACTGGATCATCGAGGAGCACAAGACTCAGGGCGCCGTCTTTGGCGTGCGCAAGATGGTCACGGCCAACCAGGAGGGTGCGCTTCCCATTTTTGACGAGCGCATCGAGACTCCGTTTGGCCCGGCTGCCGGTCCCAATACGCAGCTTGCCCAGAACATCGTGGCATCCTACGTGGCCGGTTCCCGCTTCTTTGAGCTCAAGACCGTTCAGGTTATGGACGGCGAGGAGCTCTCCAAGTGTGTGAACAAGCCCTGCATCGTGGCGCAGGACGAGTGCTACAACTGCGAGTGGTCGACCGAGCTCGAGGTTCCGCAGGCCTTTGCCGAGTACGTGAAGGCATGGTTTGCCTGCCACCTGATCGCTCGCGAGTACGGCCTGGGCAGCCCGGATGGTTTTGTCTTCAACATGTCCGTGGGTTATGACCTCGAGGGCATCAAGAGCCCCAAGGTCGATGCGTACATTGAGGGCATGAAGGACGCCAGCGGCTCCGAGGTTTGGAACGAGTGCCGCACGTGGGCGCTCGCTAACCTGGACAAGTTTGAGCATGTCGATGCCGCGTTTGTCGAGTCCATCCCGGCGCGCGTCTCCAACTCCATTACCGAGTCCACGCTGCATGGCTGCCCGCCGGCGGAGATCGAGCGCATCGCGACCTATCTGATTACCGAGAAGGGTCTCAACACCTACATCAAGTGCAACCCCACGCTGCTGGGCTATGAGTTTGCTCGCCAGCGCCTCAACGAGCTGGGCTTCGACTACATCGTCTTCGATGACACGCACTTCCGCGAGGATCTGCAGTGGGTCGACGCTGTGCCCATGTTTGAGCGTCTGATTGCCCTGTGTGCCGAGCGCGGCCTGGAGTTTGGCGTCAAGCTAACCAACACGTTCCCCGTCGACGTGACGAGGAACGAGCTGCCCTCCACCGAGATGTACATGTCCGGCCGTTCGCTGTTCTCGCTGACCATCGAGGCCGCCCGTCGCATTACCGAGCAGTTCGATGGCAAGCTGCGCATTAGCTACTCTGGCGGTGCTACGGTCTACAACATCCGCGCCCTGTACGATGCCGGCATTTGGCCCGTCACCCTGGCGACCGACGTACTCAAGCCTGGTGGCTACGAGCGCTTTAGCCAGATGGCTGGCGAGTTTACCGACCTGGATGGCAAGCCGTTCGCGGGCGTCTCTCTCGAGGCCGTGACTGCGATCCAGACCGACTCGCTCACCAACCCGCTCTACAAGAAGCCGCTGCGCCCGCTGCCCGACCGCAAGGTCGCCGGCAAGAGCCCGCTTTCCGACTGCTTTACCACGCCGTGCCGCACGAGCTGCCCCATCCAGCAGGATATTCCCGCCTATCTGGCGGCTGTTGACGAGGGCCGCTACGAGGACGCACTCAACATCATCATCGAGCGCAACGCCCTGCCGTTCATCACCGGCACCATCTGCCCGCATCCTTGCGGTCGTGCCTGCGAGCGTGCGTTCTACGAGCCCGAGGGCGCCCAGATTCGCGCCAGCAAGCTCAAGGCCGCCCGCGAGGCCATGACCGCCGTGCTACCCAAGCTGCGTGCCCAGGCTATCGCCAACGACGGCGAGCGCAACGTTGCCGTTATCGGCGGCGGCCCGGCCGGCCTGGCGACGGCATTCTTCCTGACGCGCGCCGGCGTGCCCGTCACCATCTTTGAGGCCCGCGATTCGCTCGGTGGCGTGGTCCGTCACGTGATTCCCGAGTTCCGCATCGCGAGCGACGATATCTCCCACGATGCCGAGCTCTGCCTGGCCTTTGGCGCCAAGGTGCAGCTCAACGCTCGCGTTGATTCCATTGACGAGCTCAAGGCCCAGGGCTTTACCGACGTGGTCGTGGCCACCGGTGCCTGGATGCCCGGCTCTGCGGGCCT
>CAUBTS010000122.1 GCA_958438955.1 uncultured Collinsella sp.
ACATGCCGCAACCGCGGTAGTCCATCATCTCGTCGGCGATCTCGGCGAGCACGCTTGTAGGCAGCGCGGCCGGGCCAGCTGAGAAGTTGTGCACACGTGCCATCTTCTAGTCTCCCTCGTAGTCGTTTGAACGTTCGGGATACTTTAGCACAGTGGAGCGCTAGGCGCGACCGCATCACGGTAAAACTCGACTACGCCGCTATGATTTACAGGATGGTTACATGGGGGAGGGGTGCTTTACTCCTCAGGCAAATCCAAATCTGCGAGCGAAGGCATGAGGTTCTCTAGGCGCTTGATCTCTTCGTCGCAAATTAGCTACCTCCTGGTCACTACGACGCCAGTGTGGCAATGACGGCTTCGTCGTCGGCATATATTAGGGTGTTGCCGTCGGGGATGATCGTTTGGCCGTCGCGCTTGAGCATCACCACGATAAAGGGGTGCTTGCCCTGCGGCACATCGCGAAGACGCTGGCCGGCCAGGCGACCGTGGGGGGTTACGGTGACCTCGCGCAGCGTAACCTCGGCACGCTCTTCAAACGTTGGCGCGGCCATCACCAGCAGGTCACCTTCCTCGATGACGGTATCGCCGTTGGGCAGCACCGGGTGCGCACCGTCGCGCAGCACCAAGACCACCAGCATGTTCGTCGCGCTGCCAATATCGGCGAGCGAGCGTCCGGCAAACGGATGTCCAGCGCCTACCTTGAGCTTGACGAACGACATGCCGTCTTCGTCGCGATAGTCGTTAAAGGTGCGGCGCACGTCGCCGGTCGCATCGATCATATCGAGCTTCTTCGCCACCGCCGGCAGCAGCGAGCCCTGCACCACGATGCTCGACGCGGCAATCACAAACACCAGGTCAAATAGGTCGTGTCCGCCGGGAACGCCGGCCACCACGGCAAAGAGACTAAAGACGACCGAAGCTGCTCCGCGCAGGCCCGCCCAGCTTACGAGCGCGATCTGGCGGGGATTCGTCTTAAAGGGCGCTAGGAGCACGCCGACGGCGATGGGGCGGCTCACGAAGAGCATGAATGCCATGAGTGCCAGGCCCGGCAGCAGCATCTGCGGCAGGCGTGCGGGCGTTACGAGCAGGCCGAGCAAGAAGAAGATCGTCATCTCTGCCATCTCGGTGAGGGTGTCAAAGAAGTGTGCCATCTCGACCTTGCCGGTGATGTCGCTGGCACCCAGCACAATGCCGGCCAGGTATACAGCCAAAAAGCCGTTGCCGCCCAGATAGCTTGGTAGCGCGTAGGCGACGATGGCCACGGCGAACAAAAAGATGGTCTGCGCGTCCTTAGCTGTTGCATGCGCGCGCTCAATCAGACGGCCCGCCGCCCAGCCGATGACGAGGCCCAGGCCCACGCCCAGGATAATCTGCTTAGCCAGCAGTGCGGGAATGTTGATGTCGCCGCTGGCCGCGAGTGTGGCGAGCACGGCGGTGAGCATGTAGGCGACGGGGTCGTTGGAGCCCGATTCGACCTCGAGCAGCGAGTCGGTGCCGCCCTTCAGCGACAGGCTGTGCTCGCGCAGAACACTAAAGACGCTGGCCGCGTCGGTGGATGCCACGACTGATCCCAGCAGCAGGCCGCCGATCCAGTCGAAGCCCAGCACAAAGTGGGCGAACACGCCGGTGATGCCTGCGGTGATGACGACGCCGAGCGTGCTCAGCAACACCGCGGGCACGGCGACGGGCTTGGCGCGGTCGATGTTGGTGTTAAAGCCGCCGTAGAACATGATGAACAGCAGCGCCGTGCTGCAGACGGTTTCGGTGAGCGCATAGTCGCTAAAGTCGATGTGCGCCGGACCGTTGACGCCCAGCAGCATGCCGAGTGCGATAAAGATAAGCAGGGTGGGGAAGGGGAGCTTTTTGCCGACGGGTTTGATGGTCAGGCACAGAATAATGACGAGGCCGATAAAGAGAAGGATCTGGTTCATGGATGGTGTCCGCTCCTGGGTGGTTGGCGTGGCACGGTCAGTTGTCTGCGGTTATTTGTACCCAAAGATGGTGGGTTTATGGGGTTGGATTGCGGGCATGCGCGATACCGTCATAGACGGCTGACGTCTTTGCCTCTGCTCGGAAACCCTTTCCAGCTTTATTGCAACGGAGTACAATGGGTAACGTTTAAGTTCAACTTGAAGTTTTAGTCGTGGCATCGGGCTTCGGCCTAATGCAGGGAAAGGCGTTCCATGGCGATCTATGTGACATCTGATGCTCACGGGCACGTGCGCGCGCTGGACGAGGCCCTTTCCAAGATCTCGCTGACGTCCGACGACACGCTGTATGTGCTGGGCGACATGATCGACCGCGGTCCCGATCCGGTCGGTGTCATCAACTTGGTGCGGTCGCTGCCCAACGCTCGCGTGCTTAAGGGTAACCACGAGCAGATTATGCTCGACGCGATCATTGGCCAGGACCCGCTCGATGCCGAGACCTGGGATATCAACGGTGGCTGGACGACGCGCGAGCAGCTCAACGACATGGAATTTGAGGCATACGAGGAGCTCGTGCGATGGATGGCCGCGCTGCCGCTCTACGCGGTGGTCGAGACTGCCGAGCGGCCGTACCTGCTGGTGCACGCCGGCATTCAGACCGAGGCGGCGCGTGCGTTTTTGCTTGAGCATGGTGTCGATTGCGGCGACGGCAGGGGAGCGGTCGATGCCGATCGCGAGCTGCTGCAGCAGATGCTCGCCGTACAGTCGTCCGATGACTTGCTCTGGATTCGTCACGGCTATTGGGATGTGCCGACCGGGCTGCTTTCTGCCGAGGGCAAGGGCCCGGTCGTGGTGAGCGGTCACACGCCCACGGTATCGCTTGGGCGCTATTGCGAGGTTGGCGGCCTGGCAGGGCTCGATGAGGAGTCGGGCCGCGGGCAGATTGTGCGCCTGGGTGGCGAGGATACCGCTGGTGCGCCCGATCGCATCGACATCGACTGCGCTGCCGCCACCGGCTCCGAGTTCGGCCGCGTGGGCATCCTGCGCCTGGACGACGGGGCGGAGTTCTACGCGAACATCAACCCGGGCGAATAATCGGTGCAAGGGGTAGCTAATTTGGGATGGGGCTTTTTTGACTACTTTTGCCCTTCTGCCCGCAAATTGATTTTTCAGGGACGGGGATTAAATAATCATTTGGCTGCCCGCTGGCTAAGTGAGTAGACTTTTTTGGAAATGCCGAGCACCCAACATATTTGCCTCAATAAAACCGCTGGTCACGGACTTGTGCTTTGTCGGTGTGGTCCGGGATTCGGTAAAAGTCTACTCACTTAGTTTTGCGTGTCCGCAACGAGACTCCAGCCGGGGTGATTCCACCGCAAATTAGCTTCTCCCATCGCCGCAATTAGGCGCCGTACGGATTCCGGTCTCTCTCTATGCGTTGGCGGATGTGGGCGTACTCGATAATCAACAGTACCAGCAGTAGGGCCATGATGGCCAGGTAGCTCGCGACGGCGCCCATCAGGCCGAGCAGATTGATCAGAATCACCGGGAGCACCACGCTCACGGCAAAGCAGATCAGGTAGATCTTGGTGACGTCGCCGGCATGGCGTAGCACCGTGATGATGGCGTAGATAAAGTCGATGGCCGCGGTGACGCCGCCGGCGACGACCATCAGCAGCGCCAATGTGCGGTAGCGCTCAAAGTTGAGGCCGTACATA
>CAUBTS010000123.1 GCA_958438955.1 uncultured Collinsella sp.
TTGGAGAGAGCGCTCCCGCAAACTGCCTCTTGACAACTTATAGGAGCGTCGGTTTCAATGCTGAAATCCCACGATTTTGCCGCCGAAAAATGCGGCTGTTTCAGGGGCTCAAAAACAGCCGTTCACTTCTCGGGAAAAGAATTAGACCTCGACAGCGGGGGGATGGGGTGCCGGTGCAAAACGGCGTCAAGGGTTGGTCGAGCAGGCGGTTTCTCCATTGATGTCCGCACGGCATGTGACACTTACCCTGCCGCCCCGCTCTGCCGCGGCGGCATGCGTCTGAACAATGACCCTCTAAGGAGTTCGATACCGATGAGTGACAACGCAAAGCATCTCGCAAAGAAGTGCGTCAAGGACGCGGGGCCGTGCCTCGCACTGTGCTTTGCCGGCGCAGCGGTCGCGCTGCTGGCTGTTCTGGGGCCATTCGACGTGCTCCGAAGTACCAGCTCTCTGCACGTTTGCATGGCCCTTGCCGGCGCCATGATGACCGGCGGCGTGCTCGATCTGGTTTTTTGGGTGCTTGACCCGTTTGGATGGAAGAACGAAGGGTAAGCCCTAAGGGATGGAAGGGCTGGAACGGTTAGCTTAGTAATCGTGCAGAATGTGGGCTAGCGACTTGCAGGGAAGTGGTAATCCGATGACGGTCTATGTGACGGGCGATATTCACAGCGGCCTCGACATGCAAAAGCTGCGCGACTGGGATCTTGGGGATAGTCTGACGAGTGACGACTATCTCATCGTCGCCGGCGATTTTGGCTTTCCCTTGGATTTTTCTGCCGAGGAGTGCGCCGATATTGCTTGGCTGGAGTCGCGCCCCTACACCGTGCTGTTTGTCGACGGCAACCACGAGCGTTTCGATCACTGGGCGGAGCGACCCATGGAGTTGTGGCACGGTGGGCTGACGCAGCGCCTGTCGGATACCTCGCCCATACGGCGCCTGACGCGCGGCGAGGTTTTTGAACTCGACGGCTCAACGATCTTTACCATGGGCGGCGCCACGAGCGTGGACAAGGAATATCGCGTGCCGTATTCCAGTTGGTGGCCGCAGGAGCTGCCGGACGAGCGCAACTTTGGGGAGGCGCGGGCAAGGCTCGACAGCGTGGGTTGGAAGGTCGACTACGTAATCACCCACACCTGCTCCACGCGCATGCTCTCGCCCACGCTCTATCCGGCACCCGGCTGGAATTGCCCCGGCGTTGATCGTCTTACTGCATTTTTCGATGAGCTGGAAGACCGCTTGGATTATAAGCGCTGGTACTACGGGCATTTTCATCGGGATGCCAACCCGGCCGAGCGCCACACCGTGCTCTATGACTGCATCGTTCGCTTGGGTGACGAACTCCAGCCCTGGGATGTTGCGTAGAGGCGGGGTGGCTGGCTACTCGACCGTTACAGTGATGTTCTCCCGATGCGTACGGATAACATCCCAGCTAAAGTGCTCGACCAGCTGCTCGGCAGAGCGCGGTGTGGCGTCCGGCGCGATGCCCGTTTGCCCGGCGAGCCATCCCAGCAGCGTCTCGGGCGTGCCAAAGCGTGCGCGTAGTTCGCCCAGGTCCAAATCGCGGTCTCGCTTGGAAAGGCGGCGGCCATCCGGCGACATGAGCAGCGGAATGTGTGCGTAGTGCGGCGTTGGAAGTCCCAGCAGATGCTGCAGGTAGATTTGGCGCGGCGTGGAGCCCAGCAGGTCGCATCCGCGCACAACCTCGGTGACGCCCATGGCAGCGTCGTCGACCACCACGGCCAGCTGATAGGCAAACACGCCGTCGCTGCGGCGCACCAAAAAGTCTCCGCACTCGGTGGCGAGTGCCTCGCATTGGGCTCCGTACGTGCGGTCCACGAATTCGATCACGTCGTCTGCGAGGTCGTCGACGACGGGCACGCGCAGGCGCGTGGCCGGAGCGCGCAGGATGCTGCGGCGGGCAACCTCTTCGGCAGAAAGGCCTCGGCAGGCGCCGCGGTAGATGGGCGTGCCGTCGCTCGCGTGCGGTGCGCTCGCGGCATGGAGTTCGGCGCGCGTGCAAAAGCAGGGATAGGTGAGGCCGGCGTCTTGCAGTTGATGCAGGGCACGCTCGTACAGGTCTAGGCGATCATGCTGGTAGTAGGGGCCTTCGTCCCATTCGAGCCCCAGCCAAGCCAGGTCGTCAATCAGTTGGGCGGCAAGCTCCGGCCGCTTACAGCGATCGTCCAGGTCCTCGATGCGCAACACGATGCCGCCGCCCTGGCTGCGGGCCGAAAGCCACGAGCACAGACAGCTGAACACGTTGCCCAGGTGCATGCGGCCCGAGGGCGACGGGGCGAAGCGTCCCACGACGGGGGTGGGCTCTGCCGTTGCCGGTGCGTCCGCGGCGTGTGTTGCTATGTTGCGTGCGTTGATATCCATGCGGACGAGTATAGCGCGGGAGGTGGGGGAGGCACCGGCTCGACAGCTCGATCGCCACCCGCCAGCCCAACCCCTCAAACGACAGAAACCCCGGCAGCTCTTCGCAACTGCCGGGGTTTCCGCGGAAAAGGGGGACATGATCCTCAAGCGAACGGCAAAGGGGCAAACCGTTTTCGCTCAACTGCTTTATGCCCCTTGCTCGCGGACTCAATCAGTGCGCATGCGGCAACACAAAGCCGCTACACCTGTGACGGAGCTATGAAGTGGTATCTATTGCCGGAGCGGGCTATGCCAAGGAGTGTCCCAGATTGCCGGCAGATAAGGAACGTCCCCAGGTGCCGGCTGCGGGCGTGACTTTCGTCCCGTTTGATACTCCGCTGGCCTAGATGTTCGTCATGTGCGCCCGTAAACGTGGGACAATAACGCTGTTGGTACCACAGATAAAGGATGTGCCTATGAACACCCTCGTCGCCAAAGTCAGTCAGCAGCGTTACCTGTTTGCGCGATTCGCTTCCGTCTGCGCGCTCGTCGCGCTCGCGTTGTTGCTGCTGCCTGTCGCCGCGCACGCCGACGGCTACTCCATGACTCAAACCTATATCAGCGCCACGGTTGAGGCCGACGGCTCGCTGACCGTTGTCGAGGGACGCCAGTTTGATTTCGATGACGATATCAACGGCGTGTTTTGGGAGATCAATGCGGGCACCAACCAGCAGGGCGGCGCGGCGGGCGTCGACGTGCTGAGCGTCGAGGAAGGCGATGCCGCCTTTAGCAGGGTCGACTATGCAAACAAAGGTGACAGCGGCGTCTATACGGTTGAGCAGTCCGACAGCGGCGTAAAGATTAAGGTATTCAGCCCTCACGAGAGCGGCGACAGCGCGACCTATTACGTGAGCTATACCATGACCGGTGCGGTCATGAACTGGGCCGATACCGCCGAGCTCTACTGGAAGT
>CAUBTS010000124.1 GCA_958438955.1 uncultured Collinsella sp.
AGGATGGATGGTCCAAGCGTGAGTCTCGGCAGCAAACTATCCAATGCAAAGGTGTCCTTTGCGATATTTAAGCGCGACATTAAGCGACTGCTTGTGAACCCCGTCGCCCTGGTGGTTACCCTAGGCGTGTGCGTTATTCCCTCGCTGTATGCCTGGTATAACATCGTGGCAAACTGGGATCCGTATGGAAACACCCAAGGCATCAAGATTGCTATCGCCAACAACGATCGAGGCACCCAAAACGACTTGGTGGGTGAGCTCAACGCTGGCGACAAAGTGGTCGACCAGCTCAAGGAGAATCATCAGTTGGGCTGGACGTTCGTCGACTCGACGGCCGATGCCAAGGAGGGCGTCGAGAGCGGCGAGTACTATGCCGCTGTCGTGATTCCCAAGAACTTCTCGGATAACCTGGTTTCGATGCTCGACGGCAACTACCATCAGCCCAAGCTCACGTACTACGTCAATGAGAAGAAGAGCGCCATTGCGCCCAAGGTTACCGATACCGGTGCAAACACCATCGAGGAGCAGATCAACTCGGAATTTGTCTCTACGGTAGGCAAGACTGTTGCCGGTATCGCCAAGGATGCCGGTGTCGATTTAAAGGACAAGGCAACCCAGACTCAGGACTCGCTGGCAAGTTCGGTGTCCGAGGCGTCCGACACCTTGGGCGAGGTGCGCGATTCGATTGGCGATATGAATGCCGCCATCGATAAGACGAGTGGCGCTATCGCCTCGGCTGATGCGGCACTTGCCGGCTTGCAAGGCCAGGCACCGTCGCTGACGCAGGCGATCTCCCAGGGCAACGACCTGCTGAGCGAAGCTCGCACCACGGCGGGCAACTCCATCACCTCGCTCTCCAAGGCGCTCTCGGAAGGCAGCCTTGCGCTCACCAAGACGTCGGCCTCTGCGAACGCTGCCATCGGCAAGCTGACGGGCGCGGTCACATCTACGACCACCCGTATCGACAACTCGCTCGAGTCTCTTCAAGCGACGATCGACCACAATAAGGCCGTTATCGGGCACTTGGAGATTCTCGCCAATGACACGTCGACAGGTTCCGAGGAAATTGACGCGCGCATTGTATCGACCATCGATTTGCTTCGAGAGCAGAATGAAAAGCTTCAGAGCATCAAGGACGGTCTGTCCGCGCAGTCGAGCGCCATGGCGAATGACGCAGCGGCTGTTTCGGGTGCCAGTGACGCTATCAATAACGCAATTCATACCGGTGCGACCAACCTTGGCCAAGCCCAGACGGACTTGGGCCAAAACGCGCTGCCGAAGGCCTCGAGCGCGCTCGACTCTTTTGCTGCCGTTTCGGGCGACCTGACCGGTATCGTCTCGGGTATGACACCTACACTTGCAAATGCGCGCGGCACGTTGGCGCAGCTTAGCGCTACGCTCGGCCAGGCCAAGACCACGCTGTCCCAGACCGATTCCTCGCTTGCCAAGGTCCAGGACAAGCTTGCAACCGCCGCCAATGACATCGCGGCGCTGCAGACCTCCGAGTCCATGGGCGAGCTGGCCGATCTGATGGGCGTCGATGTCAATGACGTGGCAGATTTCATGGCGTCTCCGGTTGAGTTGACGTCCAAGTCAATCTATCCGGTCAAGAGCTTTGGCTCGGGCATCGCTCCCTTCTACACCAATCTGGCGCTTTGGGTGGGCGGCTATGTGCTCATCGCCATTTACAAGCTCGAGGTCGACCGTGAAGGTGTTGGCAGCTTTACGGCGCGCCAAGGCTACTTTGGCCGCTGGTTGCTCATGGTGATCCTGGGCGCGTTGCAGGCCATCATCGTTACGGTAGGCGATCTGGTGATTGGCGTGCAGTGCGTCAGCCCGCTGCTGTTCGTGCTGGGCGGCATCGCCATTTCGTTCACCTACGTCAATATCATCTATGCGCTGTCCACCACGTTTAAGCATATCGGCAAGGCTATCGGCGTCATTCTCGTCATCGTGCAGATCCCGGGTTCGTCGGGCATGTACCCCATCGAGATGATGCCCGGCTTCTTCCAGTGGCTGCACCCGCTGCTGCCCTTTACCTACGGCATCAATCTGCTGCGCGAGACGGTCGGCGGCATGTATTCGTTCAACTACCTGTTTAACCTGTGCATTCTGGGCGTGTTCTTGATCGTGGCGCTCTTTATCGGCCTGCAGCTGCGTCCGCTGCTGCTCAACCTTAACCTGCTCTTTGATAAACAGCTCTCCACGACCGGTATGATGATTTGCGAGTCCAACGACCTGCCGCGCCAGCGCTACTCGCTGCGCACGGCCATGCGCGTCATGCTCGATTCCGATTCGTACCGTCGCGAACTGCTCGATCATGCGGTCGCCTTTGAACATCGCTACCCGTACTACATCAAGGGCGGTTTTGCCGCCGTGGTGGGCGTTCAGGTCCTGCTCTTTGTCCTGTCGACGGTTCTCGATATCGACAATAACGGCAAGATCATCCTGCTTGTCATTTGGATCATCTCGGTTATTGCCATCTGCGGCTGGCTTATCAATATCGAATATATCCGAGCGAGCCTCAATACCCAGATGCGCATCTCGGCGCTTTCGGATGAGGACCTGCGTCGCGAGATGCGCGAACACACGGCCGCCATTCCTGCCGCCCGCCACATGTTTGGCCTCAACGCCAGCGAGCGTGGTGCCAAGGGCGGCGATCAGTCCACGGGCCGCTTGCCGCATATCGGCTCGCACCATAAATCTCAGGGCAGCGACAGCACAGCCACAAATGATGGAGATACCACCGCGCTTGGCAAGCACTCCAAAGGAGGTGAGGCATAAATGAAGAACATCCTGCATCTGTTTAAGCGCGATGTCCAAAACGTGTCTCGCTCCGTGATCGGCTTGGTTGTCGTGATGGGCCTCATTATCGTACCGTGTCTGTACGCGTGGTTTAACATCGCCGGCAGCTGGGATCCGTACGGCAACACCGGCAATCTTAAGATCGCCGTGGTCAACACCGATGAGGGTTACGAGAGCGATTTGATCCCCGTCGAGGTTAACGTGGGCGAAAACGTGACCGCCACCCTACGCGGCAACGAGAGCTTCGATTGGGTTGTGCTCAACAATCGCGAAAAGGCTATCGAGGGCGTTAAGTCGGGCGCGTACTATGCTGCCGTCGTTATCCCCAAAACGTTTAGCGCTGACATGATGACGCTTTTCTCGATCGACGTGAAGCATGCCGATATCGAGTTCTACGAGAATCAGAAGGCCAACGCCATTGCGCAGATCGTGACCGAGAAGGGTTCGAGCGCCGTCCAGAGCCAGGTTAACAAAACTTTTACCGAGACCATTACGA
>CAUBTS010000125.1 GCA_958438955.1 uncultured Collinsella sp.
TTTGTTTCGTATAGGAAACTTTTTCGAAATCTGAATGGGGACCCTTTCCAAAAAGTTAACCACGTGTTAGTTTACTATAGCGAACATAGGCGTGGTTAACTTTTACCGTGTCGATGTTAAGGACGAACTGACGTTAGGAGCCACTCATGTCTTGCGGACCGCAGATGCCGGCCATGCCGCTTTCGATGGTAAAAGCGGGCGAAACCGTGCGCGTGTCTCGTGTAAAGGGCAATGAGGATATGAAGCACCACCTCAAGGACCTCGGCTTTGTCGAGGGCAGCGAAATCCACGTGGTGAGCTCGAGTGGCGCCAATATCATCGTCACGGTGCTGGGCGCACGCTTTGGCATCGATTCCAAGGTCGCCATGCACATCATGACCGTCGGTTAGCCGAAGGTATTTCTGTACGAACTGAAAGGGGGACAAGTAAATGAAGACGTTGGGTGACGTTAAGGTGGGCGAGAGCTCCACCATTGTCAAGCTTCACGGTGAGGGTGCGCTTCGCCGCCACCTTATGGACCTGGGGCTCATCAAGGGCACTTCGTTCAAGGTCGTGAAGGTTGCACCGCTCGGTGATCCGGTCGAGATCAACGTGCGTGGCTACGAGCTTTCCATCCGCAAGGAGGAGGCGGCCGTCGTCGAGGTCCAGTAAGGGCTCGCGACGTATATTTCTGCAGATTAAGTTAGGTTTTTCTAACTTAATGCAGCAACTTTAAAGCACATTATCCAGCCTGCGCGGAGAAAGCAGCGCAGGCACACAAGGAAGAAGGATTGAATGGCGGATTCTCAGATCCATGTCGCGCTGGCGGGTAACCCCAACTGCGGCAAGACCACGCTTTTCAACCTGATCACCGGCGCCAACGGCTACGTTGGCAACTGGCCCGGCGTCACGGTTGAGAAAAAGGAGGCCAAGCTCCTAAGCGACAAGAACGTTACCATCACGGACCTCCCTGGCATCTACTCGCTTTCCCCCTACAGCCCCGAGGAGCAATGCTCGCGTGATTACCTCATGAGCGGCGAGCCCGATGTGGTCGTCCAAGTCGTCGATGCCACCAACCTCGAGCGCAACCTGTACCTGGCGCTTCAGGTTATCGAGACCGGCCTGCCCGTGGTCGTCGCCCTCAACATGGCCGACCTGGTCGAGAAGAACGGCGACAAGATCGA
This sequence comes from uncultured Collinsella sp., assembly GCA_958438955.1. Lineage (GTDB taxonomy): Bacteria > Actinomycetota > Coriobacteriia > Coriobacteriales > Coriobacteriaceae > Collinsella. The sequence continues at coordinate 1,164 of CAUBTS010000125.1, forward strand.
CACCGACAAGCTGTCCAAGAAGCTCGGCTGCCCGGTTATGATGATCTCGGCCCTTAAGAACAAGGGTATCAAGGAGCTGTTCGAGCAGGTCAAGAAGTCCGCTGCTTCCAAGGGTCAGGTGCCGGAGCACAAGTTCGATTCCTCCATTGAGGACGTTCTGGACCACATCGAAAACAACCTGCCGGCGAGCGTTCCCGCCAGCAAGCGCCGCTACTACGCTGTCAAGCTGTTTGAGCGCGACGCGGACGCCTGCAAGCTCATCAACCTCACTAAGGAGAAGGCTGCTCGCGTGGAGCAGCTGGTCGCCCAGTGCGAACAGGACTGCGACGACGATGCCGAGTCCATCATCACCGGTGAGCGCTATGGCGTCATTGCTCACATCATCGATGAGTGCCTCACTAAGGCTCCGGCCAAGATGAGCACCTCCGAGAAGATCGACCGCGTGGTTACCAACCGTATCCTGGGTCTGCCGATCTTTGTGGTCATCATGTTCTGCGTGTACTACATCGCCGTTTCCACCCTGGGCGGCACGGTGACCGACTTCACCAACGACCAGCTCTTTGGCACCGACGGTTGGTATGTGCTCGGCCAGGGCCGCGACGCCTACGACGCAGCTGTCGAGGCTGCGGGCGACAATGCCGACTCGGTCGACCCGGCACAGTACGGCCCCTATGTCCCCGGCATCACCACTGTGGTGCACGATGCCCTCGTGGCGGGCGGCACCGAGGACGGTGGCCTGGTCGATTCGCTGGTCTGTGACGGTATCGTCGGCGGCCTGGGCGCTATCTTCGGCTTTGTGCCGCAGATGTTCCTGCTGTTCGTCATGCTGTCCTTCCTGGAGGACTGCGGCTACATGGCCCGCGTCGCCTTCATCATGGACCGCGTATTCCGCCGCTTTGGCCTGTCCGGTAAGTCCTTTATCCCCATGCTCGTGTCCTCGGGCTGCGGCGTCCCCGGCGTCATGGCTACCAAGACCATCGAGAACGAGAAGGACCGCCGCATGACGGTCATGACCACCACGTTCATTCCCTGTGGCGCCAAGCTGCCGATCATCGCCCTGCTCATGGGTTCCATCATCGGCGATTCTTCCACCACCGCCGCGTGGATCAGCCCGCTCTTCTACTTCCTGGGCGTCTTTGCCGTCATCGCCTCGGGCCTCATGCTCAAGAAGACCAAGCTCTTCGCCGGTCGCCCGACGCCGTTTGTTATGGAGCTTCCTGCCTACCACTTCCCGGCGATTCGCTCTTGGGCACTGCACGTGTGGGAGCGCTGCTGGGCCTTTATCAAGAAGGCCGGCACGGTCATCTTCGCGTCCACTGTCGTGGTTTGGTTCCTGTCCAACTTTGGTAGCTACAACGGCGCCTTTGGCTTCCTGCCTGCGATGGACGGCATCCCCGAGGAGTTCATGGACTACTCCGTGCTTGCCATGCTGGGCAACCTGGTCGCCTGGATCTTCGCCCCGCTCGGCTTTAGCACCTGGCAGGCAACCGCGCTGACCGTCTCGGGCCTTGTGGCCAAGGAGAACGTCGTCGCAACCGCCGGCTCGCTGCTGTCCGTTGCCGACGCCGCCGAGACCGACCCGAGCCTGTGGAGCGCGTTTGCCGGCATGTTCCCGACCATGGGCGCCTGCGTTGCCTTTGGCGCTTTCAACCTGCTGTGCGCTCCGTGCTTTGCCGCCATGGGTACTATTCGCAACCAGATGGACTCCGGCAAGTGGACCGCGATCGCCATCGGTTACGAGTGCGCCTTCGCTTGGGTCATCGGCCTGTTCATCAACCAGTTCTACAACCTGCTTGTCCTTGGGCAGTTTGGTATCTGGACGATTGTCGCCATCGTGCTGCTGGTTGCGATGCTCTTCCAGATCTTCCGTCCCATGCCCAAGCATGCATGGACCGACGAGGACGAGACCAACACTGCTTCCGCCGCAGTTTCCGCTTAAGTCCGAATAAGGACTAGCCCCTTTTCACGAGCCCGGGTGTCCCAGCGACACTCGGGCTTTT
>CAUBTS010000126.1 GCA_958438955.1 uncultured Collinsella sp.
CACGGGTTTGTTGGGCATGTACCCTCCTTTGTTAGACATGGCTTACAGTTGAATCATATGCCAAACGCTCGCTCTTATACCCACGAGCCGGCAAATAACACAGGCTACTCCCAGGCTCCCCACACGTCGGGGCAGTAGCCAACGGTCGCCTTTTTGCCGTTGCGCACGATGGGCTCGGCCAGTACCTGCTGATTCTCGAGCAGCTTGTCAAAGCGCTGGCTGGGCGTGAGGTGCTGGATGAGCGCGAGCGTCTCCTCATCTTTGGCTTTGGGGTTGAGCAGCTTATCGATGCCGCCAACTGCCTGAATGACGCTCGTGAGCTCGCCTTTGCTCATCTCCTTTTCCTTAAGGTCGATAAACTGCACCTTAATGCGGCGCTCTTTAAAGAAGCGCTGCGCCTTCTTGGTGTCGAAGGACTTCTTAGTCCCAAAGATTTGCACGTTCATTTACTAGTTCCGCCGTTCTACCTGATGAAGTTGGTCCTGGCGTGATCGGCTTCGGGGGCTTCGATGCCGGCGGCCTTGCCTGCCTCGATGCAGCGCAGGAGCCAAGCCATGTTCTTGCCGATGTTGCGCATGGTAGCCAGACCCTCGGCGTCCTGGGCGGCCTCGCCCGGCATGGCACCAAAGACGTTGTTCCAGTACGTGGAGGCGACCACGGGCATCTGGTTGATGGTGAAGTACTTGTTGAGCACATCGAAGGTGGTCGACGTGCCGCCTCGACGGGCGACGGCGACCGCAGCGCCCGGCTTGTGCGCAAAGGCCTTGCTGCCAGCATAAAACGCGCGATCGAGGGCCGAGAGGATGCGACCGCTGGGGTGCGCATAGTAGACGGGGGAGCCAAAGACAAAGCCGTCTGCCTGCTCGGCGGCGGCGATCAGCTCGTTGACCACGTCGTCGTCAAAGGTGCAGCGTCCGCCAAGCTTGCCGCACTGACCGCAGCCGATGCAGTCGCGAATGGGCTTGGCGCCCAGCTGAAACACCTCGGTATCAATGCCTTCGGCATTGAGCTGCTCGGCGACTTCGGCAAGTGCGCGGGCGGTGTTGCCGTTTGCCTTGGGGCTGCCATTGACCAAAAGAACCTTCATCACAAACTCCCTCTGCTTTTGGTGACTCCTGCAGAGGATTATCGCACGATGAGGGGGGCGGTGCGGGTGCGGTGCTAGTCCAGTTTGGTACCTGGCACCTGCACGGCTTTCCCGAGCAACGCTTTGAGCTCGTTCAAAATGGAAACGGGCTGTCGATCAACGCTGTCCAGATGAAGCGTCGCCACACGAATGGGTGGCTGATATTCAAGCGAGCCGATGAGCACGGGAGAACCCAGGAACCGCTCGATTTCTTCTGCGATCGCGTCGGTCTCTTCGGGATCAAAGTCGTCGAAAAGCGCCGCGAATGCCGGCCCCGTCGAGCGGAACAGACGACCCTTGCCGCGCGAGCATTCCATGAGGCAGGCGGCGCTTTCTGCCAAAACGCGGTCGCCCGCATCAAAGCCAAAGCGGGCATTGACCTCGGCGATATCGTCAACCTTAATGGCAATAAAGCCTGCCTCGCGCGCCACGCGGCGCATTTCGCCAATGGCGTTGACCGGGGCGTGGATATCGCCCAGGCCGGTCACGGAATCAGTCGTATCTGCCAAGCTTCGGTTGATGATAATGCCCACGTACATGTTAGGCTCGGTATCAGTGCCGTCCAAGCGGTAGCCCGTGCAGTCGCAAAGCACGTATTTTCCGGTGGCATCCATTACGCGATACTGCATGTAGTGGAAGTGCCACGTGCCGTTTATCACCATATCGAGCTCGGCGCGTACGTTGTCGCGGTCCTCGGGATGAACGCGGGCAAGCCACATATCGACCGAGTTAAAAGGGTGCTGAGAAGGCAGGTCAAAATCGCGCACAGCGTTGACCGACCATTGCGATTCGCCCGTATCGAGATTGAGGATAAACGGATAGCGCGTCTCGGAGCTCATGGAGATCGCCTGGAACACCCGGTCGTTGCAGGGAAGCTGATCAACGATTGGGCGTTGCGGCGTGTCATTGTCTTTCGGTTGCTGCACACGATGCATAAGCTTATAGCGATACATCTTGCGATCGGCATCCATCGTCATCTGGCGACGCGAATCGCCTGCAAGCGGATTGACGCGCGAACAGCCAAAGCTAAAGCTGGCGATCATGGGCGCCTTGCCACCTGAGCTCGCCTCGATTAGCCCGGCACGCACCTGCTCCAAGCGCTGCTCGAGTTCAGTCTCGTTTGCGGAGAGCGAGATAAGCACAAACTCGTCTCCACCGATACGGAACAGCATCTCATCGTACTCCATGGTTTCGGAGAGCGTGCGGCAGATGCTCAGAATATAGCGATTGCCTTCGGCGTGGCCAAACCTGTCATTGCAATGCTTGAGATGGTCGATGTCAATATAGGCGCAGGTGAAGGGGTCGCCTTTGCGCCAGAGCTGCTCGACGTGACGGTCGAGTCCGCTGCGGTTGCCCAAGTTGGTGAGCGGGTCGATATGGGCGTTGCGCTCAAGCAGCTGGCGCTCTTGTTGCAGGATGGCATGCGTCTTTTGCAGTTGCTCACCAACGGCGCGTAGTTCGGCAGGCAGCGCGGCAACATCGAGTTCGGCGGTCGAGATGCCATTCGCAAGTCGCTGAAGATAGGCAATAATCGATTGCTCGCCCATGCGGTACGACTCGTTCATGATGGATAACCTCCTTGGGCGGAACAACGGGTTGTATCATATCCCCAATTCGGCTTGGATTGGGGATATAAGTTAGCCAATGGGGACAAATGCTTCCTTCGACGGTGGCGTTTTGCGCGCGAGCGTATCAGTTGTTATTGCCACCATCGAGCAATGCCTCAAAATCCTTCGCCGGCATGGGGCGGTAGTAGAGGAAGCCCTGAGCGTAGCGGGCGCCCATGTGTCGTAGCATGTTCGCCTGTTCATTTGTCTCGACGCCTTCGACCACGACGGGCAGATGGAGCGACTGCGCCATCTCGAGCATTGATGAAATGATTTGCGTGCTGCGGCCATGATCGCCGTCGACGGGCGCAATCTGCCAAATGTGCTTGTCGAGCGTCACCATAAAGCCGTTTTCCTCGAGTGCGGGGATATGGGTGCACATGCTGTGGGCGGCTATTATTCGACAAGCGGTAGCGCGATGAT
>CAUBTS010000127.1 GCA_958438955.1 uncultured Collinsella sp.
TCCCTATGACCGACAACGACCGCACGGCTCAGCTTGAGCGCGCCTGTTCGTATCTCAGGCGCATTCCGGCGTGGTATCTGGCCACGACCGATGTGGCCGACGGGTATCAGCCTCGCGTGAGGCCGTTTTCATTTGCCATGGTCGATGACGGTAAGCTGTGGTTTTGCACATCGCGCGACAAGGATGTGTGGGCGGAGCTGAGTGCGAATCCCAAGTTTGAACTCTCGGGCTGGAAGCCGGGGGAGTGCTGGATCGTGTTGACCGGCGAGGCCGCACTTGAGGACGACGCAGTTGCGAGCGACAAGGTGCGTCAAGCGGGTTTTAAGCACATGGTGGGCATCGGCGAGGAACACGAGAGCGCCAACGACGGCCGCCTTGCGTTCTTCTCGGTCCGCAACATCGCCGCGCGGTTCTGCGATATCGACGGCAGCGAGGAGCGCCTGGAGCTCTAGCTCACACAAACCAGGCTCCCAAACTAGCTAGTACAGGAGGAAACGTGGACGGATTGAATACGGTTTTGGAGTATTTGACGTCGGTGCCGGCGTGGTATCTGGCGACAAGCGTGGACGGGCAGCCACATGTGCGTCCGTTCTCGTTTGCACAGATTCAGGACGGCAAGCTGTGGTTTGTGACGGCGCGCACCAAAGATGTGTGGCAAGAGCTTCTGCAAAACCAGCGCTTTGAGGCCACGAGTTGGTGGCCGGGCCATGGTTGGTTGATCCTGCGCGGGCGTGCGGGGCTGGAAGACCGGGCTTCGAGTGAAATGCGCGAGGCCGGTTGGAAGCATCTTGAGCGCCTGGGCGAGCACTATGAGGGGCCTAACGACCCCACGCTCGTCTTCTTTAGCGTCGAGGATCCCGAGGCTTTTATCTGCAATCACGACGAATGGGTGCCGGTCGAGCTCTAGCCAGCTGGCTCATCCTAACAACTTGGTTTTCGCATGGGCGGGCCCCGTATTGCCCGGCGCCGTTAGGAGCGCCGGTCAATACGGGGCCCGCTCAATTTGTCAATTCCTTCAAGCGAATGTGTCGGGAATGTTTCAATGCATGAATATGCAAGCCATTTACGTGTTCATGCATCTTTTGGTGCTAAAGTTTCAACCCACTTCATAACGACCACTGCGAAATGCGCATCGGTGCATAAATCGCAGACAAGGAGTCTGATATGTCATTGAAGGTTGGAATCGTCGGCGCGGCTGGATATGCCGGAGCCGAGCTCATTCGCCTCGTGCTCGGCCATCCCGAGTTTGAACTTGTTGCCATTACGTCCAACGCCGATGCCGGCCAGCCGCTGTCCGCGGTGTATCCGAGCTTTGCTGGCGTGAGCGATCTGGTTTTCACCACGCATGACGCCCCCGAGCTTAAGAGCTGCGATGCGGTTTTTCTTGCCGTGCCGCACACGGCTGCCATGGCACAGGTGCCCGCGCTGCTTGCATCGGGCGTCTCCTGCTTCGATTTGTCTGCCGACTACCGTCTGAGCGATCCGGCCGTGTTCGAGGCGTGGTATGCCGCCGCGCATACGAGCCCCGAGCTGCTCAAGACGCGTGCTTTCGGCCTCCCCGAGCTGTTCTGCCAGGACTTAGAGACCGCTGCTTCCAGCCATGCCGACGGCAAACCCGTGCTGGTCGCCTGCGCCGGTTGCTATCCCACCGCAACGAGCCTTGCTGCCGCTCCTGCCGTGCGTGCGGGCTGGGTGGCCGAGAACGGTCCCGTGATTGTCGATGCCATCAGCGGTGTAACGGGTGCCGGCAAGTCCTGCAACGCTCGTACGCATTTTTGCAGCGCCGACGAGAACTTGGAGGCCTATGGCGTAGGCAAGCATCGTCATACGCCCGAGATTGAGCAAATCCTTGGCCTGACCGATCGCATCGTCTTTACCCCGCATCTGGCACCGCTCAAGCGTGGCCTGCTCTCCACGGTGACGCTGCCGCTCACGCCGCAGGCCATCGACTCCCTGGCTCTTGAGGACGTTGTCGACTATTACAAGCAGTTCTATGCCGGTCGCACCTTTGTGCGCGTGCTCGACGCCGACCAGCAGCCCAAGACGGCTTCGGTCGTCGGCACCAACGCCGCTCAGATTGGCCTCGCGCTCAACAAGCGCGCAGGCGTGCTGGTGGCGGCGGGCGCCATCGACAATCTGTGCAAGGGCGCTGCGGGCCAAGCAGTCCAGTGCGCCAATATCGTCTTTGGCTTTGACGAGCGACGAGGCTTGCCCACAGTGGCGTGCCCGGTGTAGCACATTCGATTGTTAACGATTTGGTAGTCGGGCATCGAGTGGGGCGCCACTCTTAAGCTGGTCTCATGATTACGACTGGCATGGCGCACCAACCGATGTCCGTTTTTTGTTTGACATAAGGAGTCATAAAGACGATGAATACCGAGCTGTTTGATATCAAGATTCGCGCCGTCGAGGGTGGCGTTACGGCTGCGGCTGGTTTTAAAGCTGCGGGCATCCACGCTGGGTTCCGCAAGAACCCCGAGCGTCTGGATTACGCGCTCGTCGTGCCCGATAAACCCTGTCCCGGTGCCGGCGTGTTTACCACCAATCGCTTTTGCGCGGCGCCCGTGCAAGTGAGCCGTGCCAACCTGGGCGGTGCCGACAAGGGCTACGGTATCATCGCCGGCGTTTCGGTCAACTCTGGCAATGCCAACGCCGCCACGGGTGAGACCGGCCTTGCATGCGCGCGCGAGACGTGCAACATCGCATCGCAGGTCATCGGCTGCGAGCCCCAGCAGATTCTGGTTGCCTCCACGGGTGTGATTGGCCAGATTCTGCCGATCGACACGTTTGAGACCGCCATTCCTGCTGCCTACGAGGCGCTCTTCGCCCACGGTGGCGCCGATGCCGCTCGTGCCATCATGACGACCGACACGCACTCCAAGGAGTACGCCGTGTCCTACGTCAGCGAGGCTGCGGGTCATGCGGGCAATGTCTATACGGTGGGCGGAATGTGCAAGGGCTCGGGCATGATCATGCCCAACATGGCCACCATGATCGCAGTTATCACCACCGATGCCCCCGTCGAGCCTGCGGCACTTCATGCCCTGCTGCTCTCGACCGTCAAGCAGACCTTTAACAAGGTAACGGTCGATTCCGACACCTCGACCAACGACACCTGCATCATGCTTG
>CAUBTS010000128.1 GCA_958438955.1 uncultured Collinsella sp.
CGGCAGAACAGCTGAATCTCGGCAGTCGCATCGCGCACGACGATGAACATGATCTTGCCCTGACCGCGCTTGGCGACCACACGGCCGGCGATCTTCACGACGTCCTCGGTGTCCTCGCCATCGGCAAGATCGGCGTACTTAGTCTCGATATCGGCGACGTAGTCCTCAAGCTCAGAGTGCTCGGGATAGGGGTTCTGGCCCGCCTCGAACAGGGCGGCGCGCTTGGCCAGGCGGGTGGCGCGCTCGTCGTTGAGCGTCGATGCCTGATCGGCGGCGTTCTGGTTCTCTGCCATAAGTTAGCTCCTCAAACTAAAACGCTCCCCAGGATTCGGTCCCAGGGAGCGAAAACATACCTTTACGCGGGACCGTGGTCTAGCGTGCGATCTTGGCGATGGTGTAGACGCGAGTCTTGCCGGAAGGCGTAACGACCTCGACGGAGTCGCCCTCGCCGTGACCGATGATGGCGTGGCCGACCGGAGACTCGTTGGAGATCTTGTGCTCGAGCGAGTTGGTCTCGGTGGTACCGACGAGCGTGACTTCCATGACCTCGCCGTTGGGATCAATCAGCGAAACGGTGGAACCGATGGAGACGGTCAGGTCGCCCGTGGTGGCAGCAACCTGAGCGTTGGCGAGGATGGCCTGGATCTCGGCAATACGAGCGGCGTTCTGGGCCTGCTTGTCCTTAGCGGCGTCGTACTCGGAGTTCTCCGAAAGGTCGCCGAACGCGCGGGCTTCCTTGATGTCCTCGACGATCTCCTTGGCGTAATCGCCCTCACGCCAAGCGAGCTCCTCGACGAGCTTCTGGCGGCCCTCAGCGGTCAGTACGATCTGGCTTGCGTCCATACGGATATCTCCCCAACTCTGATCAAACAATCAACTGTCAACAAAACGAAAAAGACCGGCTAGCCTGCGGGCAAGCCGGTCAGGTGCTCACCCCAAAGGGATGGGACTACTCTGCGTCCGCGTCGCTGTCCTCTGCCTGCTTCTTCTTGGCAGCAGCGAGCTTGGCCTCGAGCTCAGCGATCTCCTTGTCCTCCTCAGACTGCTCGACCACAACGTCCTCGGCCTGCTTGGTCTCGGCCTTATCGTCGCCCTCCATACCCTCACGGATATTCTTGACGGTAGAGCCGAGGGACTTGCCGAGCTTCGGCAGGTTCTTGGGCCCGAAGATAATCAGGACAACGACGAGAATAATGATGAGCTCAGGAGCCCTCAGTCCAAACATGTAGACCTCCACAATACAGCGAGACAAGCTCGAATGAGTATACCGCGGGTATCGCGGTATCACAACACTAGCTAAAAAAAGGGACCGCAAGAAGCGGTCCCTCCTCATGCTCTGGTCGGGTTGACTGGATTTGAACCAGCGACCCCTGCGTCCCGAACGCAGTGCTCTACCAAACTGAGCCACAACCCGTTAGCTCGACTATAGTAACAAAGATTTTCGCCGCGTGCTAGAGAAATTTTTATTTCTTTGAAGCGTCGATTTGAACCGTGTTGGGAATAAGCTCAGTCGCGCAGGCCCACCAGCCATTTTGCTGGGCAGCATCGGCAAGCCTTTCGGCCGTGGCGGCGGTGCCACAAATGGCAAACGAACAGGCGCCCGATCCGCACACATCTACAGCAACGGTGCCGTCCTGTTTACGCAGCCAATCGAGAACCGTTTGAATCTGCGGCTCCATCTGTGCGGAAATGACACCTAGGTTGTTATGGATGAGCACATATGCCGTCTCGGCATCACCAGCACGCAATGCAGAAGCTATCGCGCCGGGCTTGTCCGCAGGCACCGGAGCCTCGTCAAAACGTCGATAGGCTTCAATTGTCGAAACGCTTGCCTCGCGCGGCTTAACCAGTACGACGGGCGTCGCGAGCAGCGCGGGGTACTCAGTTGCCAGCACGTCTCCCCCACCTACGTAAAACGCAGGGCTCGCATGCAAAAAGAACGGGACGTCGGCACCAATGCCCCGCGCAATATCGTCGAGCGCTGGGTCGGTGCGATCAATGCCCCAGAGCTCCGCCAAGGCGACAATGACCGCGGCCGCATCCGTCGAGGGGCCGCCCAAGCCGGCGCACAATGGAATGCGCTTCTCAATCGTCACGCAGATGTTTGCCTCGCGACCATAATGCTCGGCCATAGCAACCGCAGCCCGATACGCCGTATTCTTTTGCATGGGAAAATCTGATGCCGGAACCGTCTGGACGGTCAGCGCCTGCGCCGGCGTGACCGTCACGGTATCGGAAAGACCGACGGCCGCCATCAGGGAATCGACCCTGTGGTAGCCGCGGTCATCGCGCTCGGTATGAACCCCCAGGTAGAGGTTAATCTTTGCCGGCGCGGAAAGAGTCAGGGACCGATCGGTCACCGTTAATGCTCCTCGAGCTGATTGCCGAGCGGGGTAAAGATGTGCTCGCCGCTCTCGGGGTCGAACAGCTCGACCTGACCGGTGAGCACATCGATATACTGGTAGGACTGACGCGACTTGCGGCCACGACGCTCGTCGACCTCGACAATGAAGACGGCCGGGTGGACGCTCTTGATGGTGCCCATGCGCTCGACGACGCGGGTACGGCCCATGTTGGCCTTAACCTTGACGCGATCGCCCACCATATCGGTCAGCTTCTCGTGGATGTCGTCGACGTGATTGACTTCCATCTCTTCCATGAACAGGGCCTCCAGAAGGTGCAATTCAAAAAGGGGATAATACCCCTAAGATAGACAAAACTCTAATACTATAGCACCCTGTTGTGGCCATACGCAAGTAGCTAAATAAGCCCCGTCCCAAATACGTACCAGACGACAACCTCGCATGACCAGTTGTTACGCGGTTTGGTAAAACCGCGTAACCTAAAGGTTGTCGGTGTCCAAGACGATGGTGAATGGGCCGTCGTTGACCAGGTCGACCTTCATGTCGGCGCCAAAGATACCGTGCGCCACATGCTCAACGTCCTCGTGCACAAGCGTCAGGAAGTACTCGTAGAGCTCGTTGGCAACATCGGGTGCGCCGGCATCCGTAAACGACGGACGGCGACCGTGGCGGCAGTCGGCGAACAGCGTGAACTGCGACACCACGAGCACCTCGCCGTCGACATCGGCAA
>CAUBTS010000129.1 GCA_958438955.1 uncultured Collinsella sp.
ATTCAGATGATCGTCGACACCCTGTGCCAGGTGATGTTTGAGGGGCAGCAGACGACGGTGCTGCTCGAGACCATGGCGGGAAAGGGTACCGAGGTGGGCCGCAGCTTTGAAGAGCTGGCGCGCATTATCGACGGTGCTGCCGCCAGGCGTCCAGAGCTATCGGACAAGCTGGGCGTGTGTCTGGACACCTGCCATGTGAGCGATGCCGGCTACGACATCATCCATGATCTGGACGGCGTACTCGACGAGTTCGACCGCGTGGTGGGTATCGACCGCTTGCATGCCGTACACATCAACGATTCGAAGAACCCCTGCGGCGCCCATAAGGACCGCCACGAATGCATCGGTAAGGGCTATCTGGGTAGTGAAGAGTTTGGCGGCGGTATGCAGGTTATGCAGAATATTGTATCGAATAGCCGCTTGCGCGCATTGCCATTCATTTTGGAGACACCGAACGAACTTGCAGGTTATGCGGCTGAAATCAAACTGTTAAGGTCGTTACAGCAGTAATGACTGTCACAAAGTGGAGTGTTCCATTCACGTTATGGGTTTGTTTCAATCAGTTTTCTAATTGCAGATTCTCCCAAGCGGGTGCATAATACCATCAGTTTTTGCAGACCTCTGAATCAAACGGGGTCACCGGAAGGAGACTGATTATGAAGCTGAAGAAGCTTGGCGCATTTGCCGCCACGGGCGCCATGGCGCTCGCCCTCGCACTGACGGGCTGCGGCTCGTCCAACGCCACCTCTGGTTCTGATGCCGGTTCCAGCAGCTCTGACGACGCTAAGGTCGAGAAGGTCGACGGCTCCAAGGAGTACGCGCTCGTCAAGGACGGTACGCTGACCGTCGGCACCTCTGCCGAGTACGCGCCGTTTGAGTACAAGGATGACAACGGCGATTATCAGGGCTTTGACCTTGAGCTCATCAAGGCTATCGGCGACAAGCTGGGCCTGGATGTCGAGTACGTCAACAATGACTTCGACACACTCGTACCCGGTGTCGCTTCGGGCGCTAAGTACGACGTCTCCATCGCGGCTATCACCGACACGCCCGAGCGTGAGAAGGAAGTCACTTTCTCCGATTCCTACTACATGGACGATCAAGCTATCGTGACCAAGGTCGATAATACCGACATCACGGCCGATAACTACAGCGAGAAGCTCAACAATGCCGACGCTACCATCATCGTCCAGTCTGGCTCGACCGCCGAGGCCTTTGCCCAGGAGAACTTCCCCAAGGCCAAGATCGTCCCCTACAAGGATGCCACCGAGTGCTTCAGCGCCCTGCAGTCCGATAAGGGCGACGCCGTAGTCACCAACCGCTCCGTTGCCAGCCAGCTGACCGCCGAGCAGTTCAACACCTGCCAGAGCATTAAGCAGATCAGCACCGGCGAGGAGTACGCCATCGCCATCAACCAGGGCAACACCAAGCTTAAGGACGACATCAACCAGGCCATCAAGGACCTGACCGATGACGGTACCGTCGACGCCCTCATGGCTAAGTACAACATCAAGTAAAATAGCTACTTGATTGCGCGCGGGCCCTTTCCGTTTTGGCGGAGAGGGCCTTTGCGCTTCTCTTGACGGAGAGCTTTTCCGTCTCGTTTTGCTGGCAACTTCTACGATAGGAGCCACCTTGTCTCGACTGAACAAAGGGGCCGCGGAGCAGCGTTTTCCACTGCCCTCGATGCTCCAAAAGCTGGCCTGTGCCCTGGCTGTGGCGCTCGCCCTGGTATGCGCGGGGGCCTGCGTGCCCACGACCGCCCAGGCGCTTGAGACCGCAAAGATTACCGCCCGACCCAATACCGGTTCGGGTAGCGATGTGGTCGGCGGCACCGAGACGCGCATCACTTGGGAAGTTCAGGCCGATGCCGACGAGGAGCTGAGCGGTCTTTCGCTGACGTTTGTCGACGGCACGACGTTTGGTACCGATGACACGCGATTGACGATGCTCTCGGGCGAGGACCTCATGGATCGTACGCCCATGAAGCCCACATGCAAGGCTGACGGCCAGACGCTCAAGATTGACTTTGGCGAGACGGCGCCTGCCGGCGGTTTTTTCCGTGTCGAGGTTTACGGTGTGACGTTTCCCGTCGAGGGCGGCGATGAGGCCTTTAGCGGCACCTATACGCTCGCTGACGGTTCGACCAAGAAGATTTCAAAAATTCCTTCCGTCGAGATCAAGGGCGTGACGGCCTTCGATAACTTCCTGGCCGATCTTAAGGAGCAGCCGTGGGTCGAGGCCTGGAACTCCAATATGTTCCTGCGCCTGTTCTTGAACCCGGTCATTTTGGTCCAAAGCCTGCCGATCGTCTTTAAGGGCTTCCTTATGTCGCTCTCGATCGTGCTTGTGGCGTTTCCGCTGGCAATTCCCTTTGGCTTTGCCCTGTCGCTCATGCGCATATCCAAGTCGCGCATCCTGCGTTGCCTTGCCGGCATCTATGTGAATATCATCCGCGGTACGCCGGCGTTCCTGCAGATCTATATCGCGTTCTTCGGTCTGCCGTTGGCCGGCGTCAAGGTTGATGACTACGTGCTTGGCGTTATCGTCATGGCCATGAACTCGTCTGCGTACCTATGCGAGATCTTCCGTGCCGGTATTCAATCGATCCCCAAGGGCCAAAACGAGGCTGCGCGTTCGCTGGGCATGAACGCGTTCCAGACGCTGCTCTATGTCATGATTCCGCAGACGTTCCGTAATGTTTTGCCTACGCTGACCAGCGAGTTTATCTTGCTTTACAAGGATACGTCGCTGCTTGCCGCCGTGGGTGTGGTCGAGATCGTCATGAACGCCCGTACCATCGTGGCCACGACGGGCTCCATTACACCGTACGTGGTTGCCGCCCTGTTCTATCTGGTCATTACCCTGCCGCTTGCGCGCTTGGTGAGCGGTCTTGAGGCGAGGCTGCTGGGGACGACCGAAACCAAAAAGAAGCGTCCCGCCAAGAGCGCCGGACAGGTCGTCGCAACGCCCGCCGATCATATTGCCGGTCTGTAAGGAGGTTCTATCATGAGCGAAACCAATAACTCGAACGAGGTCGTCGTCAGCATCAAGAA
>CAUBTS010000130.1 GCA_958438955.1 uncultured Collinsella sp.
CCTGTCGTTTCCGTGCCCTCGGATTGGGTCATAGTGTCTGACTTATGCTCAACCTGTGGGGTTTCCAAGGTAGTCCTTGGGGACGTTCTTAAATGACTAGTCAAACAAGAACGTCCCCAACGACTAGTCGTTTAAGAACGTCCCCAACAACTACCTTCCTCTGGTGTAAAAGGTGCGCCATGTTCGGCGCTGGATTGTTATTCGTTTGTAAAGGCCGTGCTGCGCTTGCGGTAAGGGTCTATCAGATGCCCGTAAAAAACCGCAGTTGGCGCGGGTGCTGCCCGGTCGGGGTCGTATCTTTCCAAACAGCAAAGCGGGCAGGGTGCCCGCGAGTCGCATGTACGAAAGGAAGATCATGCTCGATCAGGCTTATTCTCGTCGTCAGTTCCTCGGCCTCGCTGGTGGTTTTGCCAGCATCGTCGGTCTCGGTCTCGGTCTCGTTGGTTGCGGCGGCGCAGGCGCATCCGACGCCGCCGACAAGGGTAGCGCCGCTGCTACTGCCGAGTCCGTCTCCGGCGAGGTGACCTACGACGGTGCCTCCTCGTTCCAGGCTCTCGTCGAGGCTGCTGCCGAGAAGTTCATGGATGCCAACCCGGACGTCTCCGTTTCCGGCTCGGGCAACGGTTCGGGCAAGGGTCTGACCGCTGTCGCCGCAGGCACCGTCACCATCGGTAACTCCGACGTCTTCGCCGAGACCAAGCTCGAGGCCGACCAGGTCAAGAACCTCGTCGACCACGAGGTTGCCGTCGTGGGCATGGGTCCCGTCGTCTCCAAGAACGTGACGGTCGACGACCTGTCCCTCGAGCAGCTCAAGGGCATCTTCTCTGGCCAGATCACCAACTGGAAGGAGGTCGGCGGCGACGACGCCACCATCGTCGTCCTCAACCGCAAGGCCGGCTCCGGCACCCGCGCCACCTTCGAGGCCGCCGTCTTTGGCGACGAGGCCGTCGACTTTAAGGGCGACGCCGAGCTCGACAAGTCCGGCGACGTCCAGACTCAGATGGGCAGCACCGATAACGCCATCTCCTACCTCGACTTCTCGCACTTCGATGACTCCAAGTTCAACGCCATCAAGGTCGAGGGCGTCGAGCCCAAGAGCAAGAATGTCACTGATGACTCCTTCAAGATCTGGGCTACCGAGCACATGTACTGCTCCAAGGACGCCGACGAGGCCACCAAGGCCTTCCTGGAGTTCATGCTTTCCGACGACGTCCAGGGCAAGCTCGTCGAGGAGCAGGGCTTCATCCCCGTCTCTGCCATGAAGGTCGTCAAGGACGCCAGCGGCAAGGTCTCTGCTAAATAAGTAATCGCCCCGGAAAGGTTTGCAATGGCAAAACAGCTGCCAAAGCGCGACCTTGAGAACGTGGGCCTGGGCGTCACGGGCGCGTGCGTAGCGCTCGTGACGCTTGTCGTTGCCGCGCTCATCTTTATGGTCGCCCAAAAGGGCCTCTCGGCTTTTGTCAAGGACGGCGTCTCGGTCGTCGAGTTTTTCACCGGCACCAAGTGGGACCTGGCCAACACAGCCGAAAACGGCCTGCCCTATACCGGCGCCCTGCCCCTGATCGTCACCTCGTTTGCGGTCATGGTGCTCTCCACGCTTATCGCGCTGCCCATCGCCATCGGCTCTGCCATCTTTGCGGTCGAGATTAGCCCTAAGTTTGGCTCTAAGATCTTTCAGCCGCTCATTGAGCTTTTGACCGGCATTCCCTCGGTCGTCTTTGGCCTGATCGGTTTTCACGTGGTCGTCGGTCTTATGAAGAGCGTTTTCCACGTGAGCACGGGCCTGGGCATCTTGCCCGGCGCCATCGTGCTGGCGGTCATGATTCTGCCGACGATGACCACGCTTTCGGTCGATGGCCTGCGCGCCGTGCCCGACGGCTACCGCCAGGGCTCGCTCGCGCTGGGCTACACCCGCTGGCAGACCATCTGGCACGTGGTGCTCAAGTCCGCCATGCCGTCGCTCATGACCGCGGTTATCTTGGGCATGACCCGCGCCTTTGGCGAGACGCTCGCCGTGCGCATGGTCATCGGCGGCATCGAGGCCATGCCGACGTCGCTGCTGTCGCCGGCTTCGACCATCACCACCACGCTCACCACGTCCATGGCAGTCTATGCCGAGGGCTCGGCCCAAGACGATGTTCTGTGGGCGCTCGGCCTGCTGCTGATGGGCATGAGTCTCATCTTCATCCTGATCATCCACCTTATCGGCCGCAAGGGGGCGAAGGCTCGTGGCTAGCACGCGTATCCACATCGACGAGGCGAGGCTCGGGCGTGTCCAAAAGCAGGACCGCTTCGCCACGGGCGTGTTGACGGCGATCGTCGCCATCGTCATGCTCATCGTCGTCTCCATGGTGGCCTATATCCTGTTCGAGGGCATCTCGACGCTGTTCCAGCCGGGCTTTCTCACGGAGCCGTCGCGCGCCAACGGAACGCAGGGCGGCGTGCTCTACCAGCTGTTCGACTCGTTCTACCTGCTGCTGATCACCCTGATCATCTCGGTGCCCATCAGCCTGGGCGGAGCGGTCTTTTTGGTTGAGTACGCGCCGGACGGACCCATCCGCGACATCGCCTCCACCGCCATCGAGACGTTGTCCTCGCTGCCTTCCATCGTCGTCGGCATGTTCGGTTTTCTGGTGTTCTCGGTGCAGCTGGGCTGGAAGTACTCCATCATCTCCGGCGCCGTCGCGCTCACCATGTTCAACATCCCCATCCTGGTGCGCGTGATCCAGCAGGCGCTCGAGGACGTGCCGCAGGCCCAGCGCGATGCGTGCCTGGCCATGGGCCTCACTCGCTGGGAGGCCACGCTGCACATCCTGATCCCCGAGGCCATGCCTGCCATCGTGACGGGCATCGTGCTTTCGGCCGGTCGCGTGTTTGGCGAGGCCGCAGCACTGCTTTTTACCTCGGGTATGAGCTCGCCGGTTCGCCTGAACTTCTTGAGCTTTAACCTGTCGAGCCCCACCTGCGCTTGGAACGTGTTCCG
>CAUBTS010000131.1 GCA_958438955.1 uncultured Collinsella sp.
CGCTTGGTGACCATGTTGTTGTAGATGCCGGCGATGGCGCAGACAATCACAATGACAACAACGATGCCGATGATGACGGTAATCATGATGTCTCCGTTTCGAATGGCCGCGGCGGCATGCGCCAGCTGCCGTTGGTATAACGCTACTAGTATACCCGCAACGTTTTGCCGTGCCGAACTTTCCGGTAAGCGTTGTGTTTTCGGCGGGGTTGGCACCGGGGCAAAGCGCGCGAGGTACAGGTGTAAGATATGCGACAGATTGACGAGTGTTGTCTTTGCCCTGAGGATGGCGATACCAGTGGACCTTCGCATCAAGAAAACCTACCGCGCCCTGTTCGATGCCTTCACCGAGCTTCTCGAGGAGCATCGTTTTGAGGACCTGACGGTTGCCATGCTGTGCGACCGCGCCATGATTCGCCGCACGACGTTCTACAAGCACTTTCGCGACAAGAACGATTACTTTGCCTTTTATATCGATGAGCTCATGTCGGGCTTGCCGCAAAAACAGCCCGATGAGGCCGGCGTGGTGTCTGCCGAGGACGTGCGCGCGCTTCGACACGCGATTTTGGACGATGCCATGGATTTGATTCTGACGCACGAGCGGCTCATGGATAACATTTTGGCAAGCAGCATGTCGGGCATGTTGACCAACGTTATTTGCGACCGCATTGCCCGTTCCATCCGCGAGCGTGTGATGAACGTGCTTGCCGAGGATGCCCTGGCTCCCGTGTCACTCGAGACGACGTCTGAGTTTGTCGCCGGCGGTATTATTCGACTTTTCACGATATGGTGGGAATCGGGCCACGATCTTGAGCGTCGACCTGAGATAGCCGACGTGGTCGATGCACTGTTTGAGCGGACCATGACGCCGGTGCATCACTAGAAGTGGCGGAGAGAGGGGGATTCGAACCCCCGGAACGCTCTCGCGCTCAACGGTTTTCAAGACCGCCGCATTCAACCGCTCTGCCATCTCTCCGTGAGTCGTAATGATAGCATCGTTTTGAATTTGCAACAGGGAAGGCGAACGATGACGATCACCGAAATCGACGAGAAGTTCATGCGCGAGGCGCTGGCCGAGGCGCGCGCCGCCGCGTCGGTGGGCGAGGTGCCCATCGGAGCCGTAGTGGTGCGCGACGGCGAGATTGTCGCGAGGGCGCATAATCGACGCGAGCTCGATCAGGATCCTTCGGCGCACGCAGAATTTGCGGCCCTGTGCGCTGCCGCTCGGTCGCTCGGTCGCTGGCGCCTTTCCGATTGCACGGTCTACGTGACGCTCGAGCCATGCTGCATGTGTGCGGGGCTTATGGTTAACGCGCGCGTGGGGCGCTGCGTGTATGGCGCGGCTGATGCCAAGGCGGGCGCGCTGGGATCCCTGTATGACCTCAATGCCGACTCGCGCCTGAATCATCGGTTTAACGTGACGGCTGGGGTCCTGGCGGATGAATGCCGCGAGCTGCTGAGTAGCTATTTTGGCGGTCTGCGCGGAGCGGGCGGCGCTGATTGCGGTTGTGGGGCCGATCTTGAAGCACACGCCGCTCACGCCGCAGCGCTTGCAGGTGCCGGTGAGGATGCTGCCACGGCGGTTGACTGTGGTCCTGCGTGCCGCCGGCCCCGCCGTGTGCTGCTGGCGATCGATTCCTTTAAGGGCAGCGTGTCGAGTGCGCAGGCGGAGGCGGCGGTTGCCGAGGGCATGCGCCGTGTGTGGCCCGATGCCGAGCTGAACGCTTTGCCGCTGGCAGATGGCGGTGAGGGGACGCTCGATGCCGTTGCCGCGTGCGGCGGTGAGATTGTGACCTGCGAGGTTGCGGGACCCTTTGGCGATGGTGTGCCTGCCCGGATGTTAGTGGACGGCGAGCACGAGTCGGTTGTTATTGAGATGGCCGAAGCAGCAGGCATCGGGTACTCACCTTGCACGGAATCGGCGGCGCTGGCTGCTACAACCTATGGCGTGGGCGAGCTGATGCTCCGTGCAGCTCGTGTCGGGGTAAAGACTATCTATATTGGCTTGGGCGGCAGTGCCACCAACGACGGTGGCGCCGGCATGCTGCAGGCGCTGGGCGCGCGTGTGGTCGATGATCAGGGATGCGATGTCGCCCCCGGTCTTGCCGGCCTTGAGCAGGTGGCGAGCGTTGATTTGGCGCCAGCGCTGCAGGCTTTGGATGATGCTCGTATCGTTGTGCTTTCCGATGTCGAGAATCCGCTCGTGGGGCGTCGAGGCGCACTGGCGGTGTTTGGCGGGCAGAAGGGCCTGCCGGCGGATGATGTCGAGGCGCTGCGCAGATACGACGGCTGGATGGTCGGCTACGGTCGCCTGCTCGATGCGGCAATTTTCGAGGCGCGAGCCCAGGGGTTGTTGCGCACACCCGAGGGCGCACGGACATTTGGCTCGGTGCTCGGCGTGCCCGGCGCGGGCGCTGCCGGTGGCTTGGGCGCGGCGTTACTGGCGCTCGGTGCGGAGCTACGCTCGGGCGTGGAGACGGTGTTCGATCTGATTGGGTTTGACGAACGCATGCGTGATGTCGACCTGGTCATAACGGGCGAGGGCAATATGGATGAGCAGTCCGCCGCCGGTAAGGCGCCGGTGGGTGTGGCCCGTCGTGCGAAGCGATATGGCAAGCCGGTGATTGCTGTCGTGGGCGGTCGCGCTGATAACCTGGATGCGGTGTATGGGCAAGGCATCGACCTTGTACTGCCGATTTGCCGCAAACCCATGGGCCTGGAACAGGCACTCAAGCCGCAAGAAGCCACAACCAACCTCATCTGTGGCGGCGAGGCAGCCGCTCAATCCTACGACCTCGCCCGCCTCTAAGGCCTATCTCCCTATAAGTTGCGGTGGAATACGGAGTGTTTTTGCCTTTAAGGGGCCAATTCAGTCCGTATTCCACCGCAACTTCGAGAATGACCATTCGAGGTTGGCTGCCTTGGGTCTTGGGTCGGACCGTTTGCCACGAAATGCGGCCATCTACTACGTTTAACCGA
>CAUBTS010000132.1 GCA_958438955.1 uncultured Collinsella sp.
TGCGCCTGCGCGAGCAGGAGCTGGTGGAAACGCGTCCCAAAAGCGGCACCTACGTTTCTAAGATCAGCATGGAACGCGCCGAGAATGCTTGTTTCTTGCGCGAGAAACTCGAGAGAAGCGTGCTTATTAAATGCTGTTCGGCCGCCTCGCCCGAGCAGAAGTGTCGGCTCGAGCAGATTCTTGCCGAGTCCGAGTCGCTCGACCATAGCGAGACGCGTCGTTTCTTTGACCTGGACAACCTGTTCCATGAGACGTGTTTTGTGATTGCCGGTCGTCACATGTTGTGGGATTGGATGAAGAGCATCAACACGCATTTTGAGCGATATAACTGGTTGCGTATGGTGTCGCAGGATTTGGATTGGGAGCCGATTCGTCGGCAGCATCGCCGGATTCTCGAGGCCATTAAGAGGGGCGATACCGATGCGGCGAGTTATCTGGCAGAGACGCACTTGCACCTGATGCCCGAGGAGCAGGGCCCGGTTATCGCCCTGCATCCCGACTATTTTGAGCTGTCCAAAGACTCGTTCATCTAATCAATCCCCATATAAGTTGCGGTGAAATAGGGACTGTTTTGTGACCTAGGTGGCGCAAACAGTCCCTATTTCACCGCAACTGCGTTGGGGTGTGACCGGGGCACAAAGATGCGGTGCCGCTTGGAGGAAAAGACCGGAAGCAAAGGTCCATTCCTCCAGACGGCGCCGCAGCTGTTTTGATGGCTCGGCTTTTACCGAAGTGGCTCAGTTGAGCGCGACTGCCAGCCGATTATACAAAGCGGCTCGGGGGCGTGTCGCTTCCGTCACGTTCTATCAGCATACAAGACGGTTTTGGTTCTTGTTCGTGACGGAAACGGCGCGCTTCCGAGCCGCTTTAAAAGAAAGGGGGCGAGGTTTAGGGCACGCCCCCTTTCACGATAGAGAGCTAAACCTAGCCGCGGACCTTCTTGACGACGTCCATGGCCTCGTGGGCGATCTGCTCGACCTTGGAGAAGTCGCCGTCGGCAAACAGGGCCGGCTTGACCATCCAGGTGCCACCGCAGGCGATGATGGCGGAGGAGCTCAGGTACTCCTCGACGTTGGCGGTGCTCACGCCGCCGGTAGGCATAAAGCGGTGACCGACAAACGGAGCGGCGAGGGCCTTGATGGTGTTCAGGCCGCCATACTGGGACGCGGGGAAGAACTTGGTGACCTTGAGGCCCAGGTTCTCGGCTGCGGTGACCTCGGAGGGGGTCACGGTGCCGGGAAGGACGGGCAGGTCGATGTCGATGCAGTGCTTCACGACATCCTCGTTGTAACCCGGGGAGACGATGAACTTGGCACCGGCTGCGCGGGCCTGCTCAACCTGCTCGACGGTCAGGACAGTGCCGGCGCCAACGCACATCTCGGGCTCGGCCTCGGCCATAGCGGCGATGCACTCGGCGGCGCAGGCGGTGCGGAAGGTGACCTCGGCGGACTTCATGCCAGCTGCCATAAGGGCGTGGGCGAGCGGAGCGGCGTCCTCGACCTTGTCGAGCACAACGACCGGCACGATGCCCAGGGACTCAAGCGTGGTGTAGAACTGATCGAACATGATGTTCCTTTCGATGTGTGGCGCGCATGGGCGCGTGATTGCCAAATGTGCTGGTCAGGAGCCGATTTTGGATTGGTTATCGGAGGCACTGCTTGGGGTTCAAGCAATTCCAAAACCGGCTGCTCGACCAGTCATGTAGGGAATGCCAGGCAAAACCGGAATGGGACTGGTGGTTTTGCCCGGCCGGAGGAATCGGGGAGCGGGCCGCAGGGGTATGGGATTGGAAAGCTGCGGCCCGCGGAATGGAGACGGACTAGCGCGCGACGCGGGTGCCACCGTCGGCGGCTGATGCTACGGCTGCGATCTCGTCTGCGGTCACCAAGTTGGAGTCGCCCTTGATGGTGAGCTTGAGGATCGAAGCCGCAATCGCGTAGTTGACGGCAGCCTGCGGATCGAAGTCGTTGATGAGGGCGTGGACCAGGCCGGCGTTGAAAGCGTCGCCGGCGGCAACACCCTCAAGCACGTGCACATCGTGAGCAGGGGAGAACCAGTGCTCGCCGCTCTCGGCGTCATAGAGCATGCCCATCCAGATGGAGCGCTCGACGCAGGAGATGTTGCGGACGACCGAAGCGACCTTCTTGCAGCCGTACTCGGCGCAAATCTGACGGGCCATCTCGACGTAGGTGTCGCGCTCCTCGATGCCGTGGGCAAGGGAGCCGGAGACGCAGGTCATGCCGAGGCCGGCGGGTGCGTCCTCGTCGTTGGCGATGCAGATGTCGACGAGCGGCAGGAGCTCCTTCATGGTGGCCTGCGACTTCTCGGGCGACCACATCTTGCCGCGATAGTTCACGTCGCACACGGTCGTGATGCCCTTGGCGCGGCAGGCGGTGAGGGCATCCTTGCAGGCGGCAGCCATCTCATCGGAGACGGCGGGGGTCACGCCGGAGAAATAGAAGACATCGATGCCCTTGAGGATCTCGTCCCAGTTAAAGACGTCGCGCTTGGCCATGTTGATGGCAGAGTACTTGCGGTCGTAGACGCAACCGTTACCGCGCTGCGAGGCGCCGACCTCAAACACATAGGAGCCAAGACGGTCGCCCTGGCGCACGACGCGCGTGGTGTCGACGCCGTAGGCCTTCAGCGAACGCAGGGCGCACTCGCCCAGACGGTTGGCCGGGACAACGGAGACGTAAGCGGCCTTGTCGCCCTGGTAGGCCAGGGAAAGCGCAGTGTTGGCCTCGGCGCCGCCGTAGCGGACGTCAAACTCGGTTGCCTGCTCAATACGCAGGTGGTCTTTGGGTGAGAGTCTCATCATGATCTCGCCGAAGGTAAGAACCGTTTTACCCATGGTCGCGCAGCTCCTTTTACTCGTGCGTACACCTTTGATATGGCGTTGGCACGCAGGTGCCCATAAGGGAGGGGGGGTCTTTGGACCAGCGGGCCAACCCACGCCCAAA
>CAUBTS010000133.1 GCA_958438955.1 uncultured Collinsella sp.
ACCGTGCAGCTGAGCTCAAGGAGATCCTGGCGGCGCTGACTGCTCAGGTTGCTGACTTCTCGTAAGGTTTACTCTGGGGCGCGTCCCGACGCTTTGCTCGCTACTGCGAACAGTCCTGCGCAAGACGGACAGCACATTTAGTGCTGTCCTTTGCGTGCGGAACTTGTATCGAGCAAAGCGTCGGGCCGCTCCCAGTTCGTTTACGTGGTTGTTTGCATCTGGTAGGTTAGGGCCACTTGTTCGTGGCCTTGATCTTGCTGCAAGCGGATAAAGGCTGATATTGTCAACGCGAGGGGCTCATTCTTTTTGGTGGGCCTCTTTTCTGTTATGGGGGACTTTGGGTTATGGCTAAGCGTTCTGGGTCGTATTCTGTGCCGTTCTCGTTTGAGTTGCTTTCGTTTGATGAGGCTGTTGGGCTGGCTGCTGATACGGGGCGGATTTCTGGGGATGCTGGTCCTCTGCTCGAGACGGTTATCGATATGCTTGATGAGCTGGGGCGTCCGGATGAGTATTTCGACTGCATTCAGGTCGCCGGTACCAATGGCAAGACTTCGACCACGCGTTTTTCGGCCGCCATCCTTCGCGGCGAGGGGCTCAAGACCGCGCTGTATACGTCACCGCAGCTGGTTCGCTACCCCGAGCGCATGGAGGTCGATGGACGCGTCGTGAGCGACGAGGCGTTTGCCCGTGGCGTTTCGGCCGCTGTTGAGGCGGGGCGTCGCGTGAATGCCCGTCGTGTGGCGGCGGGGGAGCGCGCCTATACCATCACGCCGTTTGACCTGCTGACGGCTGCCGCGCTGGTGGTGTTTGGCGAGGCCGCGGTGGATGTTGCCGTGCTTGAGGTTGGCATGGGCGGACGCTGGGATGCTACGAGCGCGACCGATCCCGTCGCCGTTGCCATTACGGGCATTGGGCTCGATCACACACGTATTTTGGGCGACACGCTCGAGGCCATTGCGGGTGAGAAGGCTGCGGTCATTAAACCCGGGCGCCTGGTTGTACTGGGCGAGGGCACGCATGAGGCGAGCGTTCAGCGCGTGATGGATGCCCGTTGCCGCGAGTGCGGCGTCGTGCCGCTCGTGGTGGGCCACGCCACGACTAAGGTGCCGGCGCATGTGGGCGACACGGTTGAGTTTAGCTGCACCACGCCGCGTGCGATCTATATGTCGAGCATGGTTAAGCCAGCGTATCAGCCGCAGAATGCCGCGTGCGCGATTATGCTTTGCGAGGGGTATCTGGGCCGCGAGCTCGATCATGACAAGCTCGATGCGTCGCTTATGGGCTGCCCCACGCCGGGTCGATTTGATGTGCTGGGAATTGGTCCGCTCAAGCTGATCGACGCCTGCCATAACCCTCAGAGCTGCGAGAACTTTGTGAGCGCGCTGGACGAGATCGATCCGTGCGTGGAAAATCGCCCCACGCTGCTGTGCGCTGCGCTGGCCGACAAGGACGTGGCAGGCATCGTCGACGTGCTGATTCCGGCCTTCCCCCGTGTGGTCGTAACCCAGACCGATTCCGATCGTGCTCTGCCGGCAGAGGAGCTCGCCTCTCTTGTGGACGCCGATAAGCTCGCAGGCGTATACCCGAGCGTGCCCGAGGCCCTCGCTGCCTTCGATGCTGCGGGCGAGCCTTTCGTAGCCGCCGGCACCATCACCCTAGCCGGCGAAGTAGCCGGCCTGCTCCGCTAACCCATCCCCTCATCAGTTGCGGTGAAATACGGACTGTTTTACAAGCCAGAGGCCTCAAACAGTCCGTATATCACCGCAACTCAAATTAGCTGCGCTTGGGTGCCCGTTTACGAAATCATTTATGCCGCTTAACCTGTAGCATATTGCAAACCTCCATCGGCGAAGGATACGCTCAACTTAACTTGCCAATCGGACCAGTGCTGTTTGGTCCGTTGAGCGTGTCGGGAGGAAACATGAACAGAAGGCATGTCAACGCGGCCATTACCGCGGGTCTGGCTCTGACGATGACGGTCGGCTCGGTGCCGCCGCAGGCGTTCGCCGAGATGATGCAGGGTGATACCACTCAAGTCGTTGCCGAGCAAAGCGATGCGACGGGTGCTGCTGCTGCGTCTGCGGACACCGGTCAGGCAACCTCGCAAGACCAGAGTGAAGATAAGATTGCCTCTTTTGCCAACCTCAACGAGCTGCACGTTGCCGAGGGATCCGACGCCACGCTGCCCCAAACTGTAACGGCAACCTACGAGAGCGGTACCACCAAGCAGGAAAACGTCACCTGGAAGCTGAACGGCGCCGATGCTCCGGTAACCTTGGCGCAGCTGCCTGCCGGCTCGTATGAGTTTGAGGGTACCGTCGACGGCACCACGCAGACGGTCAAGCAGCGCGTGGTTGTCGAAGCTGTTACGGCGGATCCGGCAGTGGTAGATCCGGCGGCAGTAAACGCCCCCGATGTCACAGAGACGAGCAACGAAAGTGGCATTACGGTCGAGTCGATCGACGCCAACCCGATTCTGGAAAAATACGTCGGTGCCGATTACTACGGCCAGATCCAATCTTCGAGCGTTAAGGTAAAGCTGTCGGATGGCACCGAGACCTCGGCTTATGTTAATTGGGACGAAAAGTCGCAGGCGGCATTTGATACGGTGACAGAAGAATCCGAAGTTCCCATCACCGGCCAGATTGACGGTGTCAGCGTGAACGGCAATTGGATTACGCTCGCGGAGCCGTACAAAGTGAGTGGTGTGCTCAAGGTGTACGTTCCCCGTTCAACCAGTAATGGCTCATGGGTATGGACTGCAGCTGGTATTGCTCCCGCGCTTCCGTCCAGCATTTCGGTCAATTATTCAAATGGTCAATCTTATACATGCCCTGTTGAGTGGAATGAGATCTCGGCTGATCAGTACCAGACGATATGAGCAGGACATAAAAACATTGAGAGCCCCTGCTGCATGAAAGACC
>CAUBTS010000134.1 GCA_958438955.1 uncultured Collinsella sp.
TGGCGGGTTTGGTTGTTTTGGGGATGCCGAGTTTGGATGACGCGAAATCGTCAACATTGTCCTTAATTCCGTCTTTGGTGTAGACAGTGACCATATAGGTGCTGTGTCCGAATTCGCCCTTGTCGCGTGTTGCCCAGGCATCCCAGTAGGCGGCCCCGTTTCGCCCTTTGATTTTTCCGACACGGCGGAGTTCTGTTCGCTTTAATTTCCGGTTGCTATAGATGGTTCGACCGGCTTCCGCGGTGAGCCCGCACTGTCCAAGCAGCTTGTCGAGGACTTGGTTCATGTGGCGCTCATCGGTGTTTGGTGCGTAGTCGTAGGCGAGGGTGATGGAGTCGAGTGGCTGGTCGTCGATCAGATAGTTTAGCGTCTGAGGTTCAAGGCAGAAATAGGGGGAGCATCCGTCGATCTGACCGAGCAGTGGCAACTTTGACTGCCAACTTCCGGTGGGAATTGCATCTTCGTAGAACACGCCACGGCAGACAAAGGAGAGCGAGGTGGCACGCGAGCCGGCGTCGATCATCCCGCAAAGATCGAAGGGCGAGGCGATACCAAAAGAAAAGGGCGTGATGACGATAAGGAAGAGCATCACGATGGGTATGGCGAGAATGGCGATGACGTTGCGGCCGGTGGAATGAGACGGCTTCATATGCGCTCCTCGAGACAAAGATCTGTTGAGGATAGGCAGAAATGGATATGTTCAGAGAACAATTCAAGTTTAATCTCATGGCGCGAGATGGTCGACCGTTAGCGTCGAAAACCACCACAAAGGTGCCTGTCCCCTTTGTGGTGGTGAGGAGCGCGCGGCTTCTTTTGGTAATAGTGTTAGCTGGCGGTATCATTAGTGCAGGTGGCGAAGGTTTGCATTGTGGGGTGTTTTGCCGTGAGCCGTTCTGCCCGTATTGGATTGATTGTCTTGGCGCTTGCGATCGCTGTGGTTGGCGCGGGCGCTGTCGGTATGGCATTTCTACCTGCTGCGGTGACGGAGCCGTTGGTCAAGCCTGTGGCTCAATCTGTCGAACTTCTGACCGGCGACGACAAGCCCGAGACCATTACCGTTGATTTTGATGAGCAGCCGGCTGTGCTGGGTATTAGCAATTATCCGAGTATTCAGCTTGGGGCCATGCGCTATACCACGGATACAAGCCTGATCGATAGGGCGTCCGAGCTACTCAAGGGCAAAACATTTAAGCGTTGGTACGGATATGCGTCCTATCGGGCAAAAGCGAACGACATGGTTGGCGGATGCCACTCTTCCATCGAGCTGGACACTGCAAACGGCGCAAAGTTATGTGATGTCTCGTACGATCCGGGTTACGAGGGCAATGAGGGTCCGGGTATTTACATCATGGCCGGCGATGCAGCCTATGTCATGGAGGGCGACCAGGCCGAGCTCAACGATTTTATGGGTCAGTGTATCCAAGATGCCTATGAACAGACCTGCTTGCCCGACCCGCAGACTGCACGCGATAGTGGGTCTGCCCGTATATGGCTCTTCGAGGATGAGATGCCCTGGAGCGGCGAATCGGGAAGCACGGGTTCGGCGAAGGAGTAGAGACCGAAAACCACCACAAAGGTGCCTGCCCTCTTTGTGGTGGTTTTCGGTCTGTCTCGATCTGTAACATCTTGGCCGCTAAAAGTGGGCCTGGTGTTACAGATTTAGATTTTTGATCCGGGTGTTTTCTGTTCGTCTCGATTTGTAACAGATAGAGCTCTATTTGCCGATTAGATGTTACAGATTGAGACAAACGGTTGCCGCTGGTCATTTTCTCTCGATCTGTAACATCTAGGATCAAAAATGGCTGCTAGATGTTACAGATCGAGACGGGAGTGCGCCTGGGCAGCGGCGGGCTGACATTTCAGTACCTTATCCATCAATCACTCAGAAAATCTTATATATAGAGACTTAGATTTGTGTATAAGATCGCGCAAAGCTGGCAACAATACTTCTCGAACAACGTGAAGCCGCCCCGTAGGGCGGCCACCCCAAGAGAGGTGATTCCATGAGAATCGATAAGCTAGCAATGACGTCGCGCGAGGCGCTGCAGACCGCCATGAGCACGGCTGCTGACGCGCAGGCCGGCGCGGTGGAGCCGATTCACCTGCTGTCCGCCCTGCTCGGTGCCGGCGAGCGCAATATCTCCGTGATCATCGAGCGCATCGGTGCCGACCCGGCCCAGCTCGCACGCTCCACGCAGGATGCCATCGACCGCGCGCCCAAGGTTTCGGGCGAGGGTCAGCAGATGGGCCTGTCCAACGAGCTCGTCCGCGTCATCGAGAAGGCCGAGAAGAAGGCCACCAAGATGGGCGACAGCTTTGTGGTGACCGAGCATTTGCTGATGGCGCTTGCCGAGGACAAGGGCGAGGCCGGTCGTGTACTGCGCGACGCCGGCGTGACCAAGGAGCGCATCGAGCAGGTCTACGAGGAGCTGCGCGGCGATGACCGCGTGACGTCTGCCGAGGACAAGACCCAGTTTGAGGCGCTGGAGCAGTACGGTCGCAATATCTGCGACCTTGCCCGCGCCGGCAAGCTCGACCCGGTCATCGGCCGTACCGACGAGATCCGTCGTACCATCCAGGTCCTGTCCCGCCGCACCAAGAACAACCCCGTGCTCATCGGCGAGCCGGGCGTCGGCAAGACCGCCATCGTCGAGGGCATCGCCCAGCGTATCGTGGCCGGCGACGTGCCGAGCACCCTGCGCGACCGCGACCTCATCGAGCTCGACATGAGCGCGCTGGTCGCCGGCGCCAAGTACCGCGGCGAGTTCGAGGACCGCTTGAAGGCTGTACTCAAGGAAGTCCAAAAGTCCGAAGGCAAGGTCATCCTGTTCATCGATGAGCTCCATACCATCGTGGGCGCGGGTGCCACCGAGGGCTCCATGGA
>CAUBTS010000135.1 GCA_958438955.1 uncultured Collinsella sp.
ATCGTTGGGGCCAGGCCCGATTTTGCCTCTTGACAATGTCCTGCTCATATTAAAAAGGGCGCCGACCGCGATGGTCGACGCCCTTTCTTGTTAGTCGCTATAAAGCCCAGCGCTTATTTGTTGACCTGGCCGGCGCGAACGGCAGCCTTCTTGCGGTCGGTGGCGTTGAGCAGACGCTTGCGCAGGCGGATGTTCTTGGGAGTGATCTCGACCAGCTCGTCGTCGGCGATGTACTCCAGCGCCTCCTCCAGCGAGAAGGTGCGGGGCGGCACCAGCTGAACGGAGATATCGGAGGTCGAGGAGCGCTGGTTGCCCAGGTTCTTGGTACGGGCGATATTGACGACCATGTCGCCAGCCTTGCTGCGCTCGCCCACGATCATGCCCTCGTAGCACTCGGTGCCTGGCTCAACAAACAGCTGACCGCGCTCCTGCAGCGTACCCAGGGCATAGGCAACGGCCTTCTCGGTGGTCATAGAGATCATTGCGCCGTTCTGGCGGTTGCCGATCTCGCCGGCATAGGGGCCGTACTCCAGGAAGGTGTGGTAGAACACGCCCTCGCCGTGGGTGACGTTCATGATGCGGTTCTTAAGACCCATGATGCCGCGGGTCGGAATCTTAAACTCGAGGTGCGTCACGATGCCCGAGGTATCCATGCTCGTCATGATGCCGCCGGAGGTGCCGAAGACCTCAACGACCTTGCCCGAGTACTCGTCCGGGCACTCGACGACGGCCTGCTCGACGGGCTCCATCTTGTTGCCGTTCTCGTCCTTCTTAAACAGAACGCGGGGACGGCCGACCTGGAACTCAAAGCCCTCGCGGCGCATGGACTCCATCAGAACGGACAGGTGCAGAATGCCGCGGCCCGAGACCTCGACGCCGCTCTTGTCCTCGAGTTCCTCGATCTTCATGGTCACGTTGTTCTCGGCCTCGTTGAACAGGCGCTCCTTGAGCTGACGGGCGCCCACGATGTCGCCGTCGCGGCCGACAAGCGGGGAGGTCGAAGCCTCAAAGACGATGGACAGGGTCGGCGGGTCGATCTCGATGGGCTCGAGCTCGACAGGGTTCTCGGGATCGGTGTAGACATCGCCGATATCGGTGCGGTCGATACCCACGACAGCGGCGATGTCGCCGGCGCCGACTTCCTGGCACTCGGTACGGCCCAGGTAGTCGAAGGTAAAGAGCTGCTTGACGGTGGCGGTAGCGCTGGAGCCGTCGTTCTTGACAACCAGGATCTGGTCGCCCTGGTGGATGGCGCCAGAGTACACGCGGCCGATACCGATGCGGCCGACGAAGTTGGAGTGGTCGATGGTCACGCACTGCATGGCCAGCGGGGCGTTCTCGTCAACCTCGGGCGCGGGCATGTCGTCGATAATCATATCGAGCAGCGGGTACATGTCCATGTTGCCGTCGTTGGGGTCAAGACGGGCAAAGCCGTTCATGGCGCTGGCGTAGACCACGTGCTCCATGGCGAACTCAAGCTGGTCGTCGGTGGCGCCCAGGTCGGCCATGAGGTCCAGGCAGTCGTTGTAGGCCTTCTCGGGGTTGGCGCCCGGACGGTCGATCTTGTTGATGACGATCATGATCTTAAGGCCGGTGTCGATAGCGTGACGCAGCACGAAGCGGGTCTGGGGCATGGGGCCCTCAAAGGCGTCGACCAGCAGCAGGGCGCCGTCGGCCATACGCAGCACGCGCTCGACCTCGCCGCCAAAGTCGGCGTGGCCCGGGGTGTCGATGACGTTGATCTTGACGTCCTTGTACTCGATAGAGATGTTCTTGGCGAGAATCGTAATGCCGCGCTCGCGCTCCTGGTCGTTGGAATCCAGGACGCGGTCCTCGACCTGCTGGTTGGCACGGAAGGCGTCCGTGGCACGCAGGAGCTTGTCGACCATCGTCGTCTTGCCGTGGTCGACGTGAGCGATGATGGCGATGTTCCTCAGATTGTCTACGCGCATGTAGTTCCCCTATCTTCTATCTATATACAACCGGCACGCGTATGCGACCCACCCAGCAATGCAACGCTCGGCGGGAATATTGAGCCTTTTACCGAAAACTCGTTTATTTTAGCGATTTTAGATGAGAGGGGTTTCCTCACCTGCAGGTTCAGGGTCGCTCCACATAAAACCATCGCCGGCGCCCATGCCCTCATACAGCACATATGCCGAAAAACCGCTCTCGAGCGTGGTTTCGAAGAAGCTAACGAGCAGAGCATCGTGATAGCCGCCGTCAATCTCGACGCAGCCGGTGTAGCCGATGGCATAGCGAGCGATACGGCCCAGGCCCTCGTCCTTAAGACCCATCTTGTGCTCGGAGATAAAGTTGGTGGCCGCCTCGAGGCACGCCTCTTCGCCGTCCTCGTCGAGCGCCGCCAGATAACGGTTGGAAGCGGCGTCCTCAATTGCCACGACCACGCCAGGGTTTTCACCGGCGGCAAGGTCGTCCAAGAACGCGCCGATCAGATCGCACACCATGGCGTCGAGCTCGGCGGAGACGTTACCGGCGTCCTGCATATCCTGTGCCATCTTTAGACCTTCCCATCGAGTCTGGCGTCGTTACAGTTCTTGTGCCTCAGCAGCGATCTTAGCGGCAGCGTCGCGGGCGCGCATCATATCCATCGCGCGCTTGTCGAGTACCTTGATCTGACTGGTCAGCATGACCGCATCGACCACGCCCCAGATCATAAGGCCCGTAGAGATCGAAAACCCAAGCGCACCAACTGTACCACGAAGGCGCGAACAGATTGCCGCGACAAGGGCGGAGACGACAACCATCTTGATAAACGAGCCGCGGCGTTCGCGAAGCGTGCGGGCCTGCGTCACATAGGC
>CAUBTS010000136.1 GCA_958438955.1 uncultured Collinsella sp.
CGCAACAACCGCATCGGCTTTGTGTTCCAGAGCTATAACCTCATTCCGCATCAGACCATTTTGGAAAACGTGGAGCTGGCGCTCACGCTCACGGGCGTGGGGCATGCCGAGCGCCGCCAGCGTGCGCGCGAGGCGTTGGAGAAAGTCGGCCTGGGCGAGCACGTGAACAAGCGCCCGAGTCAGCTTTCGGGTGGACAGATGCAACGCGTGGCCATTGCCCGCGCCCTGATCAATGATCCCGAGATTGTGCTGGCAGACGAGCCGACCGGCGCCCTGGATTCAACAACGTCCGTGCAGGTCATGGACTTGCTCAAGGACGTTGCGCGCGACCGTCTGGTTATTATGGTCACGCACAATCCTGAGCTGGCGTACCAGTACGCCACGCGCATCGTCAACCTGGCGGATGGCAAGATTACCGATGATTCCAATCCTTTCGATGTCGCCGACGCCGCGCGCCGCGAGGCCAAGCCTACGCGCAAAACCTCGATGAGCTTTGTGACGGCGCTGGGACTTTCTGCCCGAAACCTTATGACCAAAAAGGGCCGTACGGCCATGACTGCCTTTGCGGGCTCGATTGGCATTATCGGTATCGCGGCGATTCTGGCGCTGTCCAACGGCGTAAACGGCTACATCAAAAAGGTCGAGGAGGATACGCTCTCGAGTTACCCACTCACCATTTCCAAGCAGGATTACGACTTGTCGTCCATGATGGGCGGGCAGGGAACTGCGGATGATGGCTCGCCTGAAAACGTGGATTCGTCCGTCGACAGTGCCGGCGGCAAGGCTAAGGGAACCGATAAAATTCCCGTGGTTACGGCCGTAAAGGATATGTTTGCGAGCGTTAAGTCCAACGACATGACGAGCTTTAAGGCATGGCTCGATGCCGGTGGCGACGGCATCGACAAAGAGGTCAACGCCATTCAGTACGGCTACGGTGTATCGCCGGTTGTCTATCGTGCGGGTAAGGGCGACGAGAAGCCTGTCCGGTTGGTGCCCAACGCCATGACCGAGGCCATGAGCGGAGGCGCGAGCTCGGCGGCAACGGTGAGCATGGAATCCATGGGAACCTCGGTCTTTAACGAGATGATCGACGACCAGAGCCTGCTCGACAGTCAGTACGATGTCGTCGCCGGTCATTGGCCCACGTCCGCCAACGAAGCCGTAATGGTGCTCTCGAGTCGTGGCACGGTGGGCGACTACACGCTCTACAGCATCGGCGCGCTGGATATCAATGAGCTCAACGATCTGGTAAACAGCGCTATGACGGCTGACGGTGGGGTCGAAACGCCCGAGACCGGCACCGAATTTACCTACGACGATGCGCTGTCCACGACGTTTAAGGTGCTGTCGCCGGCCGATGCCTATCGCAAAATCGAAGAGACCGGCATGTGGACTGACATGTCTGACGATGCCGACTTTATGACGGCCAAGGTTGCCGACGGTATCGACGTGCACATTGTGGGTGTGGTGCGACCTAACGAGACCGCCAACGCGAGCGCGTTGTCTCCGGGTATTGCCTATACGCATGCACTGACTCGCCAGCTTATGGAGCGCGCCGCAAATTCGCAGATTGTGCAGGAGCAACTCGCCCACCCCGAGACGGATGTCTTTACGGGCAAAACCTTCGATGAGCTGCAAGGCGAGGCCAAGCAAGGCGTGGATCTGGGCAGCATGTTCAGCGTGGACGAGGCGGCGCTCAAGAGCGCGTTCTCGTTCGATACATCTGCGCTTTCGGGTGCGGCCGGCGGTATGGACCTTTCTGGTATCGACTTATCCGGGTTGGACATTGACCTCTCGGACGTTGGCAAGGACATCGACTTCAGCGACATCATGGCAAAAGCACCGGCCCCAGATTTCTCGGTCATCTTTGACGGTCTGGAGCTCACGCCCGAGCAAATGCAGCAGGTGGGAATACTTGCCAACCAACTGTTTGAGGGCTTTTTGCAGTCTGATCAGTTTAAGGCGCTGTCGCCCGAAGATCTTAAAGACGCGTCAAAGCTCGCTGCCGCATTCTCGACGTATCTTGAGAATGATGCCGCAGCCCAGCAATGCCTGGCTCAATTGAAGGCGCTCGGCGGCGATGCCCTGGCCGAGCGCCTGCAACAGGCGATGACCGACTATGTGCAAAAGCAGCTGGCTCCGTATCTGCAGCAGGCTATGGATCAGGTGATGAAGGTAATCAGCGAGCAGATAGCGTCGACGGTATCGTCCCAGCTCAAGGCGGGCACAGCGGGGCTTATGGACCAGATGGCGACGCAGATGTCTTCGAGTTTTGCCAACCTGGCGAGCGCCATGCACGTGGATGCGAGCGCCTTTGCTCGTGCCATCCATTTCAACATGGACGCCGAGGACCTGAGTTCGCTCATGATGAGCTATGCCAAGGCTTCGAAGCTCACCTATGATAACAATCTGGCCACACTGGGCTATGCGGACGAGGCGGACCCCATCTCGGTCAAGATTTTCCCGCGTGACTTTGAGGCCAAGGAGCGCGTACTCGACCATATCGATGCGTACAACAAGCAGGTCAAAGCCGCCGGCCACGACGAGCAGGCAATCTCGTACACCGACTACATGGGCATCATCATGGGCTCGGTGACTGATATCGTGAATACCATCAGCTTGGTGCTCATCGCATTCGTGAGTATCAGCCTGGTGGTGAGCTCCATCATGATTGGCATCATCACCTACATCAGCGTGCTGGAGCGCAAAAAGGAGATTGGCATCCTGCGCGCGAT
>CAUBTS010000137.1 GCA_958438955.1 uncultured Collinsella sp.
TGGGTAGTCAATTTGGGAAATTAGAGCTCGAGGCGCTCTTCGCTGCCGTCGATATCGCAGAACCGTGCGGCGATGTTGCAGACCGAGAAGAATGCAAGGCGGCCATCGTTGGCGCTATCGTGTTGCTCGCCAATGCCCACCATGTGCTTAAAGCCCGCTTGGCGCACCTTGTCGCTCACGAATGCATCGTCCTCGAGCGCGGCCTCGCCAGTTAACACGATCCAGCACTCCCCCGGCTTCCAGCCCGATACCTCAAACTTGGGATTCGCGCTCAACTCCGCCCATACGTCCTTGTCGCGCGACGTGCAAAACCACAGCTTGCCGTCATCGACCATGGCAAACGAAAACGGCCTCACGCGGGGCTGATGCCCGTCGCTCGCATCGGTCGTGGCAAGATACCACGCCGGAATGCGCCTGAGATACGAGCAGGCGCGCTCGAGCTGAGCCGTGCGATCGATGTCGGTCATGGAGACCCCTTTCTTGCGCTCGAATCGAGCTTAGACGAGTTGAAGATTGATAACGACAACGCATGTCACCAGCAGCGCCATCGCCACCGCGGCCAGTGCATCCCCGCGGCCAAACGTAAGCGCATGCAGACGCGTGCGTCCCTGTTCGCCGTGATAGCAGCGCGCATCCATGGCGGCCGAAAGCGTCTCGGCATGACGAAACACGCCGGTGAACAGCGGAATCGCCACACTGCCGAGCATGCGCACACCGCCGAGCGGACCGCCCGTCACGCGCGCGCCGCGACTTGCCTGTGCATCGGCCGTCTGTTTCATCTCGGTGGCAAATTGCGGCATAAACCGCAGCGCGATACCCATAATCATGCCGAGCTCGTGCGCCGGAAGCCCCACGCGCGCAAATGGTGCGAGCAGACGTTCAAAGCCCGCGGTGAGGTCGAGCGTCGGCGTGGTGAGTGTAACGGCGCTCATGCCGGCCATCATCAACGTCAGGCGGCACGCCACAAACGCCGCAGAACGCAGCGAGCCCTCGCTCACCTGCAAAAAGCCAAGCTGCCACAGGATGCGGCCACTCTGGTCGGAAAACAGGTTGAGCACCGCGACCACCACGACAATCGCCAGCAATGGTGCCATCGATGATAGGACCCGGCGCAACGGCACCCGGGCTGCGAGATAGACCAGCACGACAAAAAATGCGACCGGAACCAGCCCGCAAAAGCTTCCGACGGTGAGCACGGTGACCAGAAATGCAAAACCTAGGAGCAACTTATTACGCGGATCCAGGCGATGCACCGCGCTATCCCCGGGATAGTAGCTGCCAAATGAGAACGCCTCCATTAGCAGCCCTCCTCTCGCGTGGGCGCCTTGGAACCAGCCTGACACGGAACCCTCAAAGGCACGTCCGCGCAGCCCAGCAGCAAGCCGGCCAACTCGTCGGCTAGCGCCTCAACCGTATAAAGCTTGTCGCAGCGGAGCGGCACACCGGCTTGCGCAAGCGCCAGCGCCATGCGCTGGGCGGCAGGAACGCCCAGGCCGATCGATTTGAGCTCGTTCGCGCGCGCAAACACCTGCGCGGGCGTTCCCTCGGCAAACACGGCGCCCTCGTTCATCACAACGATACGGTCACAGCAATTTGCCAGGTCATCCATGCTATGCGAAACCATGACAACAGTCAGGCCCTCGCGATGGAGCCGATCGATGAGCCCCAGGAAATCCCTGCGCGCAGCCGGATCGAGCCCCGCCATGGGCTCGTCGAGCACCAGCACCTCGGGCTCCATGGCGAGCACGCCGGCAAACGCCACGCGGCGCTGCTGGCCGCCCGAAAGCTCAAAGGGGTTCTTGTTGCCTATCGCGGCAAGGTCGAGGCCCACGCGCGCAAGCGATGATGCGACACGGCGTGCAACCTCGTCTTCTGGCAGGCCAAGGTTGCACGGGCCAAACGCCACGTCCTGCGCCACGGTCTCGGCAAATAGCTGGCGCTCGGGATACTGAAACACCACGCCGACCTTGGCCTTAACCGCGGCGGCGTCTTTCTTGCTTGATAGGTCGAGCCCCAGCGCGCAAACGCTTCCCTCCTGCGGACGAATCAACCCGTTGAGATGCTGAACCAGCGTCGATTTACCCGAGCCGGTATGACCCGCCAATCCCAGAAACTCGCCGCGGCGCACCGTCAACGAAACATCACGTAGCGCCCAGGGGCTGTTTGGATCGTTGCCCCAAAGAGCTTGTTTGCTCGATGCGTCCGCAGTGGTCGAGCGCTTGCGCCATCGACGGCGCTCGCGGGCGCTCAGCGAGTAACTCTGCGAGAGGTGCGAAATCTCGATAACGGGCTCCGATGCGGCCGCCTCGTTAGTCGCGAAGGATGCATTGTCGAGCATACGAGAATCGGATGCAGAAGGCTGCACTGCGACGTCCGCCCCGCCCCGCTCGGCGTAAACCCGCGCAATCTCGGCGACCATATCCGCCTCGCGCACCTGCGCGCAAACGGGCACGCCCTTCGCACGAAGCGACCTGCCCAGACGACACGACGCCGGCATATCCAGGTTGAGCTGCGCAAGCTCATCCGCCCGCGTCAAGATTTCCTCGGGCGTACCGAGCATGGCAACGCGCCCCGCCCGAAACACC
>CAUBTS010000138.1 GCA_958438955.1 uncultured Collinsella sp.
CAGATGGCCTTGACGACCGTCTTGCCCTCGAGCCACTTGGCGACGGCGGCCTCGGCGGCAGCCTGCATATCCTCATTGGAGGCATCGCGGGCAACGTCGACGCGGCCGCGGACCTTGCCGAGCACCTGGACCACGATCTGCACCGTGTCCTCAACGGACTCGGCCAGGTCGAACTCGGGCCAGGCGGCGGTGTAGGCGTTGCCCTCGCAGCCGAGTGCCTCGTGCCACAGCTCGTCGGCCCAGAACGGGCAGATGGGGGCAAGGACGCTCACGATATCCTTAGCCACGCCGTAGCACAGCGCCTTGTCGCGGGCGGTACCCTCGGTGGCGTTGAGGTAGGCGCTCGCCGCGTTGACGAGCTCCATGACGGCCGAGATGGCGGTGTTGAACTGGCCGCGATCGAAGTCCTCGGTGCACTTGGCGATGGTGCGGTGACGCTCGCGATAGAGCTTCATCGCAACCTCGTCGAGCGCGGACTTGTCGAAGGTCACGTTGGCGTCGCCGGACTGGACGAGCTGCCAAACGATACGCCAGGCGCGCTTGATGAAGCGGTTGGCGCCCTCAACGGCCTTGGGATCCCAGTCGAAGTCCTTCTCGGGCGGGGCGATAAACAGGATCGCCAGACGCATGGTGTCGGCGCCGTAGGGCTCGATGACCGAGCTCGGAGGCACGACATTGCCCTTGGACTTGGACATGGTGTCGCCGTTCTCGTCCTTGACCATGCCCTGGCACAGCAGGTTGGTGAAGGGCTCGTCCACACTCAGCAGGCCCAGGTCGCGCAGCGCCTTGGTAAAGAAGCGGCTGTAGAGCAGGTGCAGAATGGCGTGCTCGATGCCGCCGATGTAGTTATCGACGGGCATCCAACGGTCGGCGGCTTCCTTGGAGAAGGGCAGCTCGGTGTTGTGCGGGTCGGTATAGCGCAGGTAATACCAGCTGGAGCAGGTGAAGGTGTCCATGGTATCGGTCTCGCGCTTGGCCGGGCGACCGCAGACCGGGCAGGTGGTCTCGTAGAACTCCTTGCACTCGGCGAGGGTCTCGCCGGCGCCCAGGTCCAGGTTCTCGGGCAGCGTCACCGGCAGCTGATCCTCGGGCACGGGCACGATGCCGCAGTGCTCGCAGTGGATGGCCGGGATGGGGTTGCCCCAATAGCGCTGGCGGCTGATGAGCCAGTCGCGCAGACGGAACTCGACCTTGCGACGACCACAGCCCATGGCCTCGAGGTCGGCCACGATGGCAGCCTCGCCCTCGGAGTGCTTACCGCCGCGCATGCCGGTGTACTTGCCGGACTGGACGAGCGTGCCCTCGGCAGCGTGAGCGCAATCCCAGTCGACGGTCTCGGCATGGAAGGTATCGATGGTCTCGCCGCTGTCCTCGACGGCAGCGCGATCGCCATCGTCCAGGATGATCGGTACGATCGGCAGGTCGTACTTGCGGGCGAACTCAAAGTCGCGCTGGTCGCCACAGGGAACGGCCATGACGGCACCGGTACCGTAGTCGGCAACGACATAATCGGCAACCCACACGGGGACCTTCTCGCCGTTGACGGGGTTTACCACATAGCGGCCCGTGAAGGCACCGTGCTTCTCGAGGGTGCCCTGGGCACGCTCGACGGCAGAGATATGCTTGGAGTCCTCGACAATCTTGGTGACGGCCTCCTCGTACTCCGTACCCTCGACGAGCTCGTGCAGGCCGGCGTACTCGGGAGCCAGGACAAAGAAGGAAACGCCAAAAAGCGTATCGGCACGCGTGGTGAAGACGGTGATCTTGCCCTCATCGCCCTCGATGGGCTCGCCATCCTGGTCGCACAGGGTAAAGTCGACCTCGGCGCCCTCGGAGCGACCGATCCAGTTGGCCTGCATCTGCTTGACGCGCTCGGGCCAGCCGGGGAGCTTCTCCAAGTCGTCGAGCAGCTCCTGAGAGTACTCGGTAATCTTGTAGTACCACTGCTCAAGGTCGCGCTTCTCGGGCTCGGTGCCGCAGCGCCAGCACTTGCCCTCGGTGACCTGCTCGTTGGCCAGAACGGTCTTGCAGGTGGGGCACCAGTTGACCGGGTTCTTCTTGCGGTAGACCAGGCCCTTTTCCCACATCTTCTCAAAGATCCACTGACCCCAGCGGTAGTAGTCGGGGCTGCAGGTCTTGACCATGCGATCCAGATCGTAGGAGAAGCCCATTCGCTTCATCGTGGCGAGCGCCTGGTCCATGTTCTTATACGTCCAGGCGGCAGCCTGCGTGTTGTGCTTAATAGCGGCGTTCTCGGCGGGCAGGCCAAAGGCGTCAAAGCCGATGGGGTGCAGCACGTCGTAGCCGCGCATGCGGGCCTGACGGGCCATGGCATCGCCGATGGTGTAGTTGCGCGCGTGGCCCATGTGCAGGTCGCCCGACGGATACGGGAACATCTCGAGCACGTACTTCTTGGGCTTGCTGTCGTCGGTGTCGACGGCAAAGAGGTTGGAGTCCTCCCAGGCCTTCATCCACCGGGACTCAATGGCCTGCGCGTCGTAGGCAGGGATCTCGTCCTTATGATCTGTGCAATCGCACATATCAGCTCCTTT
>CAUBTS010000139.1 GCA_958438955.1 uncultured Collinsella sp.
TTCGGGCGCCGAGCTTATGAGCTTTGAGCGTGCGATCAACCAAGGTGTGCGCGTGGGACGCCTGGTGGCCGTTGGCCACGAGGAAGTGACCGTCGAGCTCGATGCCGCCGTGGCGGCGGGTGACACGCTCGAGATTCGGTTCTATCCGGGTGCCGACGCGCGTTCCGATGTGCCCAAGCGCTGGCCGCAGGTGCCCTGCCCGGTGGATGCCGCAGCGGGGAAGCGCGTCGTCGTGCATTGCAAGCGTAAGGTTGACACGGGCTGCGAGGTATACCTGATTCGCAGCGCCGGCGTGTTGGATCAGACGGCGGCTGTGTTGGAGCGCATGCGGGCCGAGGCGGATGCGATTGCGCCCGTTGCGTGTGCCGTTGAGGTGCTGCCCTTTGAGGACGTTGCGGTGGATGGCGGTGCGTCGACGGAGTTGGTGGAGTGCGCGGTTCCCGCTCGCATGGTTTTTGCTTGGCAGCTGATGGATGCCGACCCGAGCGGAGAACTCGATTTGTCCGACGCCGTTGTGGTACTTGACGAGGTGTGCCGCACGGGTGACGCTGACCGGACCCGCTCACTGATGCAGCGTGCCGGGCGCGTCGTCTGCCGCAACCTGGGACAGGTGGTGATCGCTCGCGAGCTGGGCGTGACGTTTGACGTGGCGGCGCCGGTGTTCTGTGCGAACCGGACTACGCTCGCCTGGCTGCGCGGGCTTGGCGTGGGGCGGGTGTACTTGCCTGCCGAGTTGCTCGGCAATGATGCGGAGCGTATTGCCGAGCTGACGGCCGAACCTGGTGTTTTGGGCCCCGTCGATGCCGATTGCCCCGAGCTCATGGTGTGCGAGCACTGCCTGCTGACCGCCGAGGGCGTCTGCGCTACGGATGCGACGGGGCAGGTCCATTGTCGTGACTGCTCGCGCCGTCAGCAAACGCGCTATTTAGTTGAACGTGACGGTACGCGTCTGCCGGTCGCCGTTGACGCGTGCGGCAGGACGAGGATTTTCCTGTCGTAGGTGCCGCGTCGCGTCAGTTTGTTATCATATGAGAGTTTATGGACTTCCAGCACCGCCGTATCCGGTGAGGGTGCTATAGCAAAAGGAGGATACCCAATGCTGTCTGTTGACGAGCAAATGCGTATCATCACCTCGGGCGCTGCCCAAATCGTTCCCGAGGCCGACCTTCGCAAGAAGCTTGAGAAGGGCGAGCCCCTCAACATCAAGCTCGGCGTCGACCCCACCAGCCCCGACCTGCACCTGGGCCATGCCGTGCCGCTGCGCAAGATGCGCCAGTTCCAGGACCTGGGCCACAACGTTACCCTCATCATCGGCAACGGCACCGCGCTGATCGGCGACCCCTCGGGCAAGAACTCCACGCGTCCGCAGCTTTCGCAGGAGCAGATCGAGGCCAATGCCGAGACCTACGTGAGCCAGGCTATGAAGATCCTGGATCCCGAGAAGACCACCATCGTGCACAACGGCGACTGGATCTTGTCGATGGACCTGGCCGGTCTGCTGCAGGTATGCTCCAAGTTCACCGTCGCCCGCATCCTTGAGCGCGATGACTTTACCAAGCGCTACCAGTCTCAGACGCCGATCGCCCTGCATGAGTTCCTGTATCCCGTGATGCAGGCCTTCGACTCCGTGCAGATCAAGGCCGACGTGGAGATGGGCGGCACCGATCAGCTCTTCAACCTGCTCGCCGGCCGTGAGCTCATGGAGAAGATGGGCATGGAGCCCCAGATCGCGCTCACCATGCCGCTGCTCGAGGGCACCGATGGCGTGCGCAAGATGTCCAAGTCCTACGGCAACTACATCGGCCTGACCGACGCCCCCAAGGATATGTTCGGCAAGACCATGTCCATCCCCGACGAGATGATTGGAAAGTACTATCGCCTGGCGAGCTCGCTCACCCCGGCCGAGGTCGACAAGATCGACGCTGCTCTGGCCGACGGCTCTGCCGATCCCTATGAGCTCAAGCGCGCTCTGGGCCGCGACCTGTGCGACACCTACCACGGCGCCGGCGCCGGAGACGAGGCTCAGGCCGAGTTCGACCGCGTGTTCAAGGAGGGCCAGCTTGCCGACTTCCCCGAGAAGCATGTCGAGCTGACCGTCAACGACGAGGGCCAGATCTACCTCGCCGGCCTGCTCAAGGACTTGGGCCTTTCGGCGAGCGCCGGCCAGGCTCGTCGCGATATCGACGGCGGCGGCGTCAAGATCAACGGCAAGGCCGTGGCTCCCAAGAGCTACAACATCGATCCGAGCGCCCTCAAGCTGGGCGACACCCTCTCCGTAGGCAAGCGCAAGGGCTTCAAGTTGGTTTAGTTACGCGGTTTTACCAAACCGCGTAACGACTCGACGCTGCGCGGGCCGCATTTGGACAATCTGACGTTCAACTTCAAGGGCGCGACCAGAAGGTCAGCGCCCTTTCGTTTCACGTCACCTTGTCTCAAATGCGGCCCGCTCGCTGTCGTTGCCAAAACATCGGCGCTTCCGTTGTTGGCACTTTGGGACGTTCCTTTTAATATGAGCAGGACATTGTCAAGAGGCAAAATCGGGCCTGG
>CAUBTS010000140.1 GCA_958438955.1 uncultured Collinsella sp.
GGTAGCTGGCGGCCTGCGGGGCCAGGACGACCAGGTCAAAGTCGGGGAGCATGTCAACGTGGTTGCCATAGGCCTCGGCAGCGGTCTCAAGATTGATGCCGCGCTCTTTGGCAGCCTTGGCCAGCGCGTTGGCGAGAAGGCCCGAAGTACCGCCACCCTGGCAGAGCACGAGCACGCGCTTGCCGTTGAGGTCGCTGGTGGCCGTGGCCTCGGTGGCGGCGGGAGCGACGTCGGACTTCACGGCCTCGGCAGCAGCACCGGCGGCAACGCTCTTGGCGTCAGCCTTGCCCTGGAAGGCGTCGTTGAGCTTGGCGGCCTTCTCGGCGTTCTTGGCGGCGAGCTCCTCCTGGGAGATCTCGGCCTCCTCGGCGCACTTCTGGGCGTCATAGGCACGGAAGAACGGGTAGTACAGGGCGAAGTCGACGACCAGGATAAGGGCGAGCATCACAAAGGCGAGCGGCTGGAAGCCCAGGCCCATGATGGTGCCGATGGGGCCGGGGACGGTCCAGGGCAGGGTGTACATAAAGCCGTTCATGCCCAAGAAGTCGATAAAGATCTTGAGGATCCAGATGTTGGCGATCGGGGCAAAGACAAACGGGACAAAGAAGACGGGGTTGAGCACGATGGGCGCGGCGAACAGCAGCGGCTCGTTGACGGCAAAGCACACGGGGACGATAGCGGCCTTACCGACGGCGCGCATCTCCTGAGACTTGGCCAGGAAGCAGAACATAAAGACCAGGACGAGTGTGGCGCCGGTGCCGCCCATGCAGACGACGAAGTACTGGGCACCCTGGGTCAGGACAGCGGAAGCGTGCTGGCCGGCCTGGAACGCAGCCAGGTTGTCGGTCATGTTGGCAACGAGAGCGGCGGCGATGGCGGGCTCGACGATCGAGGGGCCGTGGACGCCCACGAACCAGAACAGGCTCATGGCGCCGTAGATCACAGCGAGGCCGATGTAGCCATCGGCAGCGGTGAACAGGGGCTGGAACACCTGGATGACACCCTGGGCAAAGCAGAAGCCAAAAGCAGCGCGGAAGACGATGTCAAAAACCCAAAAGACGGTGATGCAGACGGAGAAGGGGATGATGTCCTTAAAGGTCTGCGAGATGTTGGGCGGAACCTGCTCGGGCATCTTGACGGTGATGTTGCGCTTAATGAAGAACTTGTAGATGATGCCGGTCACAAACGCAGCGATGAAAGCGGTCAGCAGGCCCTTGGAACCAAGGTAGGTGGTGTTGAAACCGCTGGCAGCGTCCGTGGCGATGGTGTCGCTCGAAAGGAGCAAGAAGCCGATGATGGCCGCGCACATGCACGAGATGAAGTTGATCTGGTTGTTCTTGGGCAGATCGCGGTTCTGAGCGTCGGCGAAGTGCTTGGCCGTGGTGGCGGCGCAGGCGATGGCCAGGATGCCCATGGAGTAGTTGTAGCACTTCCACAGGGCGTTGTTGATGTCATCGGGCCAGTAGAAACCCCAGATGTTGGGGACCGAGGCTACCAGGCAGAAGATGGACGAGAAGATGATGATGGGGATGACGGAGATAAAGCCGTCGCGGATCGCCTTGAGGTACTTGTTGCGGGCGATCGCGTTGAAAAAGGGCTGGCCCTTTTCGATGATGGCGATGAGTTGCTCCATGCAATGCTCCTAAGAGTCGGTGGGTTAGCAACGATGGTAGCTTTTGGCGTTCGGTTGCCAAAATGTTGACGTTGCCATTTTGCGACACAAAAAAAGACGCGAACCGGTGGTTCCTGTGCCTGCGAACCGTCGATTCCTTATGCGTAAACGTTTGAGCCGCCCGGTGGCTCTGTGTTTGCGCAATGGCAACGTTAACATTTGGTCGACAAAAGCCGTTCGGGGAAGCAAAAATGTCGGTGAACGGTAGGTTTTGGGTGGTGAGCGTATGGTGGGGGAGGCGTTAGATATACTTGAAGACGTTTCATTTGACTGCGTAGGGTGCCACCAATGGCATCGTTGACATAGAAAGATCGACCTATGGCCGCTGTTAAAAAATCGGTATCCGTCAAAGACGTAGCGCGCCTCGCGGGCGTCTCGGAGCAGACGGTCTCGCGCACCGTGCACGATTCGCCCAGCGTGCGCCCCGAGACCAAGGAACGCGTGCGTGCCGCCATGCGCGAGCTGGGGTATCGCCCCAATTTTGCCGGTCGATCGCTGCGCCGCGGTAAGTTTAAGACCGTCGGCGTCGCCATGTTCAACATTACCGGTACCGGCAACCTCGACCGTATGGAGGGCTTTGCCGCCGCGGCCGACAAACATGGCTATGCCATCACCCTCACTAAAGTAGATGGACACCCCTATACCCTCGAGAGCGCATCGTCACGCATGAGCGCGCTGCCGGTAGACGGTATGGTCGTGATCATGAATCGCATGCCGGCGGACTTTGGCACCTTCGAGCCGCTGCCCGGCATGCAGACGGTGCTCGTTACGATGCTGGAGCATCCGCTCTGTTCAACGGTCGATAACGACCAGTTCGATTGCTCGCGCCAGGTGGTCG